>JAZRFR010000106.1:0-6664 GCA_045643785.1 Eubacteriales bacterium | reverse complement strand
GAGATCGTTGACGGCTTCTATGAAGGCCTTGGCATCCCCGGGGGTGAGAATGGAGGTGTAGGCGGGTTCCATGGGGACTCCTTTCTTCAAATTTGGGTTTATCGGGGAGCGGGGGAACGTCAAAGGGGAACTTCTTGAAAGAAGTTTCCCTCTGGACACCCTTCAAGAACTTTCAAAAAAGATATTGATAAATAACCCTTTTTGAAAGTTTTTGAGATTCCAAAGTACTTTTTTCAAAAAGTTCTTTGGTGGGGTACAGGGGTAAAGTCCCTCACCGATAAACTGCAATTTACTGATGATTCCGAAACGCCTCGTACAGCTCGGCAACCTGCGCCATTCTGCCGCTGAACTCTTCCCAATCCGTGGGCTTTTCGCGGTTCCAGACGTTTTCGGACAGGCAAGGTGTGCGCTCCTCCACAAGTCTCTGCTCCTCGCGGACGCCCTCGGCGACCACGGGGTACTTAGCCATGATCTGGTCGCCCCAGGCCAGGAGCTGACCGCCCTCCACCTGCATGGTGGGTTCAATGTGCAGGGTGTTGGGATTGTAGGGGGACTGGGGATGCACCGCGCCCCAGGTGTAGACGTTCCAGTTGTAGATCTCCTCAGGGGACCAGTAGACTACGGGGGTGACCACGTACATGGGCTTCCAGGCGCCGTTGACCACGCGGAAGCCTGCCTCCAGAAGCTCGGGGGTGGTCTGGTAGAAGTTCTCCCAGCTCACGATCACGGCCTCTCTGGGGATCAGGTGGTTCATGCTTTTGTGGAAGCCCTCCCAGACCACGGGGGTTTTTCCGCAGGACAGGATGACCTCGCAGATATCCCCCACGAAGGTAGCCAGCATCAGCTCGGACAGCTCCTTCGCGCCTTCCTCGGTGCCCAGATACGTGTCTACGTCCACGCCGCGGCCTCGGAAGGCGGTCAGGCACTTATCGCAGGTCGTCCACTTCATGATGGCCGCCTCGTCACCGCCCAGATGGATGTAGGCGGAATCCGCGAACAGCTCGCAGAGCTCGCGGAACAGGGTAGCCATGGCCGCCATGGACTCATCCGACAGACAGATGATGCCGTCCTTGCCGAAGATCTCACCGTAGGCGTTGGCGAAGGAGGTGGTGTGGCCGGGAACGTCGGTCTCGGGGATCAGCTCCACTCCGCGGGACTTGGCGTAGGCGATGACACCCTTGATCTCCTCCTCGGTGTAGTGTCTGCTCTCGGTAGAGAGCTTGGGGAATGCTTTGGAGGGGAGGGTATAGCTCTGGTCGTCGGTGAAGTGGAGGTGCAGGTACTTGATCTTATAGAAACGGCACATATCCACGTATTCGTACAGAACGTGCAGCTCGTGCCAGTCGCGGGCGAGGTCGATCATGACGGTACGCCAGGTGCACTTGGGGGCGTCCTCGATGGTGCCAACGGGCAGGGTCAAACCCTCACCCTCCTTCTCCATGAGCTGGATGAGGGTCACGGCGGCGTTCTGAGCGCCGAGGATATCCGAGGCCTTTACCGTAGCACCGTCCTCGGTGACGGTCAGGGTGTAGCCTTCGGTGGGCAGGGAAGCATCAACGGTAAAGGTAATGCCGCCCTCTCCTGCGGTCAGGGTGATACCGTGGGTGCGGCGGGCGTAGTCGGCGAGGGTCTTCGCGGCGTCGGCAAAGGGAGCCTCGGCGGTATATACGGGAGTGACGGCCACGCGGGCGTCGGTCATGTCGGTTTTGTGGGGGGCGGGAATGAGTCGGATCATGACGGGAATTCCTTTCGTTTTTTATGTAAATGTAGTATAACACAATCAGCCACCTCTGTCAAGAAAAAACGGATGAAAATTGACAAAAACTGAAGGAAAACGGTTGACAAAACTCCCGATATCCTGTATAATGGAGAAAAGGTCGCGTCCGGCACTGCGGACGCGGCAAATTTTCATTCTTGAAAGGAAGGAATCATCATGAATTCTATGAGACGAGTTCTGGCTCTCCTGATTTCCGCCGTTCTGCTGCTGACTGCTTGCGCCGTCTTTGCCGTTTCGGCTGAAGAGGGCGAGGCTGCCTACATTTCCGAGGGTATGGTCGCTTGGTACGACGGCGTGGACAACGAGGCTACCGGCACCCACAACAACGACGCCACCGTTTGGCAGAACAAGGTCAACCCCACCGAGGAGTGGGCCATCAACCTGACTCCCGACGCTGACGACCACTTCACCGACGAGGGCTTTGCCGTACACGACAACCGCCAGTTCTTCCCCCAGAACGTAGTTGACGTCATTAACGGTGAGGCTTGGACTCTGGAGGTCTCCCTGGGCGATTTCGTGGGCTTGGGCGGTTCCTACCACACCTTCCTCAACTGCGACAACGACGCGTTCTCCCTGTTCATCCGCGTGAATACCGGTTGCCTGGAGTTCAAGTACGCCAACCTGCCCCGTGACACCCGTTTTGAGATCCCCAATGGCGTTGATCTCATCAAGAACTCCACCATCACCATCACCTACGAGCCCGGCGCTTACGTGGTGACCTACATCAACGGCGAGGAGGTTGATTCCCGCCCTGTGAACAATTTCATGGGCGCCGATAACTTCTTCTTCGGCCATGACAGAACCGACCGTAATCAGGACACCACCTTCAAGTGCTTCCGCATCTACGACCGCGTGCTGAACAAGCATGAGGTTGCCTACAACTACGCGGTGTCTGTCGGTACGGCTGAAGGCCCTTACGTCGAGCCCGAGACTGAGGCTCCCACCGAGGCTCCTACCGAGGCCCCCACTGAGGCTCCTACCGAGGCTCCCACCGAGGCCCCCACTGAGGCTCCTACCGAAGCTCCCACCGAGGCTCCCACCGAAGCTCCCACCGAAGCTCCCGTTGAGACTTCTGCCGAAGCTCCTACGGAGGCTCCCGAGGAGACCAAGCCTGCCAAGTCCGGCTGCGCATCTGTCGTTGGCTTTAGTGCCGCTGCCCTGCTCATGGGCGCTGCTGCTCTCTTTGCCTGCAAAAGAGGGAAGGACGAATAATTGACCTTGAGAGCCGTCTCTTTTGGGACGGCTCCTTTTTTGTGGAAAAATATGCATATTCCGGTGCGTTGAAAAAATAGAGATTTCGAAGAAATTCACTATTGCATTTCCGAGACGATTGTGCTATAATGTATCATATCTATTTATACATCCCATGAAACGAGGTAATATACAATGAGCAACGCAAAGATGAAGGTCGGCGTTGTCGGCGCTACCGGTATGGTAGGCCAGCGCTTCCTGACCCTGCTGCACGATCACCCCTACTTCGAGGTCGCCGCCCTGGCTGCCTCTCCCCGCTCCGCCGGTAAGACCTACGCCGAGGCCGTGGGCAACCGCTGGAAGCTGGACATCCCCATGCCCGAGGAGTACAAGGACATGATCGTGGTGGATGCCGAAAACGATATTGAGACCATGAAGGCAAAGTGCGCCTTCGTGTTCTGCGCCGTGGATATGAAGAAGGACGAGGTCAAGGCTCTGGAGGAGAAGTACGCCCGCGCTGAGATCCCCGTGGTCTCCAACAACTCCGCTCACCGTTGGACCCCCGACGTTCCCATGGTGATCCCCGAGATCAACCCCGAACATCTTGCGGTCATTGCCGACCAGCGCAAGCGTCTCGGCACTGAGCGCGGCTTCATCGCTGTCAAGCCCAACTGCTCCATTCAGTCCTACGTCCCCGCTCTGACCCCCCTGCTCAAGTTCAAGCCCACTCTGGTGGTGGCTACCACCTACCAGGCTATTTCGGGTGCGGGCAAGACTTTCAAGGAGTGGCCCGAGATGATCGACAACGTCATCCCTTACATCGGCGGCGAGGAGGAGAAGTCCGAGCAGGAGCCCCTGCGCGTCTGGGGTACTGTTGAGGACGGTCAGATCGTCAAGGCAGAGGCTCCCCTCATCACCACCCAGTGCATCCGTGTGCCCGTCACCAACGGCCACACCGCCGCTGTGTTCGTGAAGTTTGAAAACAAGCCCACCAAGGAGGAGATCCTGCAGGCTTGGGCCGATTTCAAGGGTCTGCCTCAGGAGCTGGAGCTGCCCCATGCGCCCGCCCAGTTCGTCACCTACTTCGAGGAGGATAACCGTCCCCAGGCCGCTCTGGACCGCGACATCTACGGCGGTATGGGCGTGACCATCGGCCGTCTGCGCGAGGACAGCTTCTTTGATTACAAGTTCGTGGGTCTGTCCCACAACACCCTCCGCGGCGCCGCAGGCGGGGCCGTGCTGATCGCCGAGCTGCTGTACAGACAGGGCTATTTTGACTGATATGGAAAATAGAGAATACAGAATTCCCACCCTGCCTGCGGGCACGGTGGCGGCAGACGTGAACTGGGACGCCGTTCCCACCGCCTGCGTCGACAACTTCTTCTGGTACGAGGGGCATACCCCCGCGACCACCGCCAAGCTGGTATACGTAGAGAGCTTCGGTTTCCTTCTGCGTATGACCTGCGCCGAGACCGATCCCAAGGCGACCTACCGTCACTACAACGAGCACGTCTACAAGGATTCCTGCATGGAGTTCTTCTGCGACTACCTGGGCGACGGCCGCTACATCAACATGGAGATGAACGCCTTCGGCACCCTCCTGTCCTGCATCGGACCCGATCGCCATGCCCGTACTCCCATCGCGGATCTGTCGGGCGGTGAGATCTTCCCCGTGACGGGTGAGGTCTGTGACGGCTACTGGCAGGTGACCGCCTCTATCCCCACGGCGCTGCTCTGCAAAATCCTGGGCGTGGACAGCATTCCCTTCGGTAAGGGGTATACCCTCCGCGGCAATTTCTATAAGTGCGGCGACGAGACCGCCGTGATCCACTACGGTATGTGGAATCCCGTCGGAACCGAAAAGGCCGATTTCCACCGTCCCGAGTATTTTGGAACCCTGGTAATTGAATGATTTTTGCCTCCCCCCCCATGTGCAATTTGCCACATGGGGGCGTTCTTTTTTCTACATTTCCACGCATTGACAATCGTGAGGGGGTGTGGTATAATTAAATATCCCAAAAATTCAGGAGGACAATTTTATGAGATCCCCTATTCAGAAACTGTCGGCGCTGGCTCTGGCCGCGCTGATGCTGCTTCCTCTGGCGGCCTGCGGTACGCCAACTGAGGAGCCTGTAAACACGTCTGCGTCCACCGGGTCTGTCGACGAGGTCGTTACCGAGGATCGGAATTACGTTTGTGATCTGCCCGAGTTGAACTATAACGGCGAGGAAGTCAATTTCATGTACGTCAAGGTCGCCGGCCGTGACGACGAGCTGATCAGCGAAAAGCTGGGTACCGGCGTGATTCCCGACGCCGTGTACGAGCGTAACCTGGCGGTAGAAACCCAGGTCGGCGTGAAGCTCTGCTTCTTCGACCAAAGCACCGATGCCCTTGCCCAGACCGCCATTCAGAAGGCGGTAAACGGCGGCGACCGTACCCTGGATATCTTTGTCATCGGTACGTACTGCTCCATCTCGCCCGCCATTTCAGGCTGCTACCTGAATCTCAATAGCGTGGAGAACGTGGATACCACCAAGCATTACTGGTCCCAGGACTACAACGAGATGATGACCTTCACCTCGGAGAACAAGCAGTTCCTGGCCACCTCTCCCGCCGCCCTGTCCCTGTTCCGTTTGACCTATCTGACCATCTTCAACCGTCAGCTGCTGGAGGAGCGGAAGATCCCCGATCTGTACCAGACCGTTGCCAACGGAGACTGGACGCTGGACTACCAGTACAGCCTGGTGGCAGACGAATGGGTAGACGATGACGGAGACGGTAAGGAGAGCAAGGACGACTTCTACGGCTTTATCACCGGTACCTGTATCAGCGTGGATGCGTACTGCGTATCCTCGGATATCCATCTGGTCACCCGTGATGAAACGGGCTATATGGTGTACAACGGAGACAGACTGGAGGATCTGATCGAAATGTCTGAAAAGGTCAGCGCTCTGTACAATGCCCAGGGAACCTACGCGTTCAAGGGCCAGCCTGAGGACGATATCGGCCTGCATTTCATCATTGAGAAGTTCGCGGAGAATAAAGGACTCATGGCGACCACGCAGTTCCTTTCCATTGAGACGCATATTGATTCTCTGGCTGAAATGACCTACGGCATTGTGCCCATGCCCAAGATGAGAAAAGAGCAGGCGGATTACCAAACCTACGTACAGGATCAGGTTTCGGCCTTCGGTATCTCCGCCGCGATCGGAGACGAGGAAAGACAGGCTATGCTGGGCGCCGTTATGGAGTCGCTGGCGTATAAGAGCAACGAGATCGTTCGCCCTGCCTACTACGATTCGGCTCTCTCTCTGCGTTTCATGCAGGATCCCCAGTCTCGCGATATTCTGAACACCATGTTTGAGACCATCGCGTTCGACTACACGTACGCCACCGGTATCGGTGACATAAGAGGCACTATGCGTACGCTTCTGCCCAGCAAGAGCCCTGCGATCTCCTCCCGCGCCAGAGGCTGGGAGAAAACCATTAACCGCCTGCTGGAGCGTGAAAACGAATCGATCGAGAAATTAGAGAACTGATCTTTCCCGATATGCGGTGCGGGGACGGCGGGGCATTATGCACAATCCGCCGTCCCCTCTCGATGCGTATCGCGACATAGCGCACAAATTGAAAAAATTTCAAAAAAGCTCTTGACAATTCGCTCGGTTTATGATATAATATGCGAGCGGTTTGAGA
>JAZRFR010000105.1:0-2426 GCA_045643785.1 Eubacteriales bacterium | reverse complement strand
GACTTCTTTGCCGTGGTGCCCCTGTCCGCCAAGAGCGGCAAGGGAGTGGAGGCTGTGCTGAAGGAGTGCAAGCCCCACCTCCGCGAGTCGGAGTGGTTCTTCCCCGAGGACATCGCCACCGACCAGCCCGAGCGTGTCATGGCCGCCGGGATCATCCGCGAGAAGGTGCTCCGCACCACCAACAAGGAGATCCCCCACGGTGTCGCCGTGGTCATTGAAAAGTTTATCGAGGATCCCAAGACGGGCATGGTCTCCATCCACGCCGAGATCTTCTGCGAGCGCAATTCCCACAAGGGTATCATCGTGGGCAAGGGCGGCGAAGGCCTCAAGCGCATCGGCTCCTACGCCCGCCAGGATCTGGAAAACCTCCTGGGCACCAAGGTCTACCTCAACCTCTGGGTCAAGGTCAAGGAAAACTGGCGTGACAGCGCCGCCGCTGTGACCAATTTCGGTTATAACGATCAGTAAGGAGAGCACCAGGGGCTTTGCCCCTGGACCCCACCAAAGAACTTTTTGAAAAAAGTTCTTTGGAATCTCAAAAACTTTCAAAAAGGGTTATTTATCAATATTTTTTTGAAAGTTCTTGAAGGGTGTCCAGAGGGAAACTTCTTTCAAGAAGTTTCCCTTTGGCGTTCCCCCGCTCTCCGATAAACCCAAATTTGAAAAAGAAAGGAGGCACGATTTATGAACTACAACCCTCAAACCGGATATATTGAAATATCTGTTCGCGAGCTTTGCGCCCTTGCGTTCAAGGGTGGCAACCTGGACAACCGCGTGCCTCCGACAGGCCTGTACCGTCGAGCCAACGAGGGACGGGAGGTTCACGAAAAGCTCCGCGCTCTGCGGGAGTCGGGGAAGGGGTTCGGCGCGCCTGCCGAGGCTGCGCCTCCCCGTCCCCGCGGCTCCGAGGAGATCCGATATTCCATCGATCCTCTGCCCGAGCCTTCCTACCACGCCGAGGTGGTTCTGCATCACGTCAGTCGTATGGAGGGTGTGACCTTCTCGGTCAGCGGCCGCGCCGACGGAGTGTGGTACGATCCCGCGGGCGGTTGCGTGGTGGAGGAGATCAAATCTGTGGCAGGGATGGCGGATTTCTACGTCCGCGCCCCCCGAGAGGCGGATCTGGCCCAGCTTGCCTGCTACGGCTATTTTCTCTGCGCCGCCAAGGGGCTTTCTCAAGTGACCCTGCGCCTGACCTACGCCCGCCCGGGGCATGAGGACGAGGCGGACTTTTCGGATTCCATCCAGACCGCCGAGCAGCTGAAGGCCACCTACGCCGCCCTGCTCCGCATGGTGCTCCCCCGCGCCAAGGATATGGTGGAGCGGGAGACCACCATCCGCAATGCCGCCAAACGCGCCGTGTTCCCCTACAACGAAATGCGGGACGCCCAGAAGGACATGATTCTGGAATGCTGGCGGGATATGCGGGCAGGGAAGACCCTGTTCGCCGAGGCTCCCACGGGCATCGGCAAGACCATCGCCACCCTGTACCCCGCCGTCCGTTGCTTTGGGGAGAGGAAGTGCGACAAGATCTTCTACCTCACCGCCAAGAACGCCACCCGCCGCGAGGCCTTTGGCGCGGTGAAAAAGCTCACCGAGACGGGAACCTCCGTCCGCGCCTGTGTCATCACCGCTCGCGAGAGCGCCTGCCTTTGCGAAGGGGCAAAAGCGGGGGGCAACCGCCTGTCCTCCTACTGCAATCCCGACACCTGCCCCTACGCCAAGGGCTACTACGACAAGGTGGAATCCGTGATCCGCGACCTGCTGGACAGCGGCAAGAGTATCTTTTCGGGTTTGGATATCCGCGCCGCCGCAGAGAAGTGGCAGGTCTGCCCCTACGAGCTGGCGCTGGATCTGTCCGAGCTCTGCGAGATCGTGATCTGCGACTACAACTACGTATTCTCCCCGTCGGTGTACCTCCGCCGCTATTTTTCCGAGGACATCCCCGGCACCGAGGGACACCGCTACATTTTCCTCATCGACGAGGCCCATAACCTCCCCGACCGCGCCAGAGATATGTACAGCGGACTGCTGTCCCTGTCCGACGTCACCGCCGCCCAGGATGCCCTGCATAGCTGGGAAACCCAAGCGGGACAAAGCATTTTCCCCAACGAGGACTTCTTCGGCGAGGATAAGGATACCCGCGCCCCCCGCCTGCGGGCGACGTCTTTGGACGATCTCATCGGCACCCTGTCCCGCATGAGCGCCACCTGCGCCGAGTCCATGGTAACCGACGGGGAAGGCGTGCGCCGCGGCGTGTCCCTGGACCGAAACGAGCCCGTGGTGCTCTGCGAGACGGTACGCACTCTGTCTGCCCTGTGCGACCGCTGGCTCAGAAAAAATCTGAATCACCCCCTGTACGCCGTGGTGGACGGCCTGTCGGCCTCCCTGCGCTCCTTCCGCACCGCCGCCGATTACTCCGACCT
>JAZRFR010000104.1:0-4419 GCA_045643785.1 Eubacteriales bacterium | reverse complement strand
CGCAGTTCATCATGATCACCCACCGCCGCGGCACCATGGCCGCCGCCACAAGACTGTACGGCGTGACCATGCCCGAGCGGGGCATCTCCAAGGTGCTGACTCTGGACGTCGGAGATATATCCAAGAATAAGGAGAACGATTGGAATGGCCTTTTTAGCTAAACTGTTTGGAAAGAAAAAAGATAACGAGCCCGCCGAGGAGGCATTGACCGAGGAGGAGGGGCTGACTCCTGAAGAGGAAGCGGCGGCTGAAGCCGCCGAGGCCGGGGTGTTGGAGGAAGAAGCTGTCGAGGAGGAAACCGTCGAGGAAGAATCCATCGAGGTGGAAGCTGTCGAGGAAGAATCCATCGAGGTGGAAGCTGTCGAGGAAGAACCCATCGCAGAAGAGCCTGCCTCAGAAAATATTGTCGTGGAGGAGCCCGTCGCAGAAACGCCTGTCGAGGACGAGCCCGAGGAGATCGAGGAGACCGCCACGAAAAAGTCCTTCTGGGGACGCCTGAAATCGGGACTCACCAAGACCCGTACCGCTCTGTTCGCCCCCGTGGATAACCTGCTCAAGGCATTCACTAAGGTAGACGAGGATCTTCTGGAGGAACTGGAAGAAATCCTGATTTCCGCCGACGTGGGCTTCACCGCCACCGAGGAGATCATGGACGAGCTTCGCGACCGCATCAAGGACGGCCGTCTGAAGGAAAAGGAGCAGGTTATGGAGGCCCTTCGCGAGATCATGGCCGACATGATCGGGGAAAGCGAGCCCCTGCACCTGACCACCACCCCCAGCGTCCTGCTGGTGATCGGTGTCAACGGCGCAGGTAAGACCACCTCCATCGGTAAGATCTCCAAGAGACTCCGCCTCCAGGGCAAGAAGGTGGTGGTAGCCGCCGCCGATACCTTCCGCGCCGCCGCCATCGACCAGCTGGCCGTATGGTGTGAGCGCGCCAAGGTAGACATGGTCAGACAGAATGAGGGAAGCGATCCCGCCGCCGTGGTATTCGACGCCATCGCCGCCGCCAAGAAAAAGCAGGCTGACGTCCTCATCATCGACACCGCAGGACGCCTGCAGAATAAGAAGAACCTCATGAACGAGCTGGCCAAGATCGACCGCGTCATCGATCGCGAGCTGCCCGGCGCCGCCCGCGAGACTCTGCTGGTGCTGGATGCCACCACGGGTCAGAACGCCGTTTCCCAGGCCAAGGAATTCAGCAACGCCGCCAAGATCACGGGTATCACCCTCAATAAGCTGGACGGCACCGCCAAGGGCGGTATCATCGTCTCCATCAAGCGTGAACTGGGTATTCCCGTTAAGTTCATCGGCGTGGGTGAGAAGATCGACGATATGCAGGAATTCGATGCCGAGGATTTCGTATCGGCTCTGTTTGGAGAGTAAACCATGGAACTGATCCTTGCCTCTCGCAACAAGAAAAAGATCCGTGAGGTGGAGGCCATTCTGGCCGGCCACTTCCCGGGGGTTCATATTCTGTCTCTGGATGACATCGGCTTTGAGGGAGACATTGAGGAGAACGGATCCACCTACGAGGAAAACGCCCTCATCAAGGCTCGCACCGCTATGGCCGCTTCGGGCAACCGCATCGCCGCTATCGCGGACGATTCTGGATTGTCGGTGGATGCGCTGGACGGCGCGCCCGGCGTGTACTCCGCCCGCTATGCGGGGGGACACGGCGACGATGCCGCCAATAATGCCCTGCTGCTGAAGAATCTGGCGCACCTGCCCGTAGAACAGCGCACCGCCCGTTTCGTCTGCTGTATCGCTCTCGTCTACCCCGACGGCCGCGAGATGACCGTCCGCGGTGAGACCGAAGGACTCATCATCGACGATGCCCGCGGTGACGGCGGCTTCGGCTACGACCCCTACTTCTACTACCAGCCCTTCGGCAAGACCTTCTCCGAGCTGACCGCAGAGGAAAAGAATGCCATCAGCCACCGCGGTAAGGCCATCGCTAAGCTGGCAGAATTTTTGAAGGATTAAAAATTCAAATTGGAGTTTGTAGGGCAGGGGTTCCACCCCTGCACCCCACCAGAAACCCTTTTGAAAAAGGGTTTCTGGACTTCCTAAAACTTTCAAAAAGAATTATTTATCAATGTTTTTTGAAAGTTTTTGAGGATTCCAAAGGAACTTTTTTCAAAAAGTTCCTTTGGTGGGGCATGGGGCAAAGCCCCATATAAAGCAAAGCCCCATATAAAAAGGAGAACCATATGAACAACGAAAGAATCTACCCCGCCGCCCCCGTGCTGACCTCGGGCCAGAGAGCCAAGCTTCGCTCCCTGGCCTCCACCATGTCCCCCGTGACCCAGATCGGCAAGGGTGGCGTCAGCGAGAATTTCCTGCATACCGTTTGCGATGCGCTGGAAGCACGCGAGCTGATCAAGCTGTCGGTGCTGGAGACCTCGGAGTACACTCCCCGTGAGGCCGCCGAGGGACTTGCCGAGGCGCTCAACGCCACCGTGGTTGGTGTCATTGGCCGTAAGATCATCCTCTACCGCCGCTCCCTGAACGGGAAACGGCACATTGAGCTGTAATGCGGGTCGGCATTTACGGAGGGACCTTTTCCCCTGTCCATAACGGCCATGTAGCCGCCGCAAAGGCGTTTATGGAGCAGATGTGGCTGGATATCCTCTACGTCATTCCCACGGGTGTTACCCCCCATAAGGACATGAAGGGGGACGCCACCGCCAAGGATCGCCTGGAAATGTGCCGTTTGGCCTTTGCCGACGTGGACGGTGTCATCGTCAGCGACCTGGAAATGAAACGTGAAGGAAAGAGCTACACCGTGGATACCCTCCGCGAGCTCTACGATCCCGCAGGCCGCCTGTTCTTCCTCATGGGCACGGATATGCTCCTGACCCTGGATACCTGGCGGGAGCCCGAGGAGATCTTCAGGCTCTGCTATCCCGTATACATTCGCCGCGAGGCCGATGCGGCGCTGGATGATACCATCGTACAGAAGATTACGTCCTACCATCAGCGCTTCGGCAAAATGGTGCCCCGCATCGTGGCCCCTGCCATTGAGCTGTCCTCCAGCCAGGTGCGGGAGGCCGTGGCGCAAGGGCATCCAATCGAGGATATGGTGCCCCCGGCTGTTGCGAGCTATATACGGGAAAATCAACTTTACCTTACCTGATACGGGGATAAGCCCCGCTATGAAAGGACACACTATGAACCAAACTCAAACATTCGGAGAGCAGGAAATGACAGCCCTGCGCGAGACAGTTATCGGGCAGATGTCTCCCAAAAGATATGCCCATACCGCCGCCGTGGAGGAGATGGTGACCCGTCTCGCCGCCCTCTACTGTCCCGAGGAGACCATGTCTCTCCGAGCCGCCGCCCTGCTCCACGACATCACCAAGGAATACGATATTCCTACCCACGTGCATATGCTGCAGGAGGCCGGGGAGATCGTGCCCACAGGCGCAGAGTTTTCCCACAAGACCTTCCACGCCCGTACGGCGGCACTCCTGATTCCCGCGGAGTACCCCGATTTCAACTGTGAAACCGTTGTATCCGCCGTCCGCTGGCATACCACGGGACGGGAGGGAATGACCCTTACGGAAAAATTGCTCTATCTGGCGGATTACATCGACGAATCCCGCATTTTCCCCGATTGTGTCCGTCTCCGCTCCTACTTCTGGAGCGCCAAGCCCGAAATCATGAGCATGGAGGAGAGACTTGCCCACCTCCGCCGCACCCTCATTATGTCCTTTGATATGACCATGCGCGCCCTCATTAACGAAGGGGCGGTCATCAGCCCCGATACCACCTTTGCCCGCAACGAGTTGGCTCTGGAAGAGCTGATTTCCTGCGGAAAATAAGCAACGAAAGGAAAGATAGATATGACCTTCAAGGAAAGAATTGCCGGCGAACTGGAAACTCCCGATAACACCCCCGCGCCCTTGACCGACGCGACCTCCGCTGAGCTCGCCGAAGCCATCGCCCTGTTTCTGGACAACAAGCGCGGCCGCGATATCAAGATCATTCCCATGAGCGGTAAGACCGATATTTGCGACTTCATGGTGCTGGCCACCGGTACCTCCAACACCCATGTGAATACTCTGGGTGGGGAAGTCGAGTACGAAATGGGTCGCCGCGGCATCGATCCCCTCCACACCGAGGGCCGCGACGGAAACACCTGGATGGTACTGGACTATGCCCATATCCTGGTACACGTCTTCACCCGCGAGAACCGCGAGTTCTACAATCTCGATAAGCTCTACGGCGAATGATGCTTCTGCCGTAAGAAAATGCCCCCGTTTGCAGATATGCAATGCACAAGTCCGTTAAAAACGGACACTTGAAAAAAAGAGCCTCCTATGGTAGAATTAAAGTACTACCATAGGAGGTTTTGTTATGGCAAGAGGATATCGACACATACAAGAATACGAAAAAGAAATATTGGAATTACGA
>JAZRFR010000103.1:0-2737 GCA_045643785.1 Eubacteriales bacterium | reverse complement strand
CGGCCATTTCGCCATAAGCGAAATGGCGCGCAGATGAGGGGGATGGTTCTCCAAGGAAGGTACCGTGGGTACCTTCCTTGGGTGGCGCTCTTTTGGTACTTTTCTGCCGCTATTGGCAGAAAAGTACAGAGAAAGAACTCCCCGATAAACCCAAATTTACATATCCCAACCAAAGGAGATATCCTATGAATCCACATATGCCTCCCCTATTTGAGGGCTGCGCCACCGCGCTGGTGACCCCCTTCCGAAACGGCGGATTGGACAAAGACGCCTTTATCCGCATCCTGCGCCACCAGATCGAGGGCGGCGCCGACGCTCTGGTGGTGGCGGGCACCACGGGGGAATCCCCCACCCTCACCGACGGCGAAAAGCAATGGCTGTTCACCGTAGCCGTGAGAGAAGCTCAAGCCGCCCGCCGCAAGATCCCCGTCATTGCCGGGTCGGGGAGCAACAACACCCGCCGCGCCTGCGAGCTGTCCCGCATGGCCGAGGACTGCGGGTGTGACGGCCTGCTGGTGGTCACGCCCTACTACAATAAGGCCTCCGAGGCGGGGCTTCTGGGGCACTACGAGGCGGTGGCCGAGGCTGCTTCTCTCCCCATCATTGTCTACCACGTGCCGTCGCGGACGGGGTGCAAGCTGACCCCCGCCACCTGTAGGCGGCTGGCCGAACATCCCCGCATCGCAGGCCTCAAGGACGCCACGGGGGATCTGTCCTTCACCGCCCGGGTGGCCACCCTCTGCGGTGATTCCCTGCCCATCTATGCGGGCAACGACGACCAAACCCTCCCCATCCTCTCCCTGGGGGGGCGGGGCGTAATCTCGGTGGTGTCCAACCTGTACCCCTCCGCCGTGCGTGATCTCTGCCGCCTGTGGCGGGAGGGCAAAACGGGCGAAGCGAAAGCCCTCCAGCTCTCCCTGATCCCCCTCTGTGATGCCCTGTTCTGCGAGGTCAATCCCATTCCCGTCAAGGCCGCCATGGAGCTGCTGGGGCTCTGCTCCGCCGAGGTGCGACTCCCACTGGCCGAGGCCGACGAGGGGGTGCGGGCCAAGGTGGAAGGAGCGCTGGAAATCAGCCGTCCGAAGCCGTAGGAGTCCACCTGCAAATCGAATGTCCATATAAGAAAAAGCCCTGCCGAAGCAGGGCTTTTGTGTGTTTATCCGACACGGAAAACCGTATCGTCTTACTGACCCGATGCGCCGTTCTCGCCGACGGCACCGTCCTGTACGTTACCGCCTTGGACGTTTTCCTCGTAGGAGTCACCATTCCCGCCGCCGTATTCAGACTCGGGGATGGCGCTGTCGATCACGCTCTGGGGCAGCTCTACAGCGGAAATACCGATGTTGTAGTAACGGAAGGAGTAATCGTAATCCTCCTCCTTCCCTTCTTCGTCGAAGTAGTAGTGTGCCTCGATGTAGCTGATCTTGCCATCGGTGATCTTGACCACGTTGTCGTAGCAGTAAATAACTTCCATCTCCTCACCGTCAAAATCGTAGGCAACAGCCTCGATCACGTCGGCGCAAACGTAGCTGGCGGTCGCGGCGTCGTAGGTGAACTTGTCGAAGTTCTGCTCGAAGGAGATCTGCAGAACCGTCTCGGTCTGAGCGCCCAGCAGATAATGGGTGCCTGTATCACTCAGCAGGACGAAGGGAGCCTCGGTACCGTGGCGCTGGTAGGTTCTGTAGGTACCGTCACCTGCGGGAACGGTGTAGAACTCGTTGGATCCGGGGATGCAGTAGTAGGCTTCTTTCTCGGTCACAACGCAGTGGTTGGTGTGGGTCTCACCGGCTCTCGTCATGAAGACGTCCATGGTGAAGTTGGTCAGCTTGAAGTTCTTGAAGGCGTCGTCCCAGGACAGGGCGTCGTCCACCTCGGTCTTGACCTCCTGCTCCTCCACCTTCTCAAAAGCGCAGTCCACGCAGACGTACTTGATGGTGATCTTGCTGTCGGTGTAGGTGACCTCGGGGTTACCGAAGGAGTGCTCGGCCTTATCCTTCATCTCGTAGCAGCCCTCCACGGTGCAGGGATACCAGTGGAAATTGTCGCCGGTAGCCAGCTTATCGCCGAAGGTATGCTCATGCTCGGGCGCGGTGGGAACCTTGTCGTTGGTGGTGCCGCAGACCTTGCAACGGTTGACGGGCTTACCTTCCTCGTCCACAGTGACCTCAAAGTCGTGCTCGGCCTTGTCGGCTTTCTCGACGCAGCCGTCAACGACGGTGCAGGCATGCCAGTGGAAATCGTCGTCGGACGTCCACTTCTCGGTGTCGAAAACGTGCTCGTGGAGATCGCAGGCGGCCAGAACGCCAACCAGCATGGCCAGCAGGCACAGAACGGATAGGATTCTTCTCATGATTGTTGCCTCCTGAAAAAGTTGATTTTTTGACAACAGCCCTGCCGCAGGAAATCTTCGCCGTATGGGAAGATTTGCATGTTGCGGGGGAGGTTCCCTGCCGTGAGGCTTGCCTGTCGATCCCATTATAGCACAAACCCACTGAAATGTAAATAGGGCGGCGGGATTTTTAAACAAATTTCCGTTACGCACCATACTTGTAGGGACAGGCGTCCCCGACTGTCCGCAAAACAAAAGCCCTGCCGATGAACTGAACCCGTAAAAACGGACATTGAAATAAAAAGCCTCTTGTGGTAGAATAGAGATATCTACCACAGGAGGTTTTTTTGCATGGGAAGCAGAAAAGGTCAAAAACATTACACAGAAGAGATCAAGCAAATAGTTGTA
>JAZRFR010000102.1:0-6826 GCA_045643785.1 Eubacteriales bacterium | reverse complement strand
TACAGCACCGCCACGCACAGGAAATTGAGCAATGGCCCGCCCGCCGCGATCCAAAATTCCCGCCCGTAGGAAAGCAATCCGCCAAGCTCCAGCCGCGCGCCGAACAGATCCAGCCTCATCCCCCGAATTCCAACGCCCATACACCGCGCCACCGCTATATGTCCCAGCTCGTGCATCAAAGCCGCCGCCGCCACGATGAGCCAAGGGCGGCTCTCCTCCCACAGCCCGATAAAGCCCCATCCCCTACGCCACGTCTCTGCCATACCCAAAACCGCCGCGCCGATGACCAGAATAACAGCTCCGCGGCTGACCTTCATCCTCATATACGGAATCTCCTTGTCTCTTTTTCAAGCCGAAGTTCTCCGACATTTCAATAATATGAAAGAAATTGTAAATGATTCGCAAAAAAATTGTTTCCCCTCTTGACAATCGTGCGACTGTACGATATAATAAAAGCACAATCGAATAAGGTCTATGCAGACCCACAAGGGGCAAGCATATGCCTGCAGATATTCAAAATATCCATATGGAGGTAAATATGAATCTCGAAATCAATGACGCTATGATACCCGGTACCAAACTTAAGAAAAGCGATATGGGCAACGTGACCGGCCTGGAATTTTTGTCCAAGGTATTCTTCATCAGCGAGGGCGTTATGCTCTCCCAGATCCGCGAGGTTTCGGGCATCGACGGCTCCACCCTGCAGAACTGGACCAAGCGCGGCTGGGTCGCCAACGCCCGTCTTAAGAAGTACAACATCGACCAGGTCGCCCACATCCTCATCATCAACATGCTCCGCTCCTGCATCCAGCTGGATAAGATCGCCATGCTCCTGCACTACATCAACGGTAAGATCGATGACAAGAGCGACGATATCATCCGCGACTCGGTTCTCTACGACTACGTCTGCCGCATTCTGGACACCCTGATGCAGCAGGACGTCTGCTCCATGGCGTCCATTAAGGACGTGATCCGCGAGCAGATCACCGATTACGAGGAGGCCATGCCCGGCGCCCGCGACCGTCTGGCCAACGCGCTGGAGATCATTGTAGTGGCCTACTACGCCGCTCTCATCAAGCGCCGTTCGGATGAGATGCTCACCGATCTCATGAGCACCGCATACTGATCCTCATGAAAATCAAAAACGTCGCGCTGAATCTGCCCATCTACTTCCTGTATCTATTCGGCTCCTGCATTCTGGTCATGCTGGCGGAAGCGCTTTTGGTCTCGGTAATCGAGAAATTCATTGCCCTTCCCTACTCGGTGCTGACCATCATCCGCATCGCCATCTATGCGCCGGGTGTGACGGCTATTCTGGCGGTTCTGGGCTACTATGAAGGCTACCGCGAGGGGGTCTGTCCTCTGGGAGAAACCGTCGTGAGCGGCATTCTGGCATCCATCCTGCACCTGCTCTTCGCCATGCTCTTCAAATTTCAGGGCTTTGTTTCGGGAGGCGTTCGCTTCACCGCGGGTCTTCTGCACAACGGCATGGACATCACCTACGAATCCCTCATCAACAAAACGCCCTACGGCCTGTTTCTCCTTGTATTCGTCGCCTACGCGGCCGTGTACCTCATCGCCCTCTCCGTCGCCAAGTATTTCGGCGCCCAGAAGCGGGTGATCGATCGGGCAGACCTGCGGAGACATGAGAATACAGAGTACGAGCAGTAAATAAAAGACCGCCGAGGAATCCTTGGCGGTCTTTTGCAAAGAAAAAGCCGGCTTCACAGCCGACAATTTCATGATCTGTTTGTAGCCCCGTCTGTAAGCCGGGTTCTGTCTGCCCTCGCCAAAGCGAAGGCGGGCGCCCATCTATCTGCGCGTTCCGTCACCGAAACGCTTCGCGGCTTTCGCCGCGCGCCACCCAATGAGCCTTGCGGAGGTCGGGCCGACCCGCCTTGCGGCCTCATACCGTGTTGCATCGGATAGAGTTTACAGCAAATCCATGTTACCATGGAAGTGGGTGAGCTCTTACCTCGCCTTTCCATCCTTACCGTCCCGAGGGACGGCGGTCTATTTCTGTTGCCCTTTTCCGGCGGTTACCCGCGGCTGACGTTATCAGCTATCCTGCCCTGCGATGCCCGGACTTTCCTCACGGGAATACCTTTCGGCTTGATCCCGCGCGGCCGCCCGACGGAGCTACCCGTCTATTATACCAGTTTTTCCATCAAAAGTCAAGAGTAAATTTTCAGAGGTGCGTATGGATTCCATCTATCCCTATCGAGTGGCCTGGCAAGCCCCCAAAGCCGTGGACGTCTCCCCCGAAAGCCGCCGCGCCATCCTGGAAGCGCTGGAATACGAATTCCCCACCTCCCGCCGCCGTTTGGCAAGCCTCACGGATCTGGGCGACGTGACCTTCCGCCGCGGCTGCCGCCAGCTCATACGGGAAAAGGTCATGGCGCTGAAATACGGGCAAGATCCCGACAGTGGAAAATCCTGCGATCTGGTCACCTTTGAGGGCTACCCCGTCCTTCCCGTGCTGGAGCTTTCCGAAGCCTACATGGTCTGGCGGCTCGGCAATACCCTTGGCGAGTCGGTGTTCGCCACGGTGCGGGATCGGGGCGGCTTCTGCACCGCCGAGGATGATCTGTATACCCTCATGGGGCAGGTGTCATCCGTTTTGCGGGCAGGCACCTGCCGTATTCCCAAGGACGTGCCCCTGCAACCGCCCGTTCTGCTGCTTCCCTCCCCCATGAATACCCCCGCCATTTCCCACGCTCATACGCTCCCCCGCGAGCCCGAACGTCTTGCGACTCTTGTTCACCGTGTTCTGGATATGACTCCGTCGCATATCCTCACCTCGGAGGAGGCCGTAGCCCACGAGCTGTACTACCACCCCGCTGTCCGAGGTGCCGACTGCGTGCTGCACCTCCGTTTCGGAGTAACGGATACCGCCACCCTGTTCATCCGTCAAAACGCCGCGGATGTCAAAAGCCCGCTGATCCCCGCGCCCTACGCGGCCGAAATGAACCGCGCGCTCCGTGAAACCCTCGACGGGACCACGCCCCACTCTGCCTCCCGGCCAAGCCGCATCGCGGAGTTTTTGTGCGCGGTCTGCCGTTTCATCACGCCTCAGCTGGTTGTCATCGAAGCCCCGGATACCATTTCCGTCCCCGACGGTCTGTCCAATCATCCTCAACGCCCACCGCAAACCACCCTGCTGTGGATGCCCTACGCCCTCAATACCCCCTCTCTGGCTCACAGAGGCGCTCTCCGCTTTTCTCGGAGAGTTTTGTGGGAGCGTATGGAAAGCAAGTCCCCCCAATCCACCCATGAATAAGGAGTCAACCATGTTACAGATCGGTATGCAAGCCCCCGATTTCACTCTGTCCGACAAGGACGGAAATCCCGTTACCCTCTCCGCTTTCCGAGGCAAGAGAGTCGTTTTGTACTTCTACCCCAAGGACAATACCCCCGGCTGTACCCGCCAGGCCTGCGCCTTCGCCGCGCAGTACGAGGCCTTCAAATCCGCGGATATCGAGGTCATCGGCATCAGTAAGGACAGCGTGGCCTCCCATGCAAAATTCGCAGAAAAGTATGATCTCCCCTTCATTCTCCTTGCAGACCCCGACCGCGTGGCCATCGAGGCCTACGGCGTGTGGCAGGAGAAGAAAATGGCAGGCAAGGTCGGCATGGGCGTGGTACGCACCACCTTCGTCATAAACGAGGACGGCGTCATCACCGCCGTTATGCCGAAGGTCAAGCCCGACACCAACGCCGCCGAGGTGCTGGCCGCCCTCACCTGATCACTCTATGTATCAACACGTGATCAAACGCATACTGGATCTGCTGGCGGCCGTCATCGCGCTCCTGCTTGGCGCCATCCCCATGCTGGTGGTGGCGCTCATCACCAAGCTGGACTCCCCCGGCCCCGTCCTGTTCAGACAGAAGCGGGTGGGGCGCGGGAAGAAGACCTTCACCATGCTCAAATTCCGCAGTATGCCGATTTCCGTCCCCAAAGATACTCCTACCCACCTGCTCACCGAAGCCGCGACGCTCACCAAATGGCAACGCTTCATGCGCCGCGCCTCCATCGACGAGCTTCCCCAACTATTCAACATCCTGGCAGGTCATATGAGTCTCATCGGCCCCCGTCCCGCCCTGTGGAATCAGGAGGATCTGATCGCCGCGCGGGACGAAGGCGGTGCCAATGACGTGCGGCCGGGACTCACGGGACTCGCCCAGATCAGCGGGCGAGATGAAGTGAGTATCCCCGAGAAGGCGCGCCTGGACGGCGTGTACGCACGATCCCTGAAGCAGGGACACTTCCACGGCTTTTCCATGGACGTACGATGCTTTTTGGGCACGTTCTCGGTGGTTTTGCGGGGGAGCGGCGTACAGGAAGGCGGTACCGCGGAGGCCGAGCGCCATGAGTAAGATCCTGTTTCTGGTCAACCACGCCACCACCCTCTGCCACTTCCGTACCGAGCTGGTGGACGCCCTCCTGGCCGACGGCCATGAGATCGTCATCTCATCCCCCTACGATCCCCGCCTGGAGCCCTTTCGGGAGAAGGGTTGTGAACTGCGGGACATTTCTCTCTCCCGCCACGGAACCAATCCCTTCCGCGAGCTACGCCTCATCGCCGCATACAAGAGACTTTTGAAACATGTCCGTCCCGACGCCGTCCTGTCCTTCACGGTTAAGCCCAACATCTACGGTGCCATTGCCTGTCGGACATACGGCATCCCCATCCTGCCCAACATAACGGGTTTGGGCGGCGCGCTGGAGAACGGCGGCATCATCCGCGCCGTCACCCTCTCCCTCTACCGCTACGCCTTCCGCAAGACCCACGCCGTCTTTTTCCAGAACACCGAGAATCTGCGGTTCTTTCAAGAACACCGCATCTTACGCGGCCGCCACGTTCTCCTTCCCGGGTCGGGTGTCAACCTCACCCGATTCGCCCCGATCCCTTACCCGCCGCAGGATACCGTACGTTTCCTGTTCGTGGGACGGCTCACCGCCGCCAAGGGCATCCGCGAATATATCAGCGCCGCCCGAGCCCTCCGTGAGACCCACGCGAACGTGGCATTCCATGTGTGCGGGGCTTGCGAGGAAGGCCACCGCCCGCTTTTGGAGCAAGCCGTACAAGACGGTACCGTCTGCTACCACGGCGAGGTAAGGGACGTACGCCCCCTTATGCAAGCCGCCCATTGCGTCGTCCTTCCCTCCTACCACGAGGGCATGGCCAACGCCCTGCTGGAGGCCGCGGCCTCTGCCCGCCCCGTCATCGCGTCGGATATTCCCGGCTGTCGGGAGACCTTTGACGATGGCATCACGGGGCTTTCCTGTCAGCCCCCGCTCCGCTACCTCTCTGACAGCCGCCATGGAAGCGTTTATGTCCCTTCCCCACGAAGCCAAAGCCGCCATGGGACTCGCAGGCCGAAGGAAGGTGGAATCCGCCTTTGACCGCCGTCTGGTGGTAGAGGCCTATGGCGCCGAACTGCGCGCACTCCCCGCGAAGAAATCCAACCAAAAGAAAAAACACACGGAGAATCTGTATGAACACCGTCACCCCTAACTTTAAGCGCACCAAGTTCGCCTGCTATGCGGCATACTTTACCATGTCCTCCATCTTCTGCGTGCCCCCGCTCCTGTTCGTCACCCTGCGGGAGACCTTCGGTATTTCCTATACCCTGCTGGGCACGCTGGTACTGACCAATTTCTGCACCCAGTTGGGCGTGGATCTGATCTTTACCCTGTTTTCCAAGTATTTCAACACCAAGATCGTGGTACGGATCATGCCCATCATTACCTCGGTGGGTCTGGCGGTCTATGCCCTGATTCCCACCTTCTTCCCACAGATCGCCTACCTCGGTCTGATCCTCGGCACCGTGATCTTCTCGGTCTCGGCGGGACTGTCGGAGGTGCTTCTGAGCCCCACCATCGCCGCCATCCCCTCGGACAATCCCCAGCGGGACATGAGCCTGCTCCACTCGCTCTACGCCTTCGGCGTGTTCACCATGGTTCTGCTCAGCACCCTGTTCCTGCGGCTCTGCGGCTCCCACAACTGGATGATTTTGGTGTTGCTCCTGGCCACCCTCCCCTTGATCTCCTCCGTCCTGTTCTTTTTGTCCCCCATGCCCGACATGAGCGCCGCCGAGACCCACACCGAAACGAGAAAGCCCCGCAAGCGTATTCTGGGACTCGCCCTGTGCGTGGGTTGTATCTTCTTCGGCAGTTGCGCCGAAAACGCCATGAGCAACTGGATCTCGGGTTACATGGAAAACGCCCTGGGCATTGATAAGACCCTGGGTGACATTCTGGGTGTGGCCATGTTCGCCATCCTGCTGGGAATGGCGCGAATCGGCTATGCCCGCTTCGGCAAGAACATTTTCCGCGTCCTGTTTTGGGGTATGCTGGGGGCGGCCGTCTGTTACCTGACCGTCGGCCTGTCCTCGGCCACCGTCCCCGCCTTCATTGCCTGCATCCTCACGGGCCTCTGCACCGCTATGCTGTGGCCGGGTGCTTTGATTATGATGGAGGAGAACATCCCCGGTGCCGGGGTTGCGGCCTACGCCCTCATGGCGGCAGGCGGTGACCTGGGCGCGTCGGTTGCGCCCCAGCTCATGGGCATCGTCATCGACAAGGTCTCCGTCAGTTCCTTTGCCGCCGAGTGGAGCGAGAAGCTGCAGATCACCCCCGAGCAGGTAGGTCTGAAGGCAGGCATGCTGGTCTGCGCCCTCTTCCCTCTGATCGGTGCCATCCTTATGCTGTTCGTCATCCGCTATTTCCGCGCATCCGCCAAGAAAAAGCCCGCCCAAGATACCCCCTGACACAACCAACTGCCAAAGCAAAAAAATTGGGGTTTGTGGGGGCTCTGCCCCC
>JAZRFR010000101.1:0-8864 GCA_045643785.1 Eubacteriales bacterium | reverse complement strand
AATCCCAAAAACTTTCAAAAAGGGTTATTTATCAATATCTTTTTTGAAAGTTCTTGAAGGGTGTCCAGAGGGAAACTTCTTTCAAGAAGTTTCCCTTTGGCGTTCCCCCGCTCCCCGACAAACCCAAATTTGAAGCCTCTCCCCTATTCATGTTTAATTTCCCCATCTCATACAAATACTATCCGTAACCCCGTAATCCCATCGAAACCAACCAAAGAAAGTGATAACGCATATGACCAACTGCAAACCTACCGCGGCAGAGATCAAGGAGAACCTTGAGATCAAGCTGTCGCGTTTCTTCGGCTGCACCTCTGCCGAGGCTTCCAAGGAACAGATCTACAAAGCCACCGCTATGACCATCCGCGACATCCTCACCGAAAAGCGCGGTTCTTTCAAGAAGAAGGTCAACCAGGCAGGCGGTAAGCGCGTGTACTATATGTGCATGGAGTTCCTGCTGGGTCGCTCCCTCAAGACCAACGTCTGCAACCTCGGTCTTGACAAGGAATACGCCGAGGCGCTGTCTACCTTGGGCTACACCCTGGACGACCTCTACGAGTGCGAGCCCGATGCAGGCCTGGGTAACGGCGGTCTCGGCCGTCTCGCCGCCTGCTTCATGGACTCCCTGTCCTCCCTCGACTACCCCGCCACCGGCTTCTCCATTTGCTACGAGTACGGTCTCTTCAAGCAGAAGATCGTGGACGGCATCCAGGTGGAGCTTCCCGACGTGTGGCTCCCCGGCGGTGACGTGTGGCTGGTGCCCCGTACCGACCGCGTGTTCCACGTCCGCTTCGGCGGCCGCATCCACGAGGAGTGGAAGCCTGACGGCCGTATGGAAGTCATCTATGAGGACGCCGAGGAGATCGAGGCCGTCCCCTACGACATGATGATCTCGGGCGCGGATTCTGAGGGCGTGTCCCGTCTCCGTCTCTGGAAGGCCCGCAGCATCCAGAACTTCAACATGGGCCTGTTCTCCCAGGGACAGTATGCCCGCGCCATGGAGGAAGCCACCAACGCCGATGCCATCTCCAAGGTGCTGTACCCCGCCGATAACCATACCGAGGGTAAGCTTTTGCGCCTGACCCAGCAGTACTTCCTCTGCTCCGCCTCGGTTCAGTCCATCATCCGCGACCATATGTCGGTCTACGGAACCCTGGATAACCTGGCCGATAAGGTCGCCATCCACCTCAACGACACCCATCCCACCCTCTGCATCCCCGAGCTGATGCGTATCCTGGTGGACGAGTACTTCTATCCTTGGGATCGCGCGTGGGAAATGGTCAAGGAGATCTGCTCCTACACCAACCACACCGTCATGCCCGAGGCGCTGGAGTCCTGGAACGAGGATCTCTTCCGCCTGAAGCTCCCCCGCATCTACGCCATCATCAAGGAAATCAACGAGCGCTTCTGCCGCGAGGCGTGGAACGTATTCCCCGGCAACTGGCCCCGCCTCTCCAAGATGGCCGTCATCGGCTACGGACAGATCCGCATGGCCAACCTGGCCGTCATCGGCTCCCACTCGGTCAACGGCGTGTCCAAGCTCCATTCCACCATCCTGAAGGATAGCGTGTTCAAGGACTTCTACCGTATGTACCCCGGCCGCTTCGATAACGTTACCAACGGTATCGCTCACCGCCGCTGGCTGTGCTACTCCAACCCCGAGCTGGCAAACCTGCTGGACGAGACCATCGGCACGGGCTACCGCAAGAACCCCGTAGAGCTTGCCGAGTTCGCCAAGTTTGCCGACAATGACGAGGTGCTGGAGCGCTTCCGCGCTATCAAGCACGAGAACAAGGAGAAGTTCTCCAACCACCTGTACCGTAAGGCCGGCATCCGCCTGGATACCCACGCCGTCTACGACGTGCAGATCAAGCGCCTCCATGAGTACAAGCGTCAGCTGCTGAACGCCCTGAACATCATCGGCATGTATCTGGATCTCAAGGATAACCCCGATCTGGATATCCGTCCCCAGACCTTCATCTTCGGCGCCAAGGCCGCTCCCGGCTACTATATGGCCAAGCGTATCATCCAGCTTCTGTGCATGCTCCAGAAGGAGATCAATAACTCTCCCCGCATTCGCGAGAAGCTCAACGTGGTGTTCCTGGAGAACTATGACGTGTCCACCGCCGAGATCCTGGTGCCCTCCGCCGATATCTCCGAGCAGATCTCCCTGGCCGGTAAGGAAGCCAGCGGTACGGGCTGCATGAAGCTCATGATGAACGGCGCCATCACCCTGGGTACCCTGGACGGCGCCAACGTGGAAATGCAGGCCGCCGTAGGTGAGGAGAATATGTTCATCTTCGGTCTGACCGCCGCAGAAGTGGAGCAGCTCTGGCTCCGCGGTTACCGCTCGGTGGAGTTCTACAGCAACAACAACCGCCTGGGCCGCATCATGGCCGCCCTGAACATCGGCTTTGGCGGCGAGTCCTTTGCCGACATCACCACCTACCTGCTTGGTGGTCAGCACGGCGTGGCCGACCCCTATATGTGCCTGGCCGATTTCGAGTCCTACCGCCTCGCCCACGAGTCCTGCATCAAGGCTTACAGCGACCGCACCCATTGGACCCGCATGGCTCTGCTCAACACGGCTGCCTCCGGCCACTTTGCCGCCGACCGCTCTATCCGCGAGTACGCCGACCGCTTCTGGCACATCAAGCCCATTCACTAAAATCCCGTTTTCACCATTCAAAAAGGTGGCGCACCGCATCGGTGCGCCACCTTTTTCCATTTCCCGGAAGTCGGTTGACAGAAGCCGACTTTTGTGATATAATATGTGTGTTTAACATTTCAAATTGCAGTTTAGCGGTGAGGTTGTTATGTCCCTTTCTGTCCATGGCGACAGAAAGGGACCGAAAGAACGCCCCTCAAGGGAGTCACCCACGGTGCCTCCCTTGAGAAACCCACCACCTGATCTGCGCGACTCTTTCGCCGAGAGGCGAAAGAGTCTGATTGCGCGCAAAGTCGCCAAGACCCGATAACCCGCACGAACGGCGGAACGCCGTCCGCGCGGAGCTCGCCTTTTTTCTCTGCCGGCAGGCAGGGCGTTTGACGGATAGCAGGCCTTGCCCTGCGGGGCAAACTCGCGACAACCGCAATTATGGCCGCGCATCTGCTTGGGGTTGAGTTTGGCGGGGCGTGAGAAAAGCGTCTCCGCAGGTTTTTGCGGAGCGCTTTTCGAATCCCCCGCCGTGTATATGCTCTGTCAAACAGACCTATATAGGGAAAACAGGTGTCCAGAGGGCGCCCAGCCCTTTGGTGGCGTTCTTTTGGTACTTTTCTTTCGCCACGGAAAGAAAAGTACACAACAAACAGTTCGATAAAACCAAATTTATCCAACAATTCCGAAAGGATCTTTCGATATGCTACCCAGATACCCCATTGACACCCCCATTTCGGTCACCTTCCAAAAACATACCGCCGACAACCGCGACGTCACCCACCTCGGCGCATTCTCCAAGGGCGAGACCCTGCGCTTCACCGTCACCTGCCCCCGCACCCTGGGCGCGTCGGCCGTGGTGTTGCGCCTCAACCGAGACGGGGAGGCCGAGCAGGATACCCCCTTTGAGTTTGTTTCCGAGGATATCACCACCCTCACCGATACCTACGAGTTGACCGTAGATACCGCCGCACTCTGCGGAGACGCACCCTCGGGGCTCTTCTACTACCGCCTGCTCTTTGTCCGCCGCGCCGAGACTCTGTTCTCCGACAGCATCAATAACGTGGATTTCGAGCTGACCTCCTACGGCGGCTGTGCCTTCCGTATGCTGGTCTATGAAGCCGACTACACCACCCCCGCTTGGTTTGGCGACGGCGTCATGTACCACGTCTTCGTGGATCGTTTCTATAGAGGGGAAGGGGAGACCCACCGTCGCACGGGCAAGCGCGCCCCCGAGATCAACCCCGACTGGGAGAACGGTATCCCTCAGTATCCCGCCTACCCCGGCGCCCACCTCACCAACCATATCCATTTCGGCGGCAACCTCTGGGGCGTGGCCGAAAAGCTGGACTACCTCGCCTCCCTGGGAGTCAAGGTCATCTACCTCAGTCCCATCTTTGAGGCCTACTCCAACCACAAGTACGACACGGGGGACTATATGACCGTGGACGGCGGCTTTGGCGGCGAGCCCGCCCTGGACAACCTCATCCAAAAGGCCAATGAATACGGCATGAAGATCATCCTCGACGGCGTGTTCAACCACACCGGCGACGACAGCCGCTACTTCAACCGCTACGACCTCTACCCCACCGTGGGAGCGGTGCAGAACGAGGAATCCCCCTACAACAAGTGGTTCTGCTTCCGCAAGTTCCCCGACGAGTACGAGTCCTGGTGGGGCATTCCCATCCTGCCCAAACTCAACCACAGCACCAAGGAATGCCGCCACTACTTCACGGACAAGAACGGCGTCTGCGCCCACTACGTGAAAAAGGGCATCGGCGGCTGGCGTCTGGACGTGGCCGACGAGCTCTGCGACGAGTTCCTGGACGAGCTGCGGGTGTCCGTAAAGAACGCCTCCAAGGGGAGTGTGGCCGCTGACCGTGATAACGGTCAGTCGCTTCCGCAGGAAGCTGTGATCATCGGCGAGGTCTGGGAGAACGCCGCCGATAAGGTGGCCTACGGCAACCGCCGCCGCTACCTCCAGGGAAAACAGCTGGACAGCGTCATGAACTACCCCGTCCGATCCGGTATTCTGGCCTTCATCCGCGACGGTGACGCCGACATGCTCTACCACACCCTCACCGAGCTCTACGCCTCCTACCCCCGCTCCGTGTCGGATGCCCTCATGAACCTCATCGGCACCCACGATACCGAGCGCATCCTCACCGTCCTGGGCTCGGACTGGGAGGACTACGACAGACCCAACGAGGTGCTGGCTACCGCCCGCCTCTCCCCCGAAAAGAGAGAAAAGGCCGCCCGCCTCCTCAAGCTGGCCTCTACTCTGCAGTTCACCGTCTTCGGCATCCCCTCGGTTTACTACGGCGACGAGGTGGGCATGGAAGGCTTTCACGATCCCTTCTGCCGTTTCCCCTTCCCCTGGCACGACCTGGACGATCCCACCCGCGCCGATCTTTTGAACCATTACCGCGCTCTGGGTGAGCTTCGTAAGTCCCCCGCCTTCCACGGCGGCGACTTCCGCATTGTCAGCCACGGCGATAGCCACATCGCCTATCAGCGAGCCGCCACCGACGGAAGCGACGTGGTCACGATCGTTGTCCATCGCGGCGAGGGCACCGTGACCGTTCCCGTTCAAGCAGACGGAGAGATCGTCTACGCTTGCGGTGAGGCCACCTATGCAAACGGCGTGCTGACCCTGGGCGAAGATAGCTTCTGCGTCCTGCGATAAAATCGCATTCGTCGTAGGGCGGAGGCTTGCTCCCGCCGCTACCCCACACAAAAACCCTACCGATTTTCCGTCGGTAGGGTTTTGCTTTTGCCAAAATTCAGGCTTTTTATCAGTTGCGCCCGAGAAAGAAGGGGGCGTTCTTGGTGTCGTCGGTGGGGTCGGGATCCTCGGAAGAACCGTCCTTTCCGGGAACCATGTTGAAGAAGGCAAACAGGAGCAGGGCGGTGTAGAACAGAGTGATGCCCAGAATGTTCGCGCCATACATGACCTTCAGCAGGATCGGGGTTCCGTACAGTAAGTGCGGAAACGCCAGACAGGATTCCGCGCACAGCAAGACGGAGGCGATCGCGGCAATGATCAACCACACCTTACGGATGCGACCGGTACGGCAGAGGAATGCCATGACACCGTAGCAGACCGCCATGGTCACGGGGACGACCAGATCAATCAGACCGAACACGGAAAAATAGTTGTATTGGAAAAAACTTACGACTGTGAGAACCGTAGTAGAGACGTAATCCAGCGCCACGAGTCCGAAGACAATGGGGATGAGGTACTTCCCGAAGGCCTTGATGTGAAGCTTCCATACGTAGAGCAAGAGCAACAGGCAGGGAATAACTCCCGAGATAATGGATATTGCCGTGTTAAAGTAGGAAAGAAGGTAGGAGTAGGTGACACTCTGGGAAGGAACGATCATTTGCTCGCCTTGGATCAGAGGGTGGTCGGAGGAGCTCGCCGAGAAATACGGATCTCCGTACTCTACACTCGAGTTCGGATAAACCTTTATATATGAGCCTCCGTCTGACGGTACGAACAACCGTGTGTCATCTTGATAGGTGACTGCGTTTCCGCTTGAAACATTCGTTCTTGTTGCATCAACCGGTGCGGTTCCGAAGTTGTACAGAACGCTGCTCGGCAGAAAACCGATCAGTAATCCGATGATCAGGCACACGTAGGCAATCAGGGAAAGAATGATCAGGAGACCCTGCTGTTTGATCGCGCGGGTTCGGGGGAGAAACTGATGATTCATAAGAATATCCTCACTGTTTCATAATGTATCGCTCCCTTACCGAGGGCAAGGGAGCGGGGGAAATCACATATTCTGATACATCTCCATATACTTCTCGGCGGAAGCATCCCAGGAGAAGTCGGAGGTCAGGGCACGCAGGAGTTTGCACAAAGATTTTTAGATGATGGTTACTTGTTTTCAATTCCCCAAAGATGTACGGGTTGAAAATCAAAGGACAACGCATTGGCGGTTTCGCTTTCTACATATCCGTAATATCTTGGGGAGGGTTTCAGAGATCCGTATTCGTCAGGCAGTGAAAAATATCTTTCGAAAACAACCGATCCTCCCCGCTTCACAATGACCTTAAAATAACCGTCAATATATGCATCTACAGTATCGTAAATTTTGATGGATGCGGCATTGGTCACAAAGTCAAAACGGATCAGTCCGGGAACTTCGGTGGTTGTATTGACGGTCCGGGGCTTAATTAAATCCATCAACCGATTTTGCGGATGCTCTTCAGAACTTAGAAGCTGTTTCGTTATTTCTAAATTTTTCTCCGCTTCCTCAATTTTATCGAGAATATGATTTTCCTTATTGACATTGGATAAAGCAACATTTACCGCGGCAGTGTTTAATTGATCAGCTACTGCAAGTTTAGATTGCCTTTCTTTTTCTCCTTTCTTATATGCCTCGGATGCGGCAAATGCGCCTGCAGCGGGTCCTGCGATACCTTGCGCTATGCCTCCGGCAATTGCCCAGTTCGAATCATTTTTGTCTACTGATTTTCGATAATTATCACTGAGAGTCATGAGGGCAATACTAGAACCGTGAATCTTTTCGTATTGTTTTTTCAATTCAGCAATTCTTTTTTCATAGAACAACCATCGCTTAGAACGGCCAAAGAACTTTATGCTAACATTAGAGCGAACCTGTTGATCCTCTGTTTTCTGTTCTCCCAATAATGATGCCTTTTTTTGGGCATGTTTAACTTTTGTCTCTTCTATTATTTGTAGTTCGGCGGCTGCTTGTCCACGATGATACTTTGTAATCAAGTCTTTTTCCGACCATGACAATCCCAACTCATCAGCGACCCGTTTCATGCGTGCCGTAACAGCTTTCGTTCCTTCTGAAAGATTGATTTTGTACTTGTTTCTACACAATTGATAGAACTGAATTTCATCATAGTGAGGATGTTTTTGTACAAATTCATTATATTTTTTCAGATCTCTGTTATAGTTTTGAAGTTTGACGATATAATTCGCTTCATTTCTGCTATTGCTGGTCATTCCAAAAAAACCTACAAATGCAACTATGCCAAAAATTGCGGCAAAACAAAATGCCAATGCAAGAACAATAAATTCTTCTGCGAACTCACTATAGATCCAAATCCCCACAGCCATGCTACCGCATGCCAGTAATCCTCCGAATATGAACAAACAGATAAATTTGAACACAGCCTTTTTTGACGTTTTTGGGGGTTCCTGTGGTTTTATGGGCTTGGGCGGTCTAGTGGGTTGTGTCACGATAGTTTCCTTTCTGGGAGTCACTTGGCATTCGTTCCCAACATGTAATTTTGCGATTCAGTTTACCAATAGGTTTTTTCGTTTCCCGTGCGGAAATCACATATTCTGATACATCTCCATATACTTCTCGGCGGAAGCATCCCAGGAGAAGTCGGAGGTGAGGGCGCGGTAGCGCAGAGCGGCGAACTTCTCGGGGTAGTTCTCGTAGAGATCCAGCGCGGCGCAGACTCTCTCCTCCAGCTCGGAGGCCTCGTAGTTGGCGAAGGTGAAGCCGTTGCCGTGGGCTCCCTCGCAGTCCTCGAAGAAGGGCTTGATGGAGTCGTACAGGCCGCCGGTCTCGCGGACCACGGGGACGGCACCGTAGCGGCAGGCGATCATCTGGGACAGACCGCAGGGCTCGCTGAGGGAGGGCATGAGGAAGATATCCGCGGCGGCGTAGATCTTCTTGGACAGGGCGCGGTTGTAAGTAATGAAGGCGCGGACGCGCTCGGGGAAATCCTTTTCCAACTGGCGGAAGTAGCTCTCGAACTGGCCTTCGCCCGTACCCAGCACCACGAACTGAGCGTTGGGATGAGTCTCCATGACGTGGCGGAGCATGCCCGCAATGATGTCGATGCCCTTGTGGGCGGCGAGACGGGAAATAACGGCCATGATGGGGGCGTCTACGTCCTCGGGGAGACCGTACTCACGCTGGAAGGCCAGCTTGTCGTCGTCCTTGCCTGCGATGTCAAGGGCAGAGAAGCAGAAGGGGATCTCCTGATCCTCGGCGGGGTTGTAGTAGACCTGATCGATACCGTTGAGGATACCGCTGACCTTGCGGCTGTGGCGGGCCAGGATGAAGTGGAGGCGGTGGGAGTAGGTGGGGGTCATGATCTCCTGGGCGTAGGTGGGAGACACGGTGGTGACGCGGTCGGCGCACTCCACGGCGGCCTTGGCCAGGTTGATGCAGCCGTCATAGGCCATGAGGGTGTAGTGCTCGGGGCGGATGGC
>JAZRFR010000100.1:0-4398 GCA_045643785.1 Eubacteriales bacterium | reverse complement strand
AAAAAAGTATGATTTAATACCTCTTTTTGAATGTTTTTCGAGTCCAAAGAACTTTTTTTCAAAAGGGTTCTTGGGGGGGGGGGAGGGGGCAAAGCCCCCTATATAAACCCGAATTTGAAATGCCGAAAACCATTACGAAACAAGGAGGTCACCCGTCATGAGTGAGCCCAAGAAAATACAGAATCCCGACGAGTTGTCCTTTGAGGCGGCCATTGCCCGCCTGGAGGTCATCGTGAAGGCTATGGAGGGGGATGCGGTTTCTCTGGACGAGAGCCTTGCCCTCTACGAGGAGGGAGTGGCTCTGGTACGCCGTCTCAACCGCGAGCTGGAGGAGGCGGAGCAGCGGGTACAGATCCTGCAGCGCACCCCCGACGGGGAGATCAAGCCTGCTCCCTTTACGTCTACCGAGGATTGACGCCATGGGATGTGAGAACTACGAGGCTTTGGCCAAAGCCGTCCTCAAAGAGGATGCCGCGCAGGTGGAGGCGCTTCTGGATACGATGTACCGCGGCGGCGGTCGCTGTGACGCGGTGTTGGACGAGGCCTGCCGCTATTCCTTAATGGCGGGGGGCAAGCGGGTACGCCCTGCTCTGACCCTGGAATTTTGCCGTCTCTTCGGCGGCGAGCCCACCGACGCTTTGCCCTTTGCGGCGGCGGTGGAGATGATCCACACCTTTTCCCTCATCCACGACGACCTGCCCTGCATGGACGACGACGATCTTCGCAGAGGAAGACCCACGAACCACAAGGTTTTTGGGGAGGCGTATGCCCTTTTGGCAGGTGACGGGCTAGCTTTGGATGCGTTTGGCGTGGCCGCCTCCAACACCCGCGTATCGGCTGACGTACGGGCGCAGGCAGTTGTACTTCTGTCCCAAGCGGCAGGATGCGGCGGCATGGTTCGCGGACAGATCGTGGATATGTTCGGGGAAGAGCATACGCTGACTTACGACGAGCTTTTGTTCCTTCATGCCAACAAGACCGGCGCCCTTATCCGTGTGGCCACCCAGATGGGGTGTCTCGCGGCGGGGTGCGCTATGGGGTCTCCCGAAATGCTGGCCGCTGAGGGGTATGCCGAGAGGATCGGTCTTGCTTTCCAGGTGATCGACGACATTCTGGATGCTACGTCTACCCCCGAGGCCCTCGGCAAATCCGTGGGCGGGGATGCGGAGCATGGCAAGAATACCTTCCTGTCCTTCAAGACCATCCCCGAGGCCGAGGCCTATGCCGATAGGCTCACCGAGGAGGCAATTTCCTTGATTGCACCATACGGGGGATGTGAACGCTTGGTGGCGCTGGCGCGGTATCTCGCAGTGCGCAAGGTGTAAATTGGGGTTTATCGGGGAGCGAGAGAGCGCCAAAGAGGAACTTCTTGAAAGAAGTTCCTCTCTGGACTCTCTTCAAGAACTTTCAAAAATGAATTATTTATCAATGTTTTTTGAAAGTTTTTGGAGATCCAAGAACCTTTTTTTCAAAAAGGTTCTTGGTGGGGTGCAGGGGCAAAGCCCTTGCAAACCCGAATTTGAACGTTTCAAACTCAAATAAAGTAAAGGACACGACATGAAATTTTGGACTGACTTACTGAATAATTTCCCGTTGGTCTGCGCGGGGACGGCATGGTTTACGGCGCAGATCATCAAGGTATTTACCGGCGTTTTCAAAATGCGGGAATTCAGCATCACGGCGCTGTTGTTCGGCAACGGCGGTATGCCCTCCTCCCACTCGGCGGCGGTTTGCGCTCTGGCGGTGTCCTGCGCGTTGGCGCACGGCGTGGGCTCGGGCTACTTCGCCATCGCCTTCCTCTTTGCCATCATCGTCATGGGGGATGCGGCGGGTGTGCGCGCCGAAACGGGGAAGCAATCGAAGGTGCTCAATCGCATCATGAAGGATCTTTTTGATCCCGAGCATCAGGGAGAGGTCAATCAGAACCTGAAGGAGCTGGTGGGACACACGCCTCTGCAGGTTGTCATGGGCGCTCTGTTGGGCATCGCTCTGCCCTTCCTGATGGCGCTGATTCCGCTGTACAGCGTGCATATGCCCTTATGAGAATTGATCTGTATCTTGTACAGAAGGGCTACGCCGACAGCCGTACCCTTGCCCAAAAGCTGATTTCCGACGGGGCGGTGACGGTGGACGGACGCCTTGCCCGCAAGCCCTCGGAGGATATTGACGAGGGGGAGCATACCGTGACGGTGGCCGCTACCGCCGACACCCGCTACGTGGGGCGGGGCGGACTCAAGCTGGAGGCCGCTCTGAACGCTTTTCCCGTGGACGTGACGGGGTGCGTGGTGGCTGATATTGGCGCTTCCACGGGGGGCTTTACGGACTGTCTTCTGCAAAAGGGCGCCGCCCGCGTGTACGCCGTGGATGCGGGGCACGGTCAGCTTCATCCCAAGCTCCTGGCGGATTCCCGCGTGCGCTCTGCCGAGGGGATGAATGCCCGCAGTCTCACGCCCGCCGATCTTCTCCGGGTGGAGGCGGAGTGGCAAAAGGCGCACGGGTGCGCAGATACGTCCTTCCGGGGAATCGTGGACGGCATCGTGATGGACGTGTCCTTCATTTCCCAGACCCTTCTGCATCCCGCTCTGGCGGGAATCCTTAAGGAGGGCGGCTTCATGATCGCCCTGATCAAGCCCCAGTTCGAGTTGACCAAGTCGGCGCTGAACAAGCAGGGCATCGTCAAGCAGGAGCGTGACCGCAAGGCCGCCGTGGATCGGGTGCTGGTGTCCGCTACCGCTTGCGGTTTTGAGGCGGTATCCGTGATCCCCTCCCCCATCGAGGGCGGGGACGGCAACCGCGAATTCCTCGCGTACTTTATTAAGAAAGCATAATTTTACACATATACACCTTTTCAAAGGTTTTGGGGATGCCTAAGGACCTTTTGCAAAAGGCTCTTAGGCGGGGTTTGGGGCAGAGCCCCAATGCTCTCCCGGAAAGCAGGTGACATCATGGCCGACAAAAAGATCGCGCTGATTACGAATTTCAACATATACGAGAAGGCAGGCGCCGCCATGCAGGTGGCGCAGAGGCTGTCCGCATACCCTTGCGAGGTGCTGGTGGCATCCTTCAACCGCGACAAGGTGCTTCGCATGAATCGCGGACGGATGCCCTTTACCTTCCTCCCCATGGACGAGCTGTACGCTACCGCCGATCTGCTCATCGTACTGGGCGGTGACGGCACCATTCTGGAGGCTGCCCGTCGGTCTGCTCTGCGGCAGACCCCCATTCTGGGCATCAACCTGGGGCGGGTGGGCTATATGGCCGAGCTGGAGATGGGAGAGCTGGAGCTTTTGTCCCGTCTCTTTGACCGTACAACGACCGAGGGGTACAAGCCTGCTTCCTTTGAGATTGAAAAGCGCTCCATGCTCCACGTGGAGGTGCTCAATACCGCGGGGGAGGTGCGCCAGCAGATGTACGGCCTCAACGACGCGGTGATCACCAACGGGTCGGTGTCCCGCATCGTGGATATTGAACTGGCGGAGAACGGGAATCCCGTGACGACTTACCGTGCCGACGGTCTCATCGTGGCGACGCCCACGGGCTCGACGGCTTACTCCATGTCGGCGGGGGGGCCTGTGACGGATCCCCGCGTGAAGTGCTTCTGCGTGACGCCCATTTGTCCTCACTCGCTGGCCGCCAGACCCATGATCTTCCCCGACGAGTCGATTCTGGAGATCCGCAACATCTGCCAGAGAGAGAAGATGCTGTATCTCACGGTGGATGGGCGCAACAACTGCGAGCTGTACCGCGGAGAAACGGTGCGTATTACCCGCTCTCCTCTGGAGACCCGCCTCGTGCGGCTCAAGTCCTGTGGGTTTTATAACCGTCTGCGGTTGAAGATGGCCGAGCATAACTGATTTCCAAAAGGAGATGTACGTACCATGAAAAAGAACCGTTTGGATAAGATTATAGAAATCATCAGCAAAAATGAGGTGGAGACTCAGGACGAGTTGATCTCCTACTTGAAGGAGGCGGGCTATGCCGTGACCCAGGCCACCGTGTCTCGCGACATCCGCGAGCTGAAGCTGGCGAAGATCATGACGGGGCGGGGGAACTACCGCTACGTCCTGCCCAAGGAGGACAAGGACGTTCGCCGTCTGCACATCAGCCATGCTTTGGCCGAGACCATTGTTCGTGTGGAGGTCGGCCAGAACATCATCGTCCTGCACACCTACGCGGGTATGGCCCAGGCCGTGGCGCTGGAGGTGGATCATCTGGCGCACCCCGACCTTCTGGGATGCGTGGCGGGTGACGATACCATCATCATCGTCGCGCGGGACAATACCAGCGCGGCGGGACTTTCGGAGCAGATGCAGGAAATGATCCGCGCGAGAGCCAAAATCGTGCGGGAATAACTTTCAAATTGGGGGTTATCGAGCAGGGGTTTCACCCCTGCACCCC
>JAZRFR010000099.1:0-4388 GCA_045643785.1 Eubacteriales bacterium | reverse complement strand
GGCTGCCCGACAGGGTCAGCACGTCGATGTTACCGCAGAGGTGCTTGAGCTTTTCCTTTTTCGCCACGCCGAATCTCTGCTCCTCGTCCACGATGAGGAGACCCAGGTCGCGGAAGCGGATATCCTTGCCCAGCAGCTTATGAGTGCCGATGACCACGTCCACGTCCCCTCGCTCCAGTCGTCGGATGGTCTGCTCCTGCTCCTTGGGGGTCTTGAAGCGGGAGAGCATATCCACGTTCACCGAGAAGGCGCGCATGCGGCGGGTGAAGGTCTGGTAGTGTTGCAGGGCGAGAATGGTGGTGGGTACCAGAACCGCCACTTGCTTGCCGTCGGTGACGGCCTTAAAGGCGGCGCGTAGAGCTACCTCGGTCTTGCCGTAGCCCACGTCGCCGCAGAGCAGGCGATCCATGGGGTTGGGGCGTTGCATATCCGCCTTGATGTCCTCAATGGCGGCCAGCTGTCCCGCGGTTTCCTCGTATTCAAAGGCGGCCTCGAAATCCCGTTGGAAATCGTCGTCGGCTGAGAATGCGTGACCGGGACGGCGGAGTCTCTCTGCGTAGAGCTTGATGAGATCCTTGGCCATTTCCTTGACCATGGCGCGGGTCTTGGCCTTGGCCTTGTTCCAGTGGTCGGTGCCCAGCTTGGAAAGCTTCACCATGCCGTCGTCGGCGTGGGCGCCGATGTACTTGGACACCATATCCAGCTTTTCCACGGGGATGAAGAGCTTATCGGTTCCCGCGTACTGGATGCCGATATAATCGCGAGTGACCCCCGCGGTGGTCAGGGTCTCAATGCCCGTGTAGCGGCCGATACCGTAGGTCTCGTGTACCACCACGTCTCCCACCTCCAGGTCGTTGAAGGAGAGGATGGTCTTGGTGTTCTTTTTCTTGGCCTTTTCCGCCATGGCCTTTTGCTTGCGGGAGCGAATGGCGGCGGTGGAAAGGGCGCCCGTGTGGCCGTCGGGATTGGTGGACAGGACGGCGATCTTGGGGACGATGAGCTCGTAGCCGAACAGGTACTCCCGCCAGAGGATCACCACGACACCCTTGGGCATATCGGACGCATCGGTCAGACTCCCCTCCTTTGGGATGATGCTGTCAAAGCCCGCCTCGTCCAGCATATCCGCCAGATTGCGGGCGGCGGCCTCGTTTTCGGCAATGACGGCCAGGCGGTGACCCGACCGCATGTAACCGGTCAGATCCTCGCAGAGAAGCTTGAAGTTCTCGGCGTAGGAGATCATGTGCTTGGTGCGGAAGCCAAAAATGCCACCCAGCCGCCTGCCCGACATGCCGTAGGACAGGGAATCCACGTGTACCGTGGCGTTGCGGTCAAGGAACAGGTCGAAAGCGGTGATGGGCTTCTGGTATTCGGCGTACTTACCCGCGATGGTGCCTGCCTCGATGAGGCTCTTGATGGTCTCGTTCATCTGCCACTCGCCTGCCTTGAGGCGGTCGCTGACACCCGAATTGTTGCGGATGACGAACAGGGTCTTGTCGGGGAAGTAGTCCAGCAAACAGGCGCACTCGGGGTAGAGAGCCTTCATGTATTTGTCCAGATAATTGAGTTCTGCCCCCGTGGGGTTGAGGGCGCGCTTGGCGGCGGCCAGAGCGGCCAGCTCCTCGTCCAGGACGCGGGAGGCCTCGGGGGTACGCCCTGCGGCGGTCTTTCTCTGGGCGCGGATGATCTCCTCCAGCTTGGCAAGGCCTTCGGCATCGGTGAGCAACTCGCGGGCGGGAAGCAGATCCGCCTCGTCCACGGCGCGGGTCATGCGTTGGGATTCGGGATCAAAGAGTCCCATGCGGTCGATCTCGTCACCGAACAACTCTACGCGCAGAGGGTAAGAGCCCTCCACCAGCTCCCCCTCGTCGTCGATGTAGGTGCCGTAGGGAGCGCAGACGTCAATGATACCGCCTCGCACGGCGAACTGACCGGGGCCTTCGACCATATCCACCCGGGTATAGCCCGCCCCCACCAGAGAAGCCGACAGCTTGGCGAGATCCAAGGGAACCGAGTAGTCCAGATGCACCGAGGTAGCGCGGAGCTTTTCGGGGGGGATGGTGTAGCCCAAAGCCGCGTCGGGGGTGGTCAGAACCGCGTCGTAGCCGCCGGTAATGAGGCCCGACAGTACCTTCAAGCGCTCGTGCTCGTATTCATGGGAGGCGGTGACCCCCGCGCCGTAGAAGGACAGATCCCGGGCGGTGTAGAAGGCGGCCTTGAGCCCGAAGCGCCGGAGGGTCTGCTTCATACGCATGCAGTCCTTTTCCTCGGGGCAGACGATGAGAGCCGTCTTTTTGGAGGTCTTGGTGTCCTTGTTGTACAGACAGGTGTCCTCAATAAGCGACACGATAAAGGCCTCGGATGCGCCCTCGCAAAGGCCGTTGCAGAGAAGGGGCAGGGGCTTGTCTTTGAAATTCCGACGGACGGCCGAGAGAAGCTGGCCGTACTCGGGGTCGGTACGGATGGCGGAGGTTAAAAGGTTCATAGGAGTCCTTTCCTGTATGTGAATGCGGATATGTTGGTTGACAAATAATATTTTAAAGGTTTTGGGAAGTTCTGAAACCCCTTTGCAAAAAGGATTCAGGTGGGGGTGTGGGGGTAAAGCCCCCACAAACAACGCCGAAAGGGTAGCATTTTACACCCCATAGGGGGTCAAACGCTACCGAAGCGGCTATGGGTTGGGAATCATCCCTTGCGGTTGCAGATCTGCATGGCGCCGTCGAGATCATCCTTGATCAGATGCTCGATGCCCTCGCAGGCGATGGGGAACAGGGTACGGAGCTTTTCCAGCTCCGAGGGAGCGAAGGTGGAGAGCACCCAGTCCTTCATGTCGTAGTCGGGGTGGGGCTTCTTGCCCACGCCGAAGCGGATGCGGGGGAATGCGTCGGTGCCCAGCTCGTCAATGATACTGCGCAGTCCCCTTTGACCGCCGTCCGAGCCTTTTCCGCGGACTCGCATACCGCCTACGTCCAGGCTGACGTCGTCCGAGCATACGATGATATGGGCGGGCTCGATCTTGTAGAACTTGGCGGCGGCGGCTACCGCCTCGCCGGATGCGTTCATGTAGGTCTGGGGGCGCATGAGGAGCACCCGCGCGCCCGCGATGGTGGCTTCGCCCACCAGAGCGTTGAATTTGGAACGGTCGGTGGGGCAGTGATAGCGCTCACATACCGTGTCCATGCAGAGGAAGCCTGCGTTGTGGCGGGTGAGGGTATACTGCTTGCCGGGGTTTCCGAGACCCACCAGAAGATGGGTGATGGGGGTAGTGGTCGGAGCCGCTTTGTTCTGCTCCAGCCGCTTGAAGATGTCGAATATGTCTGCCATGGCGTTTCCTTTGATTATTTTGAAAAATGCGATATATAACATTATACACATTGGGGGGCGTTCTGTCAAACGCTTTTTGTGAAATTTATACTGTTCACAAAATATTTACAATTTTCAACAAGGTAAAATTTCGCAAAAACTGTTCCCAAACCGAGGATTCTGTGCTATAATATACGATGGTTTATGGGGTCTTGCCAGATCCCCGAAGCCAAGATCCTGTTTATAAAAAAATCATATAAAAATGGAGGACTACACCAATGGCAAACAAGTATTGCTACCTGTTCACCGAAGGCAACGCAAGCATGCGTGAGCTGCTGGGCGGTAAGGGCGCTAACCTGGCCGAGATGACCAACATCGGTCTGCCCGTTCCCCAGGGTTTCACCATCAGCACCGAGGCCTGCACCCAGTACTACGAGGATGGCCGTCAGATCAATCCTGAGATCCAGGCTGAGATCAACGAGTACATCGTAAAGATGGAAGAGGTTACCGGCAAGAAGTTCGGCGATCTCGAGAACCCCCTGCTGGTTTCCGTTCGTTCCGGCGCACGCGCATCCATGCCCGGTATGATGGATACCATTCTGAACCTGGGTCTGAACGAGCAGGTTGTTGAAGTTATGGCTGAGAAGTCCGGCAACGCTCGTTGGGCTTACGACTGCTACCGCCGCTTTATCCAGATGTACTCCGACGTCGTTATGGAAGTCGGTAAGAAGTACTTCGAGGAGCTCATCGACAAGATGAAGGAAGAGAAGGGCGTTAAGCTCGACGTCGAGCTGACCGCTGAGGACCTGAAGGAGCTGGCTAACCAGTTCAAGGCTGAGTACAAGGCTAAGATCGGTTCCGACTTCCCCTCTGACCCCAAGGAGCAGCTCATGGGCGCCGTTAAGGCCGTGTTCCGTTCTTGGGACAACCCCCGCGCAAACGTATATCGCCGCGACAACGACATCCCCTACAGCTGGGGTACTGCCGTTAACGTACAGGCAATGGCATTCGGTAACATGGGTGACGACTGCGGCACCGGTGTTGCATTCACCCGCGATCCCGCTACCGGCGAGAAGAAGATGATGGGT
>JAZRFR010000098.1:0-1640 GCA_045643785.1 Eubacteriales bacterium | reverse complement strand
ACCTCGGGAAGGTCAAGTCCCTCGCGGAGGAGGTTGATGCCCACCAGCACGTCGAATACGCCCAGGCGAAGGTCGCGGATGATCTGCATGCGCTCCATGGTGTCCACGTCGTGGTGGAGGTAGCGCACGCGGGTGCCGTTGTTGTCCAGATAGTCGGTCAGATCCTCGGCCATTTTTTTGGTGAGGGTGGTGACCAGCACACGCTCGCCCCTCACCGTACGGGCGCGGATCTCTCCCATGAGGTCATCCACCTGCCCCTCAATGGGACGGACGTGGACGATGGGATCGAGAAGTCCCGTGGGGCGAATGATCTGTTCTACGGTGTGTTCGGTATGCTCCAGCTCGTACTTACCGGGGGTGGCGGAGACGAAGATGGTCTGTCCCATGCGCTCCTCGAACTCCTCGAAATACAGGGGGCGGTTGTCGTAGGCCGAGGGGAGGCGGAAGCCGTAGTCGATGAGGTTCTTCTTTCGCGCCGTGTCACCGCCGCTCATGCCTCCCACCTGGGGAACCGTGACGTGGGACTCGTCAATGAACAGAAGGTAGTCGTCGGGGAAGTAGTTGAGCAGGGTGTAGGGGGTGGCGCCCGGCTCACGGCCCGTCAGGATGCGGGAGTAGTTCTCCACGCCTGAGCAGAAGCCCACCTCGCGGAGCATTTCGATGTCGTATTTCACCCGCTCCTCGATGCGCTGGGCTTCGATGAGCTTGTTTTCGGATTTGAAATACTCCACCCGCTCCTCCATCTCCCGCCAGATCTCACCCAGCGCCGCTTCCTTCTTGTCGTCGGAGACGGCGTAGTGGGTGGCGGGGTAGACGGCGGCGTAGGAGAGGAGGCGGATCAGCTCCCCTGTGACAATGTTGATCTCGGAGAGGCGGTCGATCTCCTCGTCGAAGAACTCCACCCGCAGAGCCGTCTCGCTTTGGTTGGCGGGGATGATCTCCACGGTATCGCCGCGTACGCGAAAACTGTCGCGGACGAGGTTCATGTCGTTTCTCGTGTAGCTGTTGAACACCAGCTTGCGGATCAGCTCCTCCCGACTCATGGTCATGCCGGGGCGGAGGGGAATGACCAGATCCTTGTACTCCGAGGGGTCACCCAGGGAGTAGATGCAGGACACGGATGCCACAATGATGACGTCTCTGCGCTCAAAGAGAGCCGAGGTGGCCGAGTGGCGCAGTCGGTCGATCTCGTCGTTGATGAGGGCGTCCTTCTCGATATACATATCCTTGCCGGGGATGTAGGCCTCGGGCTGGTAGTAGTCGTAGTAGGAGACGAAATACTCCACCGCCGCGTCAGGGAAGAAGGCGCGGAACTCCGAGCAGAGCTGGGCGGCGAGGGTCTTGTTGGGCTCCAGAATGAGGGTAGGGCGGTTCATACGGGCGATGACGTTGGCCATGGTAAAGGTCTTACCCGAGCCGGTCACGCCCAAAAGGGTTTGCATTTTATCCCCTCGGTTGAGGCCGTCCACAAGGCCTTGGATGGCGGTGGGCTGGTCTCCCGTGGGGGTGTAGTCGCTTACGAGTTTAAAAGTATCCATATTGATCCTATTGTTTTGTGTGGTGGGCATATCTATTCATCTTATTATAGCACGGATTGGCGGGTTATGCAAGATGATTTTGAAATTTTGCGAAAAAAGTGT
>JAZRFR010000097.1:0-13062 GCA_045643785.1 Eubacteriales bacterium | reverse complement strand
CCGAAACCGAGCCCGAAACCGAGCCCGAAACCGAACCCGAAAACGAGCCCGAAACCGAACCCGAAACCGAACCCGAGACGGAGCCGGAAACGGAGCCCGAGACGGATCCCGTGACCGAGCCCGAAACCGAGGCAAAGTCCGAGATAGCCCCCGAAACGGAACCTTCGGCCACGGAAACTCAGCCCGCCGAGAAGAAGGGTTGTGCCAGCGTGGTTCGGCCCGGCATGATCCTGCTGATGATCGCCATTCTGCCTATGGCGGCGATCAGACGCAAAAAAGAAACCGACTGAAATCAAACGAAACCGTCCCCCTACGGTGAAAACCGCCGGGGGACGAACTGTTTGGAGCGGTATGTTTTGCAGATTGAAAGAATTGGTTTTTGCTTCGTGTTTATAGGCTTTTTTTGAAAAAACTATTGACAAATCGGGGCAAGTGTGCTATAATACACCACATCACAGAAATGCAATGAAGGAATTATTCTTTACCGGCAGTGATTTCAGAGAGTCGGCGGTTGGTGCGAGCCCGATACGCGAGGTAAAGCAAGTCTCATTCCCGAGCAGAGCCGCTGAACCGATGTTTCAGAGTAAGCGTCTCCGGTTTGTCCCGTTACAAGACAAAGGAGCTGATAGGCTTCGATAAGGTGATCTCGCATGAGATAACCGAGGTGGTACCGCGAAATTGTTTCGTCCTCGGATGTATGTACGCCATACATCCGGGTTTTTGTTTTTCTGCTGATAAATCCATGATAAAGGAGATCCCCCATGAGAATCGCCGACCGTACCCTGTGCAGAGAGAACTGCACCTTTAGCTTCAAGGAAAAGATCGAGATCTGCCGCCAGCTGGAAAAGCTGAAGGTGGACGTTATCGAGCTTCCCGCCATTGAAAATCCCAAGACCGACATTCTGTTCGTCCGCACCGCATCCTCCTTCGTGGGGAATTGTGTTCTGTCGGTATGCGTGGGCATGACGGCCGAGAGCTTTGACGGCGCGGTGCAGGCGATCTCCGCCGCCAAGCACGCCAGACTGCGTATTGAGGTGCCCGTTTCCCCCGTGGGTATGGAGTACGGAGCCCACAAGAAGCCCCCCAAGATGATCGAGTGGGTGGCCGCTACGGTCGCCAAGGCCAAGGCGGTTTGCGCCGACGTGGAATTCTGCGCCGTGGACGCCACCCGCGCCGAGCCCGCATTCCTGTCCGCCGTGCTGACCGCCGCCAAGGAGGCGGGGGCTACCGCCGTGACCGTCTGCGACAGCACGGGTGAAAAGATGCCCGACGAGTTTGCCGCTTTCGTGAAGGGTGTGATCGAGACCGTGGGTATGCCCGTAGGCGTTTCCTGCGACGACAAGAACGCCATGGCCGCCGCCGCCGCTATTCTGGCCGTCCGTGCAGGCGCGGATACCGTCAAGACCACCGTCGACGGCGCGTGCGTTTCCCTGGAGGCCTTCTGCGGCATCATCAAGAACTGCGGCAACCACTATGGCTTTACCGCCCGCGTTCAGCTTACCGAATACCACCGCGTCGTTCGCCAGATCTCCCGCATCGTGGCGGGGAAGGGCGTGGATCGGGGCGCTTCCGTCAACATCGCGTCTTCCGCCGAGGCGGGCTTTACCCTGGATGCCAACGACGACAAGACCGTCGTGGCCGCCGCCGTGGCCAAGCTGGGCTACGACCTCTCCGAGGAGGATGTGGAGGCGGTCTACAATGAGTTCGTTCGCGTTGCCGCCAAGAAGACGGTGGGCGCCAAGGAGCTGGAAGCCATCGTTTCGGGCGTGGCCATGCAGGTGCCGCCCACCTATACCCTGATCAGCTACATGGTCAACAGCTCGGGTGGTAACGCCTTGGCCGCCTCTGCCCAGATCGTGCTGGATAAGAAGGGGGATCAGCTGCAGGGAATCTGCATGGGAGACGGCCCCATCGACGCCGCCTTCGTCGCTCTGGAGCAGATCATGGGCTGTCATTTTGAACTGGATGATTTCCAGATCCAGGCCGTTACCGAGGGTAAGGAAGCTATGGGCTCGGCCCTGGTGAAGCTCCGCGCCGATGGCAAGCTGTATGCCGGTACGGGTATCTCCACCGACATCATCGGCGCGTCCATCCGCGCTTACCTCAACGCCGTCAATAAGATCGTATTCGAGCAGACCGTGTGATCCCTTGATAAGCCCTTAATAAGGAAGGAATAAACCATGAAACTCTCATTTTCCACCAAAGGGTGGCATAATCATACATTCGATGAATTCTGCGATATGGCGGCCTCGTTGGGCTTTGCCGGCGTGGAGATCCACAACATCCACGGCCCCATGTTCACCGACCGTGACGGCGCTTTCTACGATTACGCCGCCGCCGCGACTCTGCGCCGTCTGTATGAAAAGAAGCTGACTGTCCCCTGCATCGACTGCCTCATCGACCCCTCCGACGCCACCCGCGCCGCCGAGTCCGAGGCCGAGATCCTGCATTGCATGGACGTAGCAGGGAACCTGCGTATTCCCAATATCCGTCTGCGCACCGCCGCCGCCACCGAGGCCGATGCTCCCGCCGCCATTGAGAGCGTAGCTACGCTGATTACCCGTGTCCTCCCCGAGGCCGAGGCGCAGGGCGTCTGCCTCCTGATGGAGACCTCGGGTCTGTTCTGTAAGTCTTCCACTCTGCGTGACCTGCTGGATCGCTTTGCCAGCGACAGCTTGGGCGCTCTGTGGCAGTTGTCCGCCGCCCATTTCGGAGGCGGTGAGACCCCTGAGGAGATCATCAAGAATTTGGGTGCCTACGTCCGTCACGTCCACTTCTGCGACACCAGACGAACCGACGACGGTCTGGAATTCTGTCTGGCGGGCGAGGGTGAGCTCCCCATTGCTGAAATCATGCTGGCTCTGCGTTCCGTCAACTACGACGGCCACATCTCCCTGGTCTGGGATCCCCGCTGGTGCGAGGAGCTGGACGACATGGAGATCATTCTCTCCCAGTTTGCCAGCTTCATGAAGCAGTTCGACGACCCCTCCCGCAAGCGCCGTACCCTGTACTATAACCGCGCCCACACGGGTGAATACGTCTGGGAGAAGGATCAGCTCATTGACCTGACCTTCTCGGAGGTGCTGGATCGCATGGTGGAGGAATTCCCCGATCAGTATGCCTTCAAGTACACCACTCTGGACTACACCCGCACCTACTCCGAATTCCGCGACGACGTGGACACTTTTGCCCGCGCCCTCATTTCCATGGGCGTCAAGGCGGGAACTCACGTGGCGGTTTGGGCCTCCAACGTGCCCCAGTGGTATATTGCCTTCTGGGCGACGGTCAAGCTGGGCGCGGTGCTGGTGACCGTCAATACCGCTTACAAGATCCACGAGGTGGAGTACCTGCTCCGCCAGTCGGATACCCATACCCTCATCATGACCGAGGGCGCAAAGGACTGCCACTACGGTAAGATCGTGGCCGAGCTTTGCCCCGAGCTGGAGACCTTGAGACCCGGCGCTCCTCTCCACGCCCGCCGTCTTCCCTTCCTGCGCAACGTCATCACCGTAGGCTACCGTCAGAAGGGCTGTATGGAATGGCACGAGGCCGTGGCGAGATCGGTGCAGACCCCCGTAGAGGAGGTTCGCCGTATGGCCGCCGCCGTCAACAAGGACGACGTCTGCAACATGCAGTACACCTCGGGCACTACGGGCTTCCCCAAGGGCGTTATGCTGACCCACTACAACGTGGACAACAACGGTAAGTACATCGGCGACCACATGGAGCTGTCCACCGCCGACCGCATGATGATCCAGGTACCCATGTTCCATTGCTTCGGCATGGTGCTGTCCATGACCGCCTCCATGACCCACGGCGCCACCATGTACCCCCTGCCCTACTTCTCCCCCAAGCCTGCTCTGGCCTGCGTGCATAACGAGCACATCACCGCCTTCAACGGCGTGCCCACCATGTTCATCGCCATGATGCAGCACGAGGACTTCCCCAAGACCGACTTCTCCCACATGAGAATCGGCATCATGGCGGGTGCCAACTGCCCTGCTGACCTCATGAAGAAGGCCGCCCAGCCCGACGTTATGAATATGCGGGAGATCGTGTCGGTTTACGGTCAGACCGAGGCCGCCCCGGGATGCACCATGTCCAGCTACTACGACAGCCTGGAGGTTCGCACCGAGACCGTGGGTTCTGCTTTTGCTAACGTGGAGTGCAAGATCATCGACCCCGAGACGGGTCTGGACTGCCCCGACGGTGTCAACGGTGAGTTCGTGGCTCGCGGCTACAACATCATGAAGGGCTACTACAAGATGCCCAAGGCTACCGCCGAGACCATCGACGCCGACGGCTGGCTCCACACGGGAGACCTGGCCTGCCGCCGTCCCGACGGCACCTACCTCATCACGGGTCGCCTCAAGGACATGATCATCCGCGGCGGTGAGAACATCTACCCCAAGGAGATCGAGGAGTTCATCTACACCCATCCCAAGGTGCGCGACGTACAGGTCATCGGTGTGCCCGACCAGCAGTACGGCGAGGAGATCATGGCCTGCATCATCCTCAAGGAGGGTGAGACCATGACCGTGGAGGAGATGAAGCAGTACATCCTCGACCACATGGCTCGTCACAAGGTGCCCCGCTACATCGACTTTGTGGAGAAGTTCCCCATGAACGCCGCCGGCAAGATCCTCAAGTACAAGATGCGCGAGGAAGCCGCTGAGCGACTGGGGCTGAAGAAGTAATTGCAGTTTGTAGGGGAGCGGGAGAACGAGGGACTCTGCCCCTGACCCCCCCATAAGGGACTTTTGAAAAAGTCCCTTATGAATCCCCAAAACCTTCAAAAATGTTATGATAGGCCAAGGAAAACTGACACCCGTTGCCGTCTTGATGAGCCACATGGGGCCCCTTCCCCATTGCGCTATTGGGGGAACGGATATGGTTTAAAACTCACGGATAAATCCAAATTTGAAGACACCAATCAAAAAATCGTCATGATAAATCAATACACCATCATCGACTCCCACTGCCACGTCTACCCCGAGAAGATCGCGGCGCGTGCGGTGGAGTCCACCGATCATTTCTACGACACCCACGCCCACGGGAAGGGAACCGTCACCGATCTTCTGACCGTCGGAGGCGCGGCAGGTTGCGACGGCTACGTGATCCAGTCGGTAGCCTCCACTCCCCATCACGTGGAGTCCATCAATCGTTTCATTGCCACCGCGATCGCTGATACCGAGGCGGCGGGCATCCACGGCAAGCTCACGGGGCTGGGCACCCTTCACCCCGACCATTCCGACCTGCGGGGGGCGGTGAAGGACATCATTGCCCCCGGCCTCCACGGAGTCAAGCTTCATCCCGATATGCAGAAATTCTGCATCGACGATCCCAAGGCCTACCCCATCTACGAGCTGTGCGTGGAGTATAACCTCCCCATCCTCATGCACATGGGAGATCCCCGCTTCGACTACTCCCATCCCGACCGTCTGTACCGCGTGATGCGGGATTTCCCCGCGCTGACCGTGGTGGCCGCCCACATGGGTGGCTGGGCGAACTGGGACTACGCCTGCGAGCGGCTGTCCGATTTCCAAAACATATACGTGGACACTTCCTCCAGCATGGCGACCCCCGCCAAGGAGTACGGCATTGAGCCTCACGTGACCTCTCTCTCCCCGGAGCACACCGCAAGCCTCATTCGCCGTTGGGGTACTGACAAGGTGCTGTTTGGCACCGATTACCCCATGTGGTCACAGGCCGACGATCTGGCGGTGTTCTTTGAAATGGGACTCTCCGAGGACGAGAATCGTGCCATCCTGTCCGAGAACGCGAGACGTGTGTTTCGGATCGGATAAGTCTATAAAAACATGAAACCCACCCGCGAAAAACGGGTGGGTTTTGTTATGGAAACGGGGATCACTTGACGGTCAGCTCCATGGCCACGGTACTGATGGCGGGCTCGTCGGGGATTTCGAGAACGCCTTTGTCCACCATGGAGTCCAGCAGGATGCCACGGATCTTCCACATGGTGGAGGAGGCGCAGTAGGGAAGCTGATCCTCCAGAACGGCGTGACCCTCGCGGCGGAGCATTTCTACCATGCGGTCGAATACGGCTTGTGCGGAGGCCTGCAGGGCAGTGTACTCGGGGAGTTCGGCGATTTTTGCACGGATGGCATTCTTTTCCTCGCCGCGGAAGGTGATGATATTGGGGATGACGCGGCCTTCCCCGTCGATGGAGAAGGTGTAGGGGTTGCGGCGGTCGAAGATTTCTTTTTCGGTGGTGGTCAGGGTGTCCACGCTGCGATCCTCCGAGATCAGCTCGCCGATCAGCTTGATGGCGGGGGAGTTCCACGTAGCGGCGCGGAACCACATATCCCACTTGCCGATCTGGTAGCTCCAGAACTGGGTGCCTGTCTCCATCATAGAGCCGGTCTGTCCCACGAACCATTCCTCCTCAATGCCCTCGCCCTCGTAGCCGATAAAGCCCCAGGTGTCATCGGGATGCTTGTGCTTCACGGGAAACTCGTGGGTGTGACCCTTACAGCCGCGGACACACTGATCCAGCAGCTCCAAAGCCAGATGCCACTTCATCTCACCGTCGGTCATGCCTGCAGGGACAAAGCACCCTGTGCGGTAGATGGGGATTGCCTTCTCCATAACGGTGTCGTAGCGCTCCGCCCAATCGCGGGTCATCAGAATAAGCTCGTTGCGGATGGCGACCTGGAGATCGCGGCTCTCGATGAAAAAGTTGGTCACGTAACGGTTTCCTACCTGCTTGAGGAGCTGGGCATCTACCAGAGCGGCGATCTCCTCCTCCATGTAGGGCATTGCCACGCCCACGGCCACCGAAAGCTCCTCGGCGGTGGACGGGTTGTTGCTCGCTTCCAGTAAAATGTTCTTGGGAAGCATACGCTGTACGGCGGAAAAGGGCAGACCGCTGATCTGACCTCCGCTGGATACGAAGCGCATTTCCTCGGGTTTATAACTCTTAGGTCCAAATTCTCTTGCCATTTTCATTCCCTCCTTGAGAAGATTACGGGAGCGGAACAGACGGGATTTCACCGTGCCCTCGGGCTCGCCCAGGGCTTCGGCAATATCCTTGACCGATCTGTCCTCGATGTAGTAGGCCACCACCACCTCGCGGTAGTCCCGACCCAGAAAGGCCAGCTCACGGCGAAGGACGGCCATTTCCTCGTCGTGCATATACTCCTCTGCCACCGAGGGGGACGTATTGTACCCTCCTGCGGTGAGGATGCCCTCGGTCTCGGGATCGTCGGGGTCGATGAAGGATTCGGTCTCCCCGCGGCGGCGGCGGATTTTGGCCCACAGAGCATAGCGATTGCGCGCGATCTGCCATACCCATGCGGGGAAGTTCAGGATATCCACACCGTTGTGAAGAGCGGTGAGTATCTGAAACGTAATGTCGGACGCCAGTTCCTCGGCCTCGTGAGAGTCACCGGTCTTTCGGAGGCAGTAGTAGAAGATTTTTCCCATGTACTCCTGCCCGTAGATCTCGGCCAGATTGGTTTGTTCGGTCATGTTCCTCACTCCTTTCGTCCATATAGTGTGGGGAAGGGGGAATTGGTTGCAAGGATTTTTGGGATTTTTTAAATTTGGGTTTGCAGGGGCTTTGCCTCTGCACCCCACCAGAACCCTTTTTGAAAACATCCTCGCTCCGCTCGGGGCAAATTCGCCTGCGGCGAAGTTTGCAAGGGTTCTGGACTCCCAAAAACTTTTACAAAAGGTTATTTATCAATGTTTTTTTGGAAGTTTTTGAGATTCCAAAGAACTTTTTTCAAAAAGTTCTTTGGTGGGGGCCGAGGGGCAAAGCCCCCTCTATAAACCCCAATTTGAAATTCCCCACGGACAGAATCCTGCCCGTGGGGAATCGTTTTACAAGGGATTACGGGAAGGGAAGGATCATTCGTCCTTCTTCTTCATAGCGACCACAGCAACGCCTGCAACGGGCAGGAACGCCATGAAGCAGAGGGCAGAGCCGCAGCCCTTCTTTTTGGGTTCGGCGGTGGTCTCTTCGCCTGCGGTGGTGTCCTCAACCTTGTTGGTGGGGGCGGTGGTGTCGGCAGGCTCGGTGGCTTCGCCGATGGTGGGCTCCTCGGTAGTGTCGGTGTCGGGAGCGGTGGTCTCGCCGGGATCCTCGGGTTGCTCGGTGGCGGTGGTCAGAGTAGTGGGCTGGGTGTGGAGTACGATGGTCTCGTTTCCGACCCTGACCTCATAGCTCATAATGAAGGTGACCTCGCCCGTAGCCTTGAAGGTGAGGGTGTTGCCCTCCAGCGTGACGAACTCCTGACCCGACAGGATGGTGACAGCGGTGGGATCCTCGGACTTGGTCTCATGGTTGTAGCCCGTTACACTCAGCTCCAGCGTCACGGAGCCGCCGGGAGCAACGGTCAAGGAAGCGGGGGTGTAGGCGACGTTGCGGGTAATGCGGCGGAATACGTTAGCGTTGTCGCCCGTCAGACCCGAGTATCCCCACAGGAGGTGGTTCTTGTAGGTGTTCAGATCCCCCCGGAAGGTCCAGGGGTAGATGCTGATACCGCGCATGAGAGCGACGCGGATGTCGTCGGCTTCAAAGCCGCCGTAGGAGGGGTTCAGGGTGGCGTTGTACTTACCGATGAAGGTCATGGCAGAGCGGAGATCCTCCTCGGGATCCATGCCGCCCATGTAGCCGCTGCAAAGAGCGCCTACGGACATTTCGGGATAGTCCTTGCGCATGGCGGCCATGATGCCCTCGTTGAAGGTGATGACCGAGCACTGGTCGTACATATCGTACTCGTCCACGCACTCCTTGATGGCCTTGACGATGGCGGTTTTGCCCGACTTGATCTCAATGAAGAGCTGGCAGTCCTTGTCCTTGAAGGCCTCCAGATACTCCTTCAGGGTAGGCACGCGGCAGTTCTTGTAGTGGGAGTTGTTCTCATAGCCCTTGTTGACGTAGAGCTCCTTGAGCTGGGCGAGGGTGGAAGCCTCTACGTTCAGATCCTTGTTACAGGTGCGTCCCGTGGTGCCGTCGTGCATGACTACGACTTCGTTGTCCTTGGTGAGGTACACGTCCAGCTCGATGACGTTAGCGCCCTGCTCGAAGGCGAACAGAGAGCCTTCCACGGTGTTTTCGGGGGCGTTGGCGGGGATACCGCGGTGGCCGATGTTGAGGGTCACGCGGGTCATGGTGTTCTTGGGAAGCTTATTGCAGGCAATATCCAGGAGGGCATCGGTGGCATCGGATACCGCGCCGATGGCGCCCGACAGGAGTGCGCCGTACTGCTCGGCCTCGTCGGGGGCGTCGGAGGTCTTGGCCCAGACGTTGATCTGACGGTTGTAGAGGTACTGCACGTCCTCGTTGCGGCAGAGGGCGGTGGGAAGGATGGCTACGGTACCGTTGTTGGTCTTCATGGAACGGCGGATATCCAGACACTGCTCCTCGGAGAGGTCTGCTACGTCCTTGTAGGCCTCGGTGTAGTCGATGACACCCGATACCTGGGGCAGGGTGGTACGTGCGTCCTTGATGACGGCGGGATCGGCGGAGACAAGGAAGCAATCGTAGAAGCGGATATCCTTGAGGTACTTGATGACCGCGTCGGCGGCGGCCTTGTCGGCTACGCGGAAGGCGGGGATGATCTTGTAGTCGTGAGCCACGAGCACGTCGGCTACGGTGGTGAAGGCCTTACCCTCGGCATCCAGCACCTCCAGCTTGCTGTTGACGGTGTAAATAGCGGTGGCGGGGAGAGCCTTGGCGGCGATCATGGCATCCATCTCCGCCTTGGAATTGATCTCACGGATCATGGAGATATCGCCCACGATGTTGGTCTTGGGCTGGGCGACGGTAATGTTGGTCTTGGGCTTGTCGGCGGGATCCAACACGGTAACACCGTCGGCGCGGGCGTTGTTGGCGACCTCCTCGGCGGTCAGGGCGCGGTTGTAAAAACGGATGGAGCGGTAGACCGTGGAGAACTGCTTGGCGGCCTGGGCATGGCCGATGAACAGGTCGTTTGCGCCCATGGCCGTGTCACAGGACACCTTGGCGACGACGGTACCGTCCACGTAGAGCATGACGGAGCCACCCACCTGGTAGGTGATGGAGATCACGCCGTTATCGATGAGAGACAGGCCGTCGCCCACTTTGGGACGGGACTCACCGGACTTGGCGGCCCACTTGAACTCCAGATTGTCGTTGGAATTGCGGCGGAACAGGGCAAAATTATCGTTGGAGGAATTCATGAAGGTGTTGAAGTCACTGCCGATTGAGGTGAAATCCCCAAAGGCGATCTCTACGGTAAAGGCCTGACCGTTGACCAGATCCACGATGGCCCGGGGGAAGTGGTGCTGTGCTCCTTCAGCGGCAAGTCCGGCTTCGGTAAAGTAGTTCTTGTCGTTTTTGTTGATGGGCAGATCGTTGTCGCCTACGGAGTCCTCCCACACGGTGGCGTCGGGGGAATTTCCCACGCCGTTGTAGAGGGAAACCAGACCGTCGGTGACGTAGGTAGGCTTCTCTGCGTCGGCCTCCTCGGCGGCGGAGATGACGATACAGGAGAGCAGAGTTGTGGCCAGCATGAGGACGGCCAGCAGGGCAGACAGGATACGTTTGGTTTTCATGGCGTTCTCCTTTGGATGGATTTGTCTACATTATATCGTATTCTGCCGAGATTGTCAAGATTATCCGACTTTTTTGGTGAGATCGCGCGCGGAAAAACAAAAGCCCCATCCCGATATCTCGGGATGGGGAAGGGGGATGGAGGGGGGATTATACGGTTTCCCCGGCGCTTTCAATGATAGCGGCGACCCATTTGTTGAGGGTAATGGAGGGAATCTCCTCGCCGTCCTCTGTGTATTTGCCGTACAAGGGCTCAGTAACGATCACCTCATGGAAGGTGATCACGCGGCCATCGGTCAGGGGGATAATCAGGTCGGAGAAGTCTGCCTTGTCAGAGTTGCTCCCCCATGCACCGAAGAGTTGCTCCAGCATACCGTCGTAGGCCGGGGCACCTTCGGGGGCGACCTCGGCGTAGGTGCCGTCGCCGAACATAAAGAAGCGGCGGGTGGTTTCGGGGGCATCCTCTACACCGAAGGTATACCATTTGAAGAGGCAGTCGCCAAAGCCGTAGGTGCAGTTGCTCATCTGGGCGGGCTCTACCATGTTGGGATCGGATTTCTCAATATCCCGAACAGCTGAGCGGGCCAGGGCGTAGCCCTCGGATTCGTTTACCGGGGTAAAATCCATGTTGCTGTAGGTTTCCTCTGCGCCGGAGCGGAGAGACTCCAGGTAAGCGGTGGCCTCCTCTTCGCTCGCGGGTGTATCGAAGCGTGTGGAGCCCAGAATGGCGGTGCGGAGCTGATTGACGTAGCGATTGTAGCGGATGCCGACGCAGATGCTTCCCGCGCCCACGATCTCCCCGTTCTCCTTACGGATGAGGAATTCTACCACATCAAAATTCGGCTTGGCGGTGGGAATGCACCACATATAGGTGGTGTCATCCACAGCCACCATGTTGTTTAAACGTTGCTGGCCATGTTGGATCCGATTCAGGATGGTCTCGATCTTGATCAGTAGCTTTTGCGTTTCACGGGGTGACTCGCTCTCGACGGCCTGTAACTCCAGGAGGGTTTCGGATAATTGAATTTCACGGGGGTTGTCGGGAGTATGGGAGATGATGGAGACGGTCTCACCTTCGTCACAATCAAAGCGCAGAACAAGGTGGTTTCGGTAGGACGTGAGCTTACCGGAAGTGTCTTCGATATTCACCGAAGGACGGGAAGAAGGTTCCTCGTTGCTTTCCGCACTTGCATCGTAGGACAGCATTTGGATATTCACGAAGGGGTACTCCTCCTCCCCGTTATCGATGATGGTGTCAGCGTGGTTTGTCTCGGGCAGGGCGGGATCGTCAGTCATCATGAGGGGCAGAAGGGCGGCAAGACCCACGGCGGCGGTCAGGGTCAGGCAAGCGGCGGCTACCGCCAGTCTGCGGTAGAGGCCTGTGTGGGAAACGGCTGCGCGGGGGGTGACATCCTCGCTCATGCAAGCGAGGACGGCTTCATCATCCAAGCGACCCAGCGCGTCGGTTATGGGATGGTGATTCTTCAGGTTTTTCATGGCGGTTTCTCCTTTAATAGAACGGAGTAAAATTAGAGTCACAGGGGGATGCCCCGCTTGTGCAGGGCTTCCTTGAGCTTTTTCCGCAGGCGGGTGAGCTTCATGTTGACCGCGCTCTCCCGCATGCCCACGTAATCGCCGATTTCTTTATGGGAGCAGAAGCGGAAGTAGCGGAGCAGAAAGATACGGCGGTCGCGGGGAGAAAGAGTGTCCAGAAAGCTCTGTATACAGTCCATGATTTCGACGCCGTCTCCCTCGTCGGGCATGGCGGGGAGGATTGCCTCCAGTTCCTCCAGAGAACCTGCATATTCTCCCCCGGTTCTTCGATCGGCAGCGAGGTACCGCACGCGGTCAATGGCGCGGCGACGGACCAACAGGCAGAAGTAAGATAGAACTGAGGTTGGCTCGGCGGGCGGGACGGTGTTCCAAATGTCCAGAAGCGCGTCGTTGACACATTCCTCGGCATCGGATTCCGAGCCCAGAATGCGGTTAGCCAGATGGAGGGCTTTCCGTCCGTACTGCCGTTGAATGACGGATAAGGCTGTTTCATCCCGCTCACGCAGAAGGGCGAGCAGCTTTGCATCCGAGTATATGAGATCTGTCATGGTGTGTCTCCCCTGGGTGGTGGTGATGGTGGATGGTTCGAAACGCGCGTTCACCCAATATATCGAAATTTTAGGCGGGATGCAACGCTTAGGGCAAAAAAATGTCAAAAATGTTTTCAACGTGCGAAAGGGCACTCCGCACTCGGCGAAGCGCCCTTGAAATCATCATGGATTCCTTGAATCGCGGATATGGTGAATCCCTGCGCCCACGATCTCTACCTTGCCGGATGGCAGATACACCGTAGCCGTCGTATTGGCGGGGACGGTTACGGTGAGGTCGAGTCCTTCCTCAGTATTATGGAAGGAAACTCCGATGCCGCCGCGGACGGTGGGGACGGTGCCCGAGGCCTCTCCTATTCCGTCGGGGCAGATCTTTACGTCAAAGGTTTCATAGGCGGG
>JAZRFR010000096.1:0-10761 GCA_045643785.1 Eubacteriales bacterium | reverse complement strand
AGACCATCAAGCAGGGAAGAAGAGTCAAGAAAATTCTCGAAATTATTTTTTGAAAACCTCTTGACTTTTCTCCCTACTTATGCTATAATACCAATGTTGCGGAAGCGTAGCTCAGCTGGTTAGAGCGCACGGTTCACATCCGTGAGGTCATGGGTTCGAGCCCCCTCGTTTCCACCAAATAGAAAGCCCAGTGCAAAAGCACTGGGTTTTCTATTTGGCGAAACTTCGGGTGTGAGACCCATGTTCAAGTTGGTGGTAACCCAAAGCACTTTAATCAGTAGCGACCGCAGGGAGCGGAGTGCAACTTGATCAGCCCGCGAAGCGGGGTGGGGGTTCAGAGCCCCCTCGTTTCCACCAAATAGAAAGCCCAGTGCAAAAGCACTGGGTTTTCTATTTGGCGAAATTTCGGGTGTGTGACCCATATTCAAGTTGCCGGTAACCCAAAGCACTTTAATCAGTAGCGACCGCAGGGAGCGGAGTGCAACTTGATCAGCCCGCGAAGCGGGGTGGGGGTTCAAAGCTCCCTCGTTTCCACCAAAAACTCCATGTGCAAAGCACATGGAGTTTTTTGCGCTGAAGCAACAAAAATGAGGGCTTTTCACATGAATGTGAAAAGCCCTTTTTCGTGTATACCTTATAATGGCATTACATCAGCTTGAGATAAAGTTCTTTAATCTCTTCCACGCTGGTCTCACGAGGATTGCCGGGGCGGCAAGCATCGGCATAAGCGGACTCCGCCAGGAAGTCAATATCCTCTGCTTTAACGATATCCTTCAGGTCAGCGGGAATACCAACATCAAGGGAGAGCTGCTTAACGGCATTGATAGCGGCAACTCTTGCTTCCTCAATGGTCATCTCGGATACGCCTTCGACGCCCATAGCAATGGCAATGTTTCTGTACTTCTCGCCGGTTGCGGGAGCGTTATACTCCATAACGGTGGGAAGGATGATTGCATTTGCAACACCGTGAGGGGTATCGTAAAGAGCGCCGAGAGGATGTGCCATAGAATGCACGATGCCAAGACCTACGTTGGAGAAGCCCATACCTGCAATATACTGACCGAGAGCCATACCCTCACGACCCTCATCGGTGTTCTCAACTGCACCGCGCAGGCTCTTTGCGATGATCTCAATGGCCTTGATATGGAACATATCGCTCAGTTCCCAAGCTGCGCCTGTAATGTAGCCCTCAATTGCGTGGGTGAGAGCATCCATACCGGTAGCGGCGGTCAGACTCTTGGGCATAGTAGCCATCATATCGGGATCAACAACAGCCACAACGGGAATATCGTGAACGTCTACGCAGACCATCTTGCGGTTCTTCTCCGCATCGGTGATTACATAGTTGATGGTAACCTCAGCGGCCGTACCGGCGGTGGTCGGAACTGCGATAATAGGTGTGCACTTATTCTTGGTGGGAGCAACGCCCTCAAGGCTTCTTACGTCAGCGAATTCGGGGTTCTCAATGATGGTACCGATCGCCTTTGCGGTGTCCATAGAGGAACCGCCGCCAATAGCAACAATGCAATCCGCACCGCTATTCTTGAACGCCTCAACGCCGTTCTGAACGTTTTCAATCGTAGGATTGGGCTTGATGTCACTGAATACGTCGTATTCGATTCCGGCGGCATCGAGAACATCGGTTACCTTCTTGGTCACCTCAAACTTGATGAGGTCGGGATCCGAGCATACGAAGGCTTTCTTGAAGCCTCTTGCCTGGATTTCGGCAGAGATCTCCTTGATCGCGCCCTTTCCGTGGTAGCTGGTCTCATTCAATACGAATCTGTTTGCCATGATAGATACTTCCTTTCAATATTTATTTCAAAAGCGAAATGGCATCGGTGATGTTTTTCTCCAGTGCCTCACGCCCGTATTTATCCACGTCTGCCTTGTTCTTCTCGCCATGGGTCAGACATCCCGCGCCATTGATACAACCGCCGACACAGGCCATACCCTCGATGAAGTTACCGCCCAGAGCGGCCTGGCTCTTGCTGAGCTTGAGAAGCGCCATACGGCAGGCCTCAATACCGTCGCAGACAACGGGCTTGATCTCAAAGTCGATATTCTGCTCCTTCATTGCCTGTACTGCCGCGTCGGTCAGTCCTCCGCTTCGAGCGAAGATACGGCCGAAGTAGGAGGCATTATCAAGAACGCCCTCCTCAAAGGTAGAGAGATCGAAATCGCGGCTGTCAAAGAGAGCCTGCAGTTCTTCAAAGGTGAGGACGGTATCCACCCAAGGCTTGACCGACTCCAGCTGTGCCTCGGCCTTCTTGGCGGTACAGGGACCGATGAAGATGACCTTGGAATTGGGCGTGGTTTCCTTGATGTACTTAGCCAACACGGCCATGGGGGACATATTGTGGGAAATGTGCTCCACGAGATTGGGGAAATTCGCCTTGATGTACTGTACGAAGGCAGGACAGCAGGAGCTGGTGAGCAGTCCCTTTTCAGAAAGCTCTTTAGCTTCGGCCATAGCCACCTTATCCGCGCCCAGGGCCGCCTCGATCACGTCGTGGAAGCCCAGCTTCTTCAGACCCGTGATGACCTGACCCAGCTTGGCGTAGGAGAACTGGCTGGAGATGGAGGGCGCCACAACAGCATAGACGCGGTAGTTACCGCCGCGGGTGTTGCGCTCGCTCTTCTTGAGAATGTCAATGGCGTTGAGCATGAAGGACTTGTCGGTGATAGCACCGAAGGGGCACTGGTATACGCAAGCGCCGCACTGAATGCACTTGGAGTTGTCGATCTTGGCCGCTTTTTCCTCATTCATGAAGATTGCCTTGACCTAACAAGCGTTCTGGCAAGGACGCTTGCGATGAACAATGGCGGTGAAGGGGCAGACCTTAGCACAGGCGCCGCACTCCTTGCACTTGGACTTGTCGATGTGGGCCACATGGTCACGGTCGAAGGTCAGTGCTCCGAATTTGCAGACATCCTCGCAACGGTGAGCGAGACAGCCACGGCAGGCATTGGTGACCTCGTAGCCGCCGACGGGACACTCGTCACATGCGATCTCAATAACCTCGATGACATTGGGATTTTCCTTGTCGCCGCCCATAGCCAACTTGACGCGCTCACCCAGGATGGCGCGCTCCTTGTAAACACAGCAACGCATGGTGGGTTCTTTGCCGGGAGCCAGCTTTTTGGGAATATCCATCATATTCTCGAGGAGCTTGTCCTCCCACGCGAGGCGAGCCACCTCACGAAGTACCTTATACTTTAAGTGCTGAACTTTTGTGTCGAATTTACGCATGATTTTCTCCTTAAAAATAACTGACCTTAATGCGTTTACCCATTTTTCGCAGGCATTCCGAAAGCTCCTCAACGAGATTCATCTTGATGTTGAAGTTAATGGGCAGGTCGGGGTTCTGGTGGGCGGGATTGACTGCGCGACCCACGTAAAAGTTGATATCTGTGGCTTCCTCAAACAACAGTCTGCTGATGAGGGAAGCACCGTCCTTCTTGAAGTTCCAATCCTCGTAAAGCGCGTTTTCGCCCAGATAGTCTTTGGCGTACTGGATAACCTTGTTCATGGTGATGACACCCTCGGTTACCAGATCCACCCCTTCGATATGGGCGATAGGGGGGATATCACTCCGCTCGAAACTCAGGCTGACCTGTACCTTCTTGCCAAGGTATTTGGCGGCAATGGAGGACGTTGTGCCTCCGCAAATGATGTGTTTGCCTTCCTTGGAGAAGAACAGGGACATCATACGACCTGCATCATCGCGGTTGGAGGGAGGGCCAAAGAGAATATTCATAGGCTCGCGCTTGCGGATTTTGATCACGCAGGCGGTGGTATCGTCTCCCGGCTTGTGGCCGTAAAGCTTGTCACACTCGTCCACAAGCATCGTGGAGAGATTCTTGGCGGTATAACCGCCGGCTACGAGGGCTTGCATGAAGCCTGCGATCTCCTCACGCTTCCAACCAAAGTTGTATTTACCGCCCATGCCCGCATGGGGACAGCCATCGCTCATGGCGATGAATACGTCATCTTCCTGCAGGCGAATGGTGGATTTGTAAATCTTTTTGCCACCGATATTCATCTCGGTTTTGGGGTAATCGTATTGTTGGTAATCCCGAATGACAATGACGTGGGGATTGTCGTACTGAATGATCTCCGCCGTCTCGTTATTCTGAATATGCATGATGGTGAAGGTGGAATAGGCTACGCCCCGCACCGAACATACGGGAAGAGTTGCGGCGATGGTGGACACGCACTCCTCGATGGGAAGGCCTGCCGCCATCATAGTGGAAATGATCTTAGACGTGAGGGTTGAGAGAATACTCGCCTTCACGCCCGAACCGAGACCGTCTGCAAGCACAATAACCGTGGAGTTCTCGTTTTCCTCTACCACATCTACGTGGTCTCCGCAAAGTTCCTCGCCAACGTGATTGATGCTTTTATATCCGATATCTGCACATAAATCATTCATCGCCGATAGACTCCTTTAGCTTGGTCAGGGCGATCTTGGTCTCTGCAGCGGTTTCACCCAGCAGGGATGCAATTTCCTGTACGATACGCATCTGCTTTTCAACCACGGTGTCCGCGACCTCAACGGTCTGCTTATTGATGCGAGCCTTCTTTTCTCGCTCGGCTTCGTCATCAGTAATATCCCGCATGATACCTACCAAGAGGTGAGAATCGGGATCGTATACCACGGTCTGCTCCACATACTTCTTGTACTCGGCCAGGTAGACACGCTGATCCCGCACACTGCGGCCGCTGCTCATGACCTTGGAGAACACGGTAGGATCCAGAATACGGATCACAGGCTCGCCCAGCACGTCGGAGGAAGAACGGATGTTCATGATCTTACGGGCGGCGCGGTTGACCTGCTGAACCTCCAGATTCTCGTTCAGCACGATGAGACCGTAGGGAGTATTACGGACGATGGTATCCGAGAAGCTCTCCGCCTTATCCAACAGGTTGGGCAGGCACATGGATGCCTCAGCCTTGCCATGAATGATGGCGATGGCTTTTTCTCGACAGGAATTGTAGCCACAGGTACCGCAGTTCAGCTCGTCGGAGGGCTTGAACTTGCCCATCTGACGGAGTACCGACATGATCTCGGTTTCAGAGGGTTGAGTAAGCTTATGCGCGATCATGGTAAAGTTCTTTTTGAGGCTCATGGGCATAGGCTGTTCCACATCAAAATCGCGCTCACCCGCATAGCCTGCAATGGTCACATAATCCTTGATGGGGGCGCTTCTGTGATATTTCTCCATGACAGGGCCGCCGATACAACTGCCCACGCAGGCAGACATCTCAATAAAGCACTTGTGGATCTTACCGCTCTCGATATCCTTAAGGGCGGCAATGCAATTCTCTACGCCATCCAGCGCGAGATAAGTATATTTGGGCGCATCTTGAGCCATGGTTTTGAGGACTCCGCCCGTGGTAGGGAAGAAGCGGGCGCGACTTTCGGGAGTGCTGTCCAACTCTTGCTCAAGCGTTATTCCTTCGGCCTTTAACCAGTTTGTCAGCTCTTCAAACGTGAGAACGGCATCTACGATACCCTCGTAGTACTCGGCCTCGTCCTTTTTTGCTACGCAGGGACCGATGAACACCGTCTTCGCCTCGGGGTTTTTCTTCTTGATTTCCGCGCAGTGAGCCTGCATGGGGGACATGACGTCGGCCAGATATTCCAAACACCCGGGGAAATATTTCTGAATAAGAAGGTTGATCGAGTGACAGCAGGAGGAGATAATGATATCCCTCTGCTCGTCACGAAGCATACGCTCGTACTCGTTTTTAACGATAGTAGCGCCGATGGCGGTCTCCTCCACGTCAGCAAAGCCCAGCTTTTGCAGAGCGCGGCGCATGGATTCAATACCAACGCCCTCGTAATTGGCGATAAAAGAGGGGGCCAGGCTGACATACACGGGAGCACCGCTTTGCAGCAGAACCCGTGCTTTCTCGGTGCCGTCAACGATCTCCTTGGCATCCTGAGGACAAACGACGAAACAGTGGCCGCACAGAATGCACTCATTGCCGATGATATGAGCTTGGTTACCCGAGAAACGAATGGCCTTCACAGGGCAATGACGGACACACTTATAGCAGTTCTTACAGTTGGATTTTTTGAGTGTCAAGCAGTTTGCCATGACTGTTACATCCTTTCTTTCTCGATCGCGTCAAGAATATTTTTCGTGAAGAATTCTTTGAAATTCTCTCTCGTCACGCCAACGAAAACATCATCGTTTACCTGAATCGTCACGCCGACGCGGTTGCATTTTCCGATGCAGAAACTACCGGAAAGAACGACCTCACCTTCCAGGTGATGTTCTTCAACGGCTTTCTCTAAAAGCTCTACGATATCCGCAGAACCCTTGATGTGGCAAGACGAGCCAACACAAACCTGAACGAACAGCATAATCAGTTACCTCTTAAATCTTAGCGAGAATTTCATTGGAGAAGAACTCCTCCACGGTGTCAGGGGAGACCGAATGGAAGGTATCATTCACCGTGACGCACACACCCTGCTGGCACTTACCCATGCAGAAGGTACCGCCCAGTTCAACCTTTTCGCCCAGTTCATGAGCGGCGATCAGACGCTGGAGTTGCTCGACGACCTGGCGAGAACCCTTAATGTGGCAGGAACTACCGATACAAACCGTAATTTTCAACATGTTTTTATACCTCATTTCATTTTATATTTTTAGGGAGATATTTGGAACCTTTGGCAAAAGGATCCAAATGGGGGGGCAAAACCCCGCATCGGATTTTTACTGATGATCGACAGAGTTGACCCAATGCATGAGGAACTCGCGTTCCTGCTCATTTCCTTTAACCGACTGGGCAGCAGCTACGAGGGGCATCCATTTCTGAACGTACTCCTTGGCAGTAGCACTCTTTTGACAGAAGGTATCCAGATAATATTCGGCTCCGGAAGCATCACCGTTCAGCCAGAACAAAAGATAGGTACGGGCCACGTCCGCAGAGGCGTTTCCCTTGGTGGCGTGAGACCAGTCCAAAATGTAGGGAGTACCGTCCTCGGCGATGACGATGTTGGAAGGGTTGAAGTCGCCGTGGCATACTTTGTTGTGCTTGGGCATGGACTCCAGGCGGGTGTGAAGATCGTAGCGGGTGGTGGCGTCAAAATCAGTCTCAATGATTTTGCTGCTCATCTTATCCTTAAGTTTGTTCAGCAGAGGACAAGTTTTGGCATGTACACTCATCTGAAGGTCAATAAGCATATCGATGTACCCGTTTTTCTTGTCGGCATCATCTCCTGCCTCAGCTATGAGTTGCGCCAGGGTTTTTCCCTTAATGTACTCGAAGACGATGGCCCACTTGCCGTCGATCATGGTGACCTCCAGAACTTTGGGAATGTTCAATCCGGTCTCCTCGATGCGAGCTTGGTTGAGAGCCTCGCTCAGGACATCTGCCTTGGAATATTCATCGTTGAATACCTTTATGCTGCGGTCGCCATCGCGGTAGACCGTTTTGCTATTTCTGACTCCGATAACGCGATCCAGATTCATGTTTCAAACCTCCTTAACCAGGTCCTTTCATTTTATTCATGGGGCAGGGAACCTTTAATCAGGCTCCATTCATGTTCGATTCGCATATTTCTTATATTATAACATATAATTACAGAAAAATCAAGATTTTTAATACAAATTTCAAGAAAGATAAGACAGACGAACAGGCCGATAGCACGTAGCTATCGGCCTGTTGGTTATTCGATTACTTTCCTGCCTCCTCGAGCGCTCTGAGAAGGTAAGATCTTACGTTGTACACCGCGTCATCGTCGCGAGTAAACGTTACAGTGCTGGTGACGATATGGCTGACTAACTCGTCGGTATATTCCTTACCATTGGATTCTTCCAGCATGGTGAGAAGCTGATATTCCTCGATGCCGTCGCGCATGTTGAGCAGACGGATAGAAGGGATGGGATCCAGCTGATTGTATGCCGATCCGGGGTAGATCAGAATGCCGTCGCCGGGGCCTGTCTTCGAGAAAGGAGAACGCATGGTATAGGTCGTGTTGCCCGCCACGTCGTAGTAAGAGACATGCCAATACAGGAAGCCCGTACTGCCCAACATGTAGGTGGTCCAGAACATGGTGCGGCCCTCGGTGCCGTCGTTGAACAGGAGAATGTTTTGGTAGGGAGATGTGTAGGGAGGCTGGCAGGCTACGTAGTTCCACAGTTCGTCTCCCTCTGCCTTAAAGCCATCCAGTCGAGTCTGGAAATCACCGCTGGTTTTGTCTTGCTGGGTAGTTTGCATGAATTGCGAGCCCTTGGCAGCCGTAGTCAGGTCTCGGGGTGTGGAGCCGGTAAATACGGAGGTCCAGACATTGACGTATTTGGAAAGATATTCAATGGAATCCTTTTCACCGTTTACGGCGTACTGATCGTACCAGGCAGGGAAGGCGGTGGTCTTGTCCACGGAATTGAAGTTGAATTTGGTAAAGTCAATGGTGCGCTCGAAGGGGATCATCATGCGATAATCTTCCCAACCCCAGACATCACGCAGCATTTCAGCTTCTCTTGCGATGGCCAAAATGCTGAGCAGGCCCGTGTTGTCATACACAGTCTCGCTTGTGCCGTCGGGCCAACCAATGGGACGCCAGCCGCGGGCGACGCCGGGCTCATCCTGTCCGTAGTAGAACATCTTGGAGGCGAGGATCGGATCATCCTTCATGGAATCGTAATGATCCTTGGTAAGAACACGGACAGAGGTCACGCGGGGATTCTTGAACCAGTCTGCGCCCATGACGTTGAAGTAGGTCAGACTACCCGTGAGGGTGATGCGGTTTTTCAGGAAATACTCGGCCACGGCCTTCGTGATCTCCACGTCGGTGTAGCGGGTCAAGTCGCCGTTCTCGTTGTAGTGGTGCATATAGTTGGGGACAATATCCCAAAGGCCAAATGCGGTATCCAGAGCGGTCTCCTCCGAAAGAGTCACATCATAGACATACGTGTAGAGATTGGCGGCTTTGATGCACTCGCCCGTGTCAGCATCATAAACTTCAATGGTTGCTTTGTATGCTCCGGGTGTAGAATCGGGAGTGGTTGTTGCTTGTACCACGAATCCGCGTACGGATTCACGGAAGGGATACTTTTCATGATCCCAGTTGGAGCCCGAGAAGGGGCCGATGAGAACATAATTTCCAAAGTCAACTTTGCTGTTGGCATCCATACCGTAGCTGCCGTGCTCGGTCCAGTTGCAGTAGTTAACATAGGATTCATAGGGAATCACGGCGTCGGGGTAAATGAGCTGGGCGGGGTAACCATGGTAAGTAACGTAGCCGTCCTCGATGTAATACTCAACGCCCAAATCAGTGGCGAGCTTTTCTCCTTTTTCGTTCTCAAAATCGGAGATTTTGATGGTGATCTTCTTGACAGTGGGGGAATATAGGAAGAACTGGCATCCCTCAATCTCGTTTTTAGCCATCTGAATGGTATAGCTGTCACGGCCGGAATCCTTTCCGGACGTATCGTAGCGGGTGACCTTTTCGGTAATATGGTCGAACCACAATTTGAGGGCGGGATCGTCGTTGGGGGCGGTAATGGGCTCATGCTTTTCAATGGGATCAAAATCGGACATATCCATATCAGAGCCGTAGCCAAGCTCATATTTCTCCTTCAGAGCAGGAGTGTTGAGATTAGCGGAAAGGGAACTATAATTGATTGTCAGTTCAGTGAAGCAGTAGATGGTGCCGTCTGCTTTGTTCTTGATGAGGAGGTGTACCTCATCTCCCATATTAAACTGGCTAAGATTAAGGGAATAGGAATAGCCCGTGGCATTGGTGAAGCCTTCCTTCTTGGCGGCTTGAAGAACAGCGGTTTCACGCTTTACGGCAACTGCGTTCTCGGTGGTATAAGCCACCTCATTATCCGTACCGATGCGCCAACCCAATTCAAAGTCATCAAAACTGAAGCCGATCCAGCCGTAGAGAGTCAGAACTCCCGACTTTTCGGAGACAGTCACGTTCCAGTTGCCCGTCTTAGAGACGTTCTTGGCGTAATCGGTCTGGGAGCCCTCATGCTTGACGGAATCCAGTCTTACTTTACCGATTATTTTTTTAGCATCATTCCAAAAAACATTTCCGCAGTCACCGGGCGTATTAGCGGGAGGTGCGGGCTCCTCGGTTTCAGCTTCGGTCTCTTCTTCGGTTATAGCCTCGGTGGACTCTTCGGTTGTCTCCACAGTAGGCGCTTCTGTAACGAGCTCGGACTCCGCTACGGTTTCTTCGTGTGAATCGGTTGTCTGTTCGGTTTGCATGCCCGTAACACGCTCTGTTGTATCCGATGATACATCTCCGCCGGTTTGACAAGATGCAAGCGTGAGCAAGCATGCCAGACATATAATCAGCATTCTTTTGATTTTTTTCTTCATGTTATACCTCCAAGGACAAATATACTGGATATATTATATCACAACACGGTGAAAAACGCAAGTCTTTTTATCTGATTCAAACAAAAAAGTTAGGATGGTTGCATTATACATCTTACTTGAACGGTGACTGCAATCCCCCGCCGAACTCCGTTCGGCTACAAGCCGTCCTCCACTCCCTTTGGTCGTTGCAGATCACAAGTTTTTTGTCAACTTGCGGCTTGAACGTGTTTCTCACTCATCATTTCCACCAATAAAAAAAGCACTGCCGTTTGAACTGAACCCGTAAAAACGGACATTGAAATAAAAAGCCTCTTGTGGTAGAATAGAGATATCTACCACAGGAGGTTTTTTTGCATGGGAAGCAGAAAAGGTCAAAAACATTACACAGAAGAGATCAAGCAAATAGTTGT
>JAZRFR010000095.1:0-11589 GCA_045643785.1 Eubacteriales bacterium | reverse complement strand
ATGACGGGTCATGCTTCGGATATCGGTGCCGCTGACGGCGATGCTACCCTCGTCTACGTCATAGAATCGCATGAGCAGATTGATGACGGTGGTCTTACCGCAGCCCGTGGGGCCGACGATGGCCACTCGCTGGCCGTTTTTCAGGAACAGATTCAGGTCGCGGATGAGGGGCTTGTCTGGGGTATAGGAGAATGCCACGTCGGAAAGCTCTACGCGGCCGTCGGGATCCGTGAGAACCACGGCGTCCTCGGCGTCGGGGGTCTCGGTGTCGGCTTCGATGAGTTCAAAGAGCCGCGCGGCGCAGGCCGTGGCGTTCTGCAGCTCGGTGATAACCCCCGAGATCTCGTTGAAGGGCTTGGTGTACTGCCCTGCGTAGGTGAGGAAGGCCGACAGGCCGCCCACCGTCAAAGCGCCCTCGCGATCTCCCGCGGCGAGACAGATCAGCGCACCGATGAGGGCCACGCCTGCGTACACCAGGTTATTGACGAAGCGGGTAGAGGGGTTGACCAGGGAGGAGAAGAACACGGCCTTACGGGAAACCGTTTCCAGGCGGTTGTTGATCCCGTCGAAGTCACGGAGCGCCTCGTCCTCGTGGGAGAAGGCCACCACGGTCTTGTGAGAGCCCAGCATCTCGTCGATGAGGGAAGTCTGCTCGGCGCGGATCTCGGCTTGCTTTTTGAACAGGTTATGGGTGCGTTTGGCGATGAAGGAGGCCACGAACAGGGACAGGGGGGTAGCCACCACCACCCAGATCGTCATGGGCAGATTCAGGGTCAGCATGAAGCAGAGGGTTCCCAGAATGGTGAGGATACCCGTGAAGAACTGGGAAAAGCCCATGAGCAGGCCGTCGGTGAACTGGTCGGCATCGGCGATGACGCGGCTGACGGTATCACCCACGGTGCGCTTGTCCAGATAGGACAGGGGGAGGGACTGGATGCGGACAAAGGCATCATGCCGCAGACGGCGCACCACGCCGAAGGTGATGCGGTTGTTGCAGATGTTCATGAGCCACTGGCACAGGGCGGTGATGCCGATGATGATGGCGCCGTTCAGGAGCAGAGGCCACAGAGCGTCGAAATCCACCTGACCGGGGGCTATGATGAGGTCGATGGCGTCACCCGTCAGGATGGGGAAGTACAGGGTCAGACCCACTACAACCACGGCCAGAAGCAGGGACAGGGCAAAGAGCAGACGGTAATGCTTTAGGTAGCGAAGCACCTTGCGCAGGGTGGCGGCGGTGCTTACGGTTTTGGTCGTCTTTTTCATTGTGCCTCACCTCCCTTGAACTGGGACTCGTGGATCTCGCGGTAGACCTCGCAGGTGGTGAGCAGATGGTCGTGCTTGCCCATGCCTACCACGCGCCCGTCGTCCAACACCAGAATGAGATCGGCGGCGCGGATGGAGGAGGTGCGCTGGGAGATGATGAAGGTCGTTGGCTTGGAGGGAAGGTCGCGGAGAGCCTTGCGGAGATGGGCGTCGGTGACGAAGTCCAGGGCGGACGCGCTGTCATCCAGAATCAGGATTTCGGGTTCTCCCACCAGGGCGCGGGCGATGGTGAGGCGCTGGCGCTGACCGCCCGACAGGTTACGGCCCTTTTGCTCCACGGGAGCATCCAGCCCGCCCTCCTTTTGACGGACGAAATCCGCCGCCTGGGCGGCTTCCAGGGCTGCCCACAGCTCATCGTCGGTGGCATTTTCCTTCCGCCAGCACAGGTTGGAGCGAATGGTGCCCTTGAACAGCTCGGCCTTTTGGGGAACGACACCGATACGGGTACGCAGATCGGCGGGATCGTAGCTCTTTACGTCACGGCCGTTTACCGTAACGGTTCCGGCGGTGGCATCGTAGAAGCGGGGAATGAGATTGACGAGGGTAGACTTGCCCGAGCCCGTACCGCCGATGATGCCCACGGTCTGTCCGCGGGTGGCGGTAAAGGTCACGTCCTGCAGGGAAGGCTCGCCGCCTCCCTCATAGGTCAGGGATACGCCTTCAAAGGCTACGGCGAGGGCATCGGGAGCGGGTGCGGGCGTGCCGTCGGGGGAGGGAATGACCGCCATGCCCGTGGGCATATCCAGCACCGCGCCGATGCGGTTGCCGCAGGCTACGGCCTTGGTGACGGTGAAGATGGAGGTGGCCATCTTGACCAGCTCCACGAGGATCTGACCCATGTAGTTGACCAGCGCTACCACCTGACCTTGGGTGATGTTCCCACCGTCCACGGCGAAGGCACCCTCACGGATGAGCAGGATGACGGCCAGATTGACGATGATATAGGTGACGGGATTCATGATGGCGGTCAGGATGCCCGCCTTGTTTTGCAGGGAAGTCTGCTCGCGGTTGGCTACCGAGAAGCGGCTGATCTCCTCATCCTCCTTGCAGAAGGCGCGGACGGGGCGTACGCCCGACAGGTTTTCGCGGGTGACAGCGGTGACGCGATCCAGGCGGGTCTGCACCTTGCGGTAGAGGGGGATACCGCCCAGCATGACGCCAAAGACCACAACGGCCAACAGGGGAATGGCGGCGACGAAGATGAGGGCCAGCTTTACGTCGATGGTGAAGGCCATGATCATGGCGCCGAAAACGATGATGGGGGAACGGAGCAACAGGCGCAGAGTGATGTTGACACCCGATTGCAGTTGGTTGATGTCGCTGGTCATGCGGGTGATCATGGAGGAAGTGCCCACGCGATCGGTTTGCGCGTAGGTGAAGGACTGCATGTGGGCAAAGAGGTCGTGGCGCAGACGAGCGGCCGAGCCCACGGCGGCCTTGGCGGAGAAATACTGGGCAGTGATGGCCCAGGCCAGGCCGATGAAAGCAAGCAGAACCAGCACGCCGCAAAGCTGCCAGACCAGAGCGGTGTTCTCTCCGCCAATACCCTTGTCTATAATGGCGGCGACCACCAGAGGCACGCAGAGATCAAAGCAGGCCTCCAGCAGCTTGAACAGGGGGGCTAAAATGCTCTCCTTCGGGTACATCCCGAGACAGCGCAGAAATATCTTCATGAGAAACTCCTTGATGATTAATCTACAACTATATAGTATAGCACATTTGAAAGGATTTTGCAAGAGAGATTCTTACACAAAACGAAGCCACCTCAGAAATATGGGAGAAAAACTTGCTTTTTTTCTTTCGGTATGATATAATGCAGACATATCCTTTTGAAAGGAGTCCTTCTCATGATCCAAGGTCTCGCCATCTGGCACTATCCCCACCGCAATATGGTGGAAAATATCCGCTATTTTGCCGCATTGGGGCTCCCGTCTGTGAGCGTCCACGGCGCGCAGTTCGTGAACGCTATCGCCGACCCGGCCATGTCCGATGCGGTGGCGGCTGCTGTCTCCGAGACGGGGGTGGTGTTCACCGTTCACTACTGCCTCCCCCACAAGCATGACTCCGAGGCGGTGGCGGTGTTCGAGGCGGGGATCTTTGCCATCGCGGCTTGGCAGAGGGCGCACGGTTCCGTCGCCGTGCTATCCTTTGACGTGCCCCAACCCATTCGCGGCGGTGTCGGCATTGGCGGGTATCTGGACTTCGTGCTGGAGACCGTCCCAGACTGCAAGGTAGCGGTGGAGGATTTCGGCCTGACCGCAGACGAGCGGGCGCAGATCAATCACCTGAAAGGGAACGACCGCATGGGGTATCTGGTGGATATCGGACATCTGTTCATTCGCATGAGAGGGCAGAACCAAAGCGGGAAAACTCTGTTTACCAATAGCCCCGACGAGCATCCTGCGGTGGATGCGCCCGGCGCGGAGGACTTCAAAGCCGCCCTTGCCACCAAGGATTTCCCCGTCTTTGAGATGCACCTCCACAACAACGACGGCGTGAGTGACGTGCATTGGTTCCTGGAACAGGGAAGTCTGGATGTCCCCGCCGTGGCCAAGACCCTTCGGGAGTGGGGCTTTGACGGTGTGCTGACCATCGAAAGCGCCCCCGGGTTTAAGTTTGAGTGCCGCGGGAAGGATGCCGACGAGGGGATCCTCAAGACGTACAAGTATTGGAAGCATTGCTGTGAAGCATAACAAAACGGCCGAGGAACGCTCCGTTCCTCGTCCGTTATTTTGTGCGATTACTTTTCGGGATCCAGATACTTCCACATACCGATGAAGTAGTTGATACCCGACCAGACGGTGAACAGGAGGGTCAGCGCGCCCGTGACGTAGGACAGGGGGACGTTAGCCATCCACCAGTCGGGCAGGAGATTCTTCAGAGCCGGGATGGCGTAGATGGCGGGCTCGATGAACACCGTGCTGACGAAAACGATCTGCATAACCGTCTTGATCTTGCCCAGCATATTGGCGGCGACCACGGCACCCGAGGAGGAGGAAGCCACCAGACGCAGGGCAGACACGCCCAGCTCGCGGAAGACCACCACCAGCAGGATCAGGGTGTAGAACAGGCGGAGAGCATCGGTTTCAGCGCGGTACAAGATGACCGTCAGGGCGCCGATGACCATGAACTTGTCGGCCAAGGGATCCATGAGCTTGCCGAAATCCGTGACCAGACCGTACTTACGGGCGATCTTGCCGTCCAGCATATCGGTGAAAGAGGCCACAATGAAGATGGCCACACCGATGAGACCGCTGATGATGGGATCCAGCACCGAAGCGGGAAGCATCATGACCACAATGAAAACGGGGACGAGACAAATGCGGAGAACGGTCAGCTTGTTGGGCAGGTTCATGCCCTTTTTCTTTTGGTTAGCCATATAAGCACCTCTTTCATATACGAATTTCAGCCTGTTTGCAACTTTACAAAAAGTTCTTGGCGGCCTCGGAACCTTCTTTCAAGAAGGTTTTGAGCGGGGGTCAGGGGCAGAGCCCCTCGTTTTTCAGGCGTTCTCGGGCTTCATGGCGAAGCCGTAGACGTCGTAGTCCACCACCTCGCGCACCTTGACCTTGACCATAGAGCCGGGCATGATGCGCTCCTCGCCGTTGTAACGGAAGAACACCTTGCCGTCGATATCGGGGGCGTCCTCGCTTGATCGGCCGTAGTAGCACTCGTTGACGGGATCGTAGGCCTCGCACAGTACCGTGATGACGGATCCGATGCGGGACTCGTTGCGGGCGGTGTTGATGTTCATCTGGGTACGCATGAGGATATCCATGCGATCCTGCTTGACCTGCTCGTCGATCTGATCGGGGAAGTCGTAGGCGGGGGTCCCCTCCTCGCGGGAGTAGGTGACCACGCCGGCGTGCTCAAACTTCTGCTCGGTGATGAAGTCGGCCAGCACGCCAAAATCCTCCTCGGTCTCGCCGGGGAAGCCTACAATGAAGGTGGTGCGGATGACCATGCCATCAACGGTGCGGAGCTTTGCCAGCACCTCGCGGATCATGGCGCCGTCACCGTGACGGTTCATGGCCTTCAGCATACGGTTGCTGATGTGCTGGAGGGGCAGGTCGATGTACTTGAGGAGGCGGGGATTGGTCTTGAACTCCTCAATCAGCTCGTCGGTGATCTTGTCGGGGTAGCAGTAGAGGATGCGGATCCACGGGATACTTGTCTCCTCGGTGATCTTGTGGATCAGCTCGGCCAAAGCGTAGCGGCCGTAGAGATCCTTACCGTAGCGGGTGGTGTCCTGTGCCACCAGGGTCAGCTCCTTGATGCCCAAAGCGTCCATATCCTTGGCTTCCTTCACTACGTCCTCCATGGGACGGGAGCGGAACTTACCGCGGATGGAGGGGATGGCGCAGTAGGTGCAGCGGTTGTCACAGCCCTCGGCGATCTTGAGGTAAGCGGCGTAGTCGGGGGTGGTCAGCACGCGGTCGCCGCCCAGACGGACGGTGTTCTTGTCCTCAAAGGAGCAGTATTTCTCGCTCGCGGGGACGTTCTTGCGCTTGCTCTGCTTTTCTACAGCCTTGATGGCATCCACGATGTTGTGGATGCTGCCCACGCCCAGAAGGGCGTCCACCTCGGGCATCTCCTCGAGGATCTGCTCGCGGTAGCGCTCGGCCAGACAGCCGGTGACGATGATGCCCTTGAGGGAGCGGTTCTCCTTGAGCCAGGCCTCGTCCAGAATGTTGTCGATGGCTTCCTGCTTGGCGCTCTCGATGAAGGCGCAGGTGTTGATGATGATGATGTCCGCGTTGATATCCTCCGAGGTGAGCTCGTAGCCCGCGGCCACCACCTCGTGGAGCATGACCTCGGTGTCCAGCTGGTTCTTGGGACAGCCGAGGGAGATGAATCCGATTTTCATGTATGAAATCCTTTCGTTTGGAAGAATGCGTACTAATTCAACCTATATCATACCACAAAATCGGGGAAATGTCAAGTGGGCGGGGAAAGTTTCGGGGAAAAGGGGGGAGATGTATGGGGTGAAACGGTAAATTTGGGTTTGGCGGGGTGTTTCCAATTGCAGATGTAGGGACCGGCGTCCCCGCCGGTCCGGTACCGCCCGCCCAAATATCTTTGGCGGGTATATTGCAAATTGCGGACCGTCGAGGACGCCGGTCCCTACGTTTTTTTTTCGGTGGATTTAAACACTCCGACAAACCCAAATTGCTCAAACTCTTGCATACCGAGAATAATTCTCACTATATGCGTTATTGCATTTCCCGCAAAAATGTGGTATCATAAGGTCACCGGTAAAAAACATCACCCGCGCGGGGACTGAAAGGAAGGAACTATGAAACTGAACATTGGCGAAAACATCCGCCGACTTCGCAGAGCGGCGGACATGACCCAGGAGCAGCTGGCCGACAAGCTGGGTGTGGCCTACCAGTCGGTGAGCCGCTGGGAGAACGGGACGACCTATCCCGATATGGAATTTCTGCCTGTGCTGGCGGGGATCTTTGGGGTGACGGTGGATGAGCTTATCGGGATGGAGGAGAGCAAGAAGAAGGAGCAGATCAGCGAACGGTTCCGTGAGTATAGCGATCTTTGCTACAGCGATACGCCCGATTCGAAGGCCATCGTCGCCTTGATACGGGAGCTGAAACGGGATTGCATGACGGATCCTGCGTTGTCCGGGCATTTGTGGCAGCTTTTTGGCTTCGCGCATTGGAACGCAGAGTCCCTGATCCGGTGTCCCGATGTTCTTTCGGAACTGCGAATCACTGCCAAAGAGATTCTAGAAGGGAACTACGAGCGATGGCTGAAGGACGCGGTGGTGGAGCACATGAGCTATATTGAGGACGACGAGCACGTGGAAGCCTTTTTGGATCGGTATGCCACCGAGCGCGATCTGACCAAGGACACCCTTTTGTACGCCCGTTACTGGGGGCGTGAGGAGTGGGACAAAGCTGACGTTTTGCGGCAAAAGCAATTGCTTTCTATGATCCAAAAGCAATTTTTCAATAACGGCTTGTTTCGCAGAGAAGACCGCCCCAATAATCCCTTTGAGTGCTTACAGATCAACACCATGCTGATGAATTTTATCCACAACCTCTGCGGCGTAACGCCCGACTCGGATCATCCCATCACGGGGGACGGCTCCATAGACCTGTTTTTGGCCGAGCGAATAGATCTCGGCATCCGTCGGGCTTGCTATCTGGCCTCCACGGGAGACCCCGAGGGCGCATTTGTGGCCTTGGAGGACACGGTATCCATGCTGGAGACGGCTATGAGCCTGCCCGAAGGGACGATGCTGACCTGTAAAAGTATCAGTTTGGAGAGGGAGTCCTTTGAGCTTTGGCACGATGTAAGGGAGGAATCGGGAGTATGCAGACCCTTTTTGCGGTTGTACCACAATAGCTTTGGGGAATCTGATCGGGTGGTGACGATTGGTTTCGGCTTTCCCATCTTTGCCCTCACTTCTCCTACGGGCTGGGAATGGTTCGACCCCATCCGCAACGACCCTCGATATGCAACCTACGTGGAGCGGGTCAAGGCGGTGTTCGCGCCCGTTGCGGAGGAGAAGCCCGAATAAACAAAAACGGAGAGCCTTTTACCGAGATTGCTCGGCGGCTCTCCGTCGTTTTTTAGTTTTCCATAGCCTCGGGAGGGGCGCCATCCTCGCAAGCTCGGGGCGTGTGCGCCCGATACACGGAGAACGGAGGGCGCACACATAGGTGCGCCCCTACCGCATAAGAGGATCTAATGGTGATGGTGATGATGCCCTCCGCAGGACTCACCGTGGGATTCCACGTGGCACTCGGTCTCACCGCAGACCTCGTCGGGGCTTTCCGTCTCAATGGTAGCGTGGGTGATGCCATGCTCGGCAAGCTCCGCGCGGATGGCGGCCTTAGCGGCGGCGGGTTCACCGTCTATGACGGCGTGGAGAGTGGCGTAGTTGCGGCCACCGTCCAGACTGCGGATATGGACGTGGTGGATGCTCACAACCCCCTCCAACTCGGTCAGATGGTGGGAAATCTCCTCCACGGTCACTCCATCGGGGGTCTTTTCCAGAAAGAGATCGGCGATCTCCTTGAGGTTTTTCAAGGCATGGATGAGGATAAAGACCGCCACGCCGATGGACATGAGGGGATCGAGGAAGACCCAATCCGTAAAGCGCATGACGATAGCGCCGACCAAAACGACAGCCCAACCCAGCACGTCCTCCAACATGTGGAGATTCACCGCCCGTTGGTTGAGGGAGTCTCCGTGGCGGGTGAAGAGGGCGGCGGCGAGGTTGACGATCACGCCCACCACGGCGAAGATCAGCATGCCGTTGTAGTCGATGGGGGTGGGAGTAAGTAAACGCAGGACGGCGTTATAGATGACGATGCAGGAGCCCGCCAGCAGGATGACCGTGGTGATGAGGCCGCCCAGCACCGAGTAGCGGGCGTAGCCGTAGGTGTGGGTGGCGTCGGGTTGTTTGCGGCTTTTGCGCTCCAAGAAGAAGGAGCAGCCGATGCCCGCGGCATCGCCCAGATCGTGGAGGGCATCCGAGAGGATGGCCACGCTGCCCGTGACGATACCGCCGATCAGCTCAAAGACCGAGAAGCATAGGTTGAGGAGAAAGGCCACCAGAATGCGGGCGGCGGAGGTGTGGGTATGGTCGTGATGATCGTGATGGTGATGGTGTGACATGGGGCCTCCTACTTGACAAACTTGAAAATATGTGGTACAATATATCCGATACAATACATATTGTTCGGTAACATTATACACCGACGGGGCGAAAAAAACAACAATCAATCCCGCAGTCCTGTCCGTTACCGAACAAAAATCCCAAACTGTATGGAGATTACTATGGACAGACGTCAGCAAAAGACCCGCAAGGCTATTTTCGAGGCCTTTCAGGCGCTGCTTGAGAAGAAGCGCTACGACCGCATTACGGTGCAGGAGATCATCGACGAGGCCGACGTGGGGCGGAGCACCTTCTACGCCCACTTCGACACCAAGGAGGCTCTGCTGGATGCCCTGTGCGGCGAGGTCTTTTTCCACCTGTTCGGAGAGAATGCCTGCGCTTTTACGGGAAGTGAGGACACCCTGGAGGGAAAGCTGACCCACATTCTCTGGCACATCCGCGACAGCCAAAACAACCTGTCCGCCATTCTGCGCTCCGACGGTCGCGAGGTGTTTTTCGCGTATTTCAAGGAGCATCTGACCACTCTGTTCGCGACGGAGTGGCAGGAAGAGACCGATTTGCCACAGGACTACCGTCTCCGCATGCTGGCGGCGGGATTCGTGGAGACCGTGGTCTGGTGGGCAGAGGGGAAGTACCGCTACGAGCCTGAGGAAGTGGCGGGGTATTTTCTGAAAATGCACGCAGGGTCTTGTCAAATGCCTGAAACTGTGCTATAATCATATCACTTGCATACAACTCAACGAAAGAGAGGACATATAACCATGCTATCATTCGCTAGCGATTACGTAGAGGGCGCCCATCCCGCCATACTTGAGCGCTTCATTGAAACCAACCTCGTCAAGCAGGCGGGCTACGGCTCCGACGAGTACACCGCCTCTGCCCGCGAGAAGATCAAGGCCGCCTGCTCCTGTCCCGAGGCAGACGTGTGGTTTTTGACGGGCGGTACCCAGACCAACCAGATCGTCATCGACTCTCTGCTCCGCAGCTACGAGGGCGTGGTGGCCGCCGTCACGGGTCATATCGCCGCCCACGAGGCGGGGGCCATTGAGTTCACGGGGCATAAGGTGCTGACCATCCCCCACCATCAAGGAAAGATGGCTGCCGCCGACCTTAAGGCTTATCTGGTGAACTACCACGCCGACGAGACCGCCGAGCACATCGTCCGCCCCGGCGCTGTCTACATCTCCCACCCCACCGAGTACGGCACTCTGTACACCAAGGCCGAGCTGACCGCTATCCGCGAAGTCTGCGACGAGTATGAGATCCCCCTGTTCCTGGACGGCGCGCGGTTGGGCTACGGTCTCGCCGCCCCCGATACCGACGTGACCCTCCACGATCTCAGCGACCTTTGCGACGTGTTCTACATCGGCGGCACCAAGGTGGGTGCTTTGTGCGGTGAGGCCGTGGTGTTCTCCCGCCGCAAAGCCCCCAAGCACTTCCTGTCCATCATCAAGCAGCACGGCGCCCTGGTGGCCAAGGGACGATTGTTGGGCATCCAGTTTGACACCCTCTTTACCGATGACCTCTACATGAAGATCAGCCGCCATGCCATTGAAATGGCGGAGCTCATGCGCTCCATCTTCCGCGCTAAGGGATATGAATTCTTCATGGAAACCACCACCAACCAGATCTTCATCACCCTGACCGACGAGCGCAAGGCGGAACTGGAAAAGCAGTGCGTGCTGAGCTTCTGGGAGAAGCCCGATGAGACCCACACCGTTGTGCGCTTCGCCACCAGCTGGGCGACAGAAGAGGCGGATATCCGCGCGCTGGAAGCCATTCTGTAACGCAAAAAATCCGAGGGCCTGTATAAAAATATTGACATGGTATAAAATCTATGCTATAATGTTTTTCGGATAAGAGCATCCGTTATTCAACGAAAATTTTTCAATATAGGAGGATATTTCCCATGAACAAGTACGCCGGTACCCAGACCGAAAAGAACCTGGAGGCCGCCTTCGCCGGTGAGTCCCAGGCTCGCAACAAGTACACCTACTTCGCTTCCGTCGCCAAGAAGGAGGGCTACGAGCAGATCGCCGCTCTCTTCCTGAAGACAGCCGACAACGAGAAGGAGCACGCCAAGATGTGGTTCAAGGAGCTGCAGGGCATCGGTGACACCGCCGCCAACCTGGGCGCCGCCGCCGACGGCGAGAACTACGAGTGGACCGATATGTACGAGGGCTTTGCCAAGACCGCCGAGGAGGAGGGCTTTACCGACCTGGCCCGCAAGTTCCGTATGGTCGCCGCCATCGAGAAGCACCACGAGGAGCGCTACCGCGCCCTGCTGAAGAACGTGGAGACCGCCGAGGTCTTTGAGAAGAGCGAGATCAAGGTATGGGAGTGCCGCAACTGCGGTCACATCATCGTGGGCAAGAAGGCCCCCGAGATCTGCCCCACCTGCGCTCATCCCAAGGCTTACTTCGAGGTTCACGCAGAGAATTATTGATCGGTATATCAATAGAGAATCCCCACGGCGTCAAGTGAACTGCCCCAAATTGTACGGACAGTACAAAAAGCCCCCTGAGGGTAGGATATTTAACAATTAGGCAACGAACTGACATCGCTTTTCGAGTGGTGTCAGTTTTGTTTTGAGTTGGATACGTTCATGATTGTAGAAGTGG
>JAZRFR010000094.1:0-2426 GCA_045643785.1 Eubacteriales bacterium | reverse complement strand
TTAGGGCAGAAGGCCTAAACCCCGCCCCCCGAGTTGGTCGGCGCCCCGCAGAGAACTCGCCCACCCGTCAAACCGCGACTTCCCGCGCAATCAGACCTTTTGCGGATGCAAAAGGTCGCGCAAATTAGGGGAAAGGATTCTTAAGGAAAGTACCGTGGGTACTTTCCTTAAGTGGCGTTCTTTTGGTACTTTTCTGCCGTCATGGGCAGAAAAGTACATAACCAAACTCCCCGATAAACCCAAATTTAAAAATGAGCGGCTCGCGATCACGCGAGCCGCTTGGGCTTTTGTCAGGAATACATACTGTTTGCCTTCATATACTGATAGATCTGCTCTCCGTGCTGCTGCTCCTCGGTCTGGATGTGGTTGAGCACCTGGCGGAGCTCGGTCTGTCCGAACTCGAAGACCGAGGTGTTGTAGAGCCCCGAGGCGTGCTTTTCGGTGGTGAGCAGGTCGGCGCAAAGGTAGAAGTCCTGCTTCTTTTCGGGAGTCTCGTTCTGGGTGTGATAAGCCGTGAACGTGGGGATCGTGGCCTGCTTGCCGCCGCCTGTGGAGGGCGCCGCGCCGCTTTCGATCTGATTCAGGGTGTTCATATGCTCCCTCTCCACGTCCGCGATCTTGTTGAACAACTGCTTGAGCTGGGGATCGTGAGCGCACTCGGCGTGCTTGGTGTACTTGTCGATGCAAAGCTGCTCCTGTCCCTTGAGATCCTTGATGAGGGTGGATTCCTTCTGTGTGAGTACCATTTTTATTCCTCCGTGGTATGGATTTCCCTTGCGGGTAGGAAAATTATGGACAGGGGGCGGGGGGATTATACAAATTCAACATGGCAAATGCAAAGAAATTCCTTGACTTTCCGCCCAAAATGGTCTATAATATTACTAACCGTTATATTACCGCAAAATCCCCTGAAAAGGAGTTTCCATATGCCCACCACCCCCGATATGACCGCCCTCCGCGCCCGCGCTGAGGAGCTTCGCCGGACGCTGGACTACCACGCCAGACTGTACTACGTGGAAGATGCCCCCGTTATTTCGGATTATGAGTACGATAAGCTCTACTACGAGCTGGTTCACCTGGAGGAAGCATACCCCGAACTGGATAACCCCGCCTCCCCCACCCACCGCGTGGGCGGTAAGGCGCTGGACAAGTTCGACAAGGTCACCCATACCGCCCGCATGGACTCTCTCTCCGACGTCTTTTCCTACGACGAGCTGGGCGACTTCATCCGCCGAGTCCATGAAATATTGCCCAACGCCCCCTTCTCGGTGGAGCCCAAGATCGACGGTCTGTCGGTCTCTCTCCGCTACGTGGGAGGCGTGCTGACCCAAGGCGCCACCCGAGGAGACGGCATCACGGGCGAGGACGTAACGAACAATCTCAAAACCATCTTCGATATCCCCCTGACCCTCCCCGAGCCCCTGGATCTGGTGGTACGCGGCGAGGTCTACATGTCCCGCGCCGTGTTCGAGCGCCTCAACGCCAAGCGAGAGGCCGAGGGAACTGCCCTCCTGGCCAATCCCCGTAACGCCGCCGCCGGCTCTCTCCGCCAGCTTGACCCCAATATCACCGCCCAGCGCGCCCTCTCCATCTTCGTGTTCAACTTCCAGGAGGGAAGCCTGTACCTCGACGGCCGCAAACCCGCCACTCATACCGAGACCCTGAACCGTCTCTCCGAGCTGGGCTTTACCACCCTGCAGGAGACCGCCGTTTGCAAGACCCACGCCGAGATTGTGTCTCACATCGAAGCTCTGGGCGCCAAGCGTGACGACCTCGCCTACGACATCGACGGCGTGGTGGTGAAGCTGGACAGACTGACCGACCGTACCCGCATGGGCGAGGGAACCAACACCCCCCGTTGGGCGGTTGCCTACAAGTTCCCCCCCGAGCAGAAGATCACCAAGCTGGAGAGCGTCACCGTAGCCGTTGGCCGCACGGGTGTGCTGACTCCCACCGCCAATCTCGCTCCCGTCCGTCTGGCGGGAACCACGGTGAGCCGCGCCACTCTCCACAACCTGGACTTCATCCGCGAAAGAGACATTCACCTGGGTGACTACGTGACCGTCCAGAAGGCGGGTGACATCATCCCCGAGGTGGTCTGCGCCCATCCCGACAAGCGCGACGGCACCGAGATCCCCTTCGAGATGCCCACCACCTGCCCCTCCTGCGGTGAACCCGTGTTCAGAGAGGAAGGTGAAGCGGCGGTTCGTTGTACCAACGCCTCTTGCCCTGCCCAGCTCTCTCGCGGCATTGAGCATTTCGCCTCCAAGGACGCCATGGATATCGACGGTCTGGGCCCCCAGATCGTGGAAGCCCTCATCCGCGCCGACCTCATCCGCGACCCCGCCGATCTCTATACGCTCAAGGCTGAGCAGATCGCGAACCTGGAGCGCATGGGGGAGAAATCCGCGCAGAATCTCGTGGAC
>JAZRFR010000093.1:0-16373 GCA_045643785.1 Eubacteriales bacterium | reverse complement strand
ACTTTTCTGCCCATGGCGGCAGAAAAGTACCAAAAGAACGCCCCGTAAGGAAGAAACCCACGGTTTCTTCCTTACGTATCCATCATCCTACTGCGCGCACTTCTTTCGCCAGTGGGCGAAAGAAGTTGATCGCGCGTAGGGTCGCCAAGACCCTAGAACCCGCACGGACGGCGGGGCGCCGTCCGCGCGGAACTCGCCCCCTGCCTTCTGCCCCAAGTCGCCGTTTATCTTGTCGGAGAAAGAAAAACTTTGGATAGCTACCAAACGGGCGGCCAACCGCGCGGTCGTCACTCTGACGACCGTGCGGCTCCATGGCAAACTGCGACCTGATAGCGCGTTGGCCATTTCGCCATAAGCGAAATGGCGCGCAGATAAGGCGATAGGATTCTTAAGGAAAGTACCGTGGGTACTTTCCTTAAGTGGCGCTCTTTGGGTACCTTTCTCTCGACAAGGAGAGAAAGGTACATAAGAGAACGGCTATGGTTAACTGCCCGATAAACTGCAATATTATCTACACGAAAGGATTTCCCATGCCTCACATCAACATTGTTCTCCACGAGCCTGAAATTCCTCAGAACACCGGCAACATCGCCCGCACCTGCGCGGCGACGGGTGCTTCCCTGCACCTCATCCGTCCCCTTGGCTTCACCATCGACGACAAGCGCATGAAACGGGCGGGACTGGACTACTGGGACAAGCTGGACGTGCATTTCTACGACGGTCTGGACGACTTCTACGCAAAGAATCCTGATGCAGTCGTGTATTACTTTACGACAAAAGCCCAACACCGCCACATCGACGTGGAATACCCCGAGGAGGTCTTCCTCATGTTCGGCAAGGAGACAAAGGGTCTTCCCGAGGATCTGCTATTCGCTCACCCCGACACCTGCGTGCGCATCCCCATGCGTAACCACCTGCGGTCGCTGAATCTGTCCAATTCGGTGGCCATTGCGGTGTACGAGGTCCTACGGCAGTATGATTTTGAGGGGTTGCAGGTTGAGGGACAGCTCACGACCCATGTGTGGGGTGAAGGGCAACTATGAGCGATATGAATAAACGAGTATTCGCCGCCATGAGCGGCGGAGTGGACTCCTCGGTAGCGGCCTACCTGCTGACGCAGGCGGGCTATACCGTCACGGGAGCCACCATGACCCTGTACCGCCCCGATGGCTCCACGGGCGACACGCAGGACGTCACCGACGCCCGCGCCATCTGCGCCAAGCTGGGCATCCCCCACAAGACCTACGACATGGGGGAGGTATTCTGCCGCTGTGTCATCGAGGATTTCATTCGCGTCTACGAGGAGGGCGGCACCCCCAACCCCTGCGTGACCTGTAATAAGACCATCAAGTTCGGGGCTCTGTGGGAGGCCGTTACCTCCGACGGAGCCGATATGATCGCCACGGGGCACTACGCCCGCATACGCAAGGACGGCGACCGCTATCTGCTCTGCAAGGCCTCTGACGAAGGTAAGGATCAGTCCTACTTCCTTTGGCAGCTGCCAAAGGAATTGCTTCCCCACATCCTGTTTCCCCTGGGGGAGATGACCAAGCCCGAAATCCGCGAGCTGGCCGCTTCCCTCTCCTTTGAGACCGCCCACAAGAGCGACAGCCAGGACATCTGCTTCGTCCCCGATGGAGATTACGCGGGCTTCATGGAGGGCTACACGGGACGGACGCCCGAAACGGGAGATTTCGTGGACACCGACGGCAAGGTTCTGGGACGTCATAGGGGCATCATACACTACACCATTGGTCAGCGCAAGGGGCTGGGAATCGCGCTGGGCGCGCCCTCCTTCGTCTGCGGAAAAGACCCCATTACCCGCCAAGTGGTACTGGGCAAGAACGAGGATCTGTTTTCCCGCGAGGTAAATCTGACTCAGGTTAATCTGCTTTCGGTGGATACCATCGACACTCCCCTGGCCGTCACCGCCCGCATCCGCAGCACCCACCGAGGGGATGCCGCCACCGTGATCATGACGGGTACGGATACCGCCCTCGTGGTCTTTGACACTCCTCAGAGAGCAGTCTGCGCGGGACAATCCTGCGTGTTCTACGACGGGGATGTGGTGGTAGGCGGGGGCATCATTTCCTGACAGTATTCCCCAAAAATTGTTCCATTTCCCTTCTTTGGCAGATATTGTCGAGCGATTCGCCACCAGAATCTGCCGTTTTCAGCGAAAATCCCCTTTACAAATTCTTTTTTCCATGGTATAATATAGCATGGCAAAAATTGAAAGGAATGTACTCTTCGCGGTACGGGTTTCTCCATGAAATTGAAAAAAACACTCGTCACTCTCCTGGCAAGTCTTCTCCTGCTCTCATCTGCGGCCTTGACGGCTTCGGCGCTGGAGCCCTTCGGAACCGGTATTCCCATGCGAAACTGGTTGAAAAACGATCCGAACTACCAGTTCTCCGAGGAATACAAAACCTCGGTCTGGTATGAGAACTTCACCGCGCTGGAATTGACCGAAAACGATCGCAATAACGTGCTTCGCATCGCCGTCTCCCAGTTGGGTTACCATGAGGGTAATTCTTCCAAGGATTTCGACGGAAAGAACACGAGCGGCTCATCCAACTACATAGAATACGCCCGCTTGCTGGTTCCTCATTACAGTAACAACGCCTACGAGTGGTGCGCCTGCTTCGTCAACTGGTGTCTCAACCAGGCTCATTTCGACAAGGCCTCCTCCGAGATCGGCTGTTGGAAATGGGTCGGCGAGCTGAAAGCCATGAAGATGTGGCAGGATTCCGCCGCCTACAAGGGTACATATACGCCCAAGCCCGCTGATATGATCTTCTTCAACTGGAACGGCAAAAATACGGGCTCCGGTCATATCGGTTACGTTCTCTACACCACCGAGACCCACGTTTACACCATTGAGGGCAACGCCGACAACAACGTGACCGTGCGCTCCTACGCCCTGAACGATCCCTGCGTTATCGGTTACGGCACGCCTCCCTACAACGAGGGGGACGAGCCCACCATTGACTACTCCTACGCCGAGGGTATGCCCCGCGGTCAATACGTCGTCAACAGCTACAGCGCCGCCCTCAAGAAGGCACCCGGCGCTACGGGCCGCATCTGCACGGTTCCCGCCGGTTCCCTCGTTACCCTGTACGAGGTAGAGGGTGACATGGCTCGCGTCAGCTACGGCGATAAGATGGGCTACCTGCCCACCGGCATCCTTTGGCTCATGATCCAAGCTGTGGGCGAGGATACCGTCACCTACGACGCCAACGGCGGTGAGAATGCCCCCGAGGCACAGAAGGTCACCATCGGCGAGGCGGGTACGGTTACCGATGCGATTCCCACTCTGGAGGGTGACACCTTCCTGGGTTGGTCGCTGACTCCCTACAACGTAAAGGTTGATTTCAAGGCAGGCGATGCCATCAATCTGACGGGTGACGTCACCCTGTACGCCGTTTGGGAAAAGCACTCCCTTGAGCTGGCCGACAAAGCCGTCGCCGAGGGGCTTGTTCCCGAATACGAGCGTCCCGAGAGCATCACCAACAGCAGCGCGCTCCTGCTGGGTTCCCTCACCGACTCGTCCATTTTCACCGATCTCGGCGATACCGAGGTCAAGATCTTCGAGGATGAAACCCTCGGCAAGGTTCTCTCCTTCGTCTCCACCGCTCAAAGCTCGGATCCTTACGTGACCCTTCCCTACGCAGACATTTGCAACGCCCTGCGCCTGGCGCCCGTAAACGGTGAGACCGTAAAGTACGTCATCCTGCGGGTCAAGGACGTGTCCATGAACAACGTCGCCGTGGAGATCTCGATCAATGGCAAAGATCATTCTTCCCCCGTCACGCTGGCCGGAAACAACGACTGGCAATACATCGTATTCGACCTGACCGAAAACGGCTTTGAGGGAAATCTTGAAACTCTGCGTATCGACTGGCAGAAGGCCGCGAACGAGGCAGGTAATACCATGCTGATCTCGGATATCCTCTTTGCTTCCTCCGAAGCGTTCAAGGACGCCATTCTCGAGGGCAAGTACGTATATCCCACTCAGGAGCTTCTGGAGCCTGAGACCGAAGCGCCCACCGAAGCCCCCACCGAGCCTGTGACTGCTCCCGCCGACGAAACCACCGCCGACGAGGAGACCCAGGCATCCGCGCTCGGATGTGCTTCCTCCCTCACCGCCGCTTCCGCCTTGATAGCGCTTGCATGGATCGCTCTGCCCATGCTCATCAAGAAAAAAGACGATTGATTCCAAATAACCCAGAAGGGGTGTCTCACGTGAGACACCCCTTCTTCTATTGTGTTCATCAAAAAATTACGGAAGAACGATCAGCATTTCGTCCATGGTCATGGCGGCGATACGATACTCGCAGGTATCCACCGCGACGACGTTTCGCAGGGATTTCACGCTAAGCTTTCCGCTACCGCCGCGGATGATGATCTTCCCCTCTGCGGTGACACACACCGTGGCTTCGGGCAGGCAGGCTACGGCGATGATATCCCGCAGATCCTCCACGTTGCATTCTCCGCTTCGGTTATCTCCCACGGCCAGCACCTGTCCCGTTTCCGTCAGGGCGACCGTATGGAATTCACCGGCGGCCACCAGACGAACACCGCTCCAATCCGAAACGTTGCATTGTCCGTATCGGTTATCACCCACGGCCACGCAAGTTCCGTCCACTCGGCGGGCAACCGTATGCCGCACACCGCAGGCGATATGGGTCACCTCACGCCATTGACGGGTATCGCACCGCCCGTCGGGATTGGCGCCTATGGTGTATACGCGACCGTCGGAACGCAGGGCGGCGGTATGATTCTGCCCACAGGCAACCGTTTGCCAGGAAAAGGCGGTCTCGAGGGTCTGCCCCACCGAGTCCAGCTCACGGTTCAGCGCCTGCGCGTCGCATTGACCGTCGGTGTTACGGCCGCACATGAGCATCCGACCGTCCTCCAGAATAGCCGCGGAGCGATAGGGACCCGCGGCAACCGATTGCACACGGCCATGGCCGCGGAGATCGCATTGACCGCAGTCATTGGCGCCCTCGGCGCAGAGAATCCCTTCGGGATCCAAGAAAACCGTATGGGCCATACCCACCGCAAACTTCCCGCGAAGGGCCTCTGCCGCTTCACGGCGGGAGGCATAGGGGGTAGGCTTTGGCATATTCACAGCCGTCTGCTCGGCGGCTCGGTTGGCCTGGATCTCCATTTCAATCCGACGGTTATACTGTCCGTGGCCGTACAGCTGGCGCGCGTCACGGAACAGAGAAAAGTGAGAGGTGGCGCTGCATTGCTTGTCGCCGTCCCTTCCGCTTGCCAACACCTGTCCGCTTTCGGCCATGGCGGCTACGTGCTTGGAACCGCAGACCACCGTCATAACGTCTTTCCAATGGGAAATATCCAGGGAGTAGGGCGTTCCGTCGGCGGATTGCGGATATCCCGCCGCCAACACGCGGCCGTCGCTGGTGAGGCCGACGGTATAGCCGTCGCCGCACCCGATATCCACGATCTGCTTCCATTCAGCCGTCTCACACTGCCCTCGCCCGTTATCGCCCACGGCAACCACACGGCCACCAAAGCAGAGTCCCACGGTCACGTCGGGGCCGACGGCGATGGAGCGCACGCCTCTCCAGCTTGCCGTATTCGAAACCTCGCCATCCCCGGGTCTTCCACTTGCCGGTTGGGTGGCGGTGGACAGAACGTGTCCGTCGGCGTACACGGCGGCCATATGGGTGGAGGTCACCGCAATATCCAGGGGCGAGTTCCAGGTTGCATCCACGGTTTCTGCCGAAAACGGAGGCGTACCCGCAATCAGCAAGCTTCCTTCGTAGGTGAGTCCGACCGTATAATCGTCTGCGGCAAACACGCGGAAAATATTGCTCCATTCGGTCACGTTGCCTTGGCCGCAATCGTTTCTTCCGCAGAACAGCACCCGTCCGTCCTCAGTCACGCCCAGGGAATGGTACTTCCCCGCCGCTACCGATCTCACGTTTTCCCAATCCGAAACCGCCGTACAGCCGTCCACATCGTTTCCGTCGGCGCTGACGCGGCCGTTTTCATGCAGAGCCAGCAGGTGGGCGTTTCCGCAGGTGAGGGTGCGTACGTGACTCCATTGGCGGGCGTTTCGCAGGTGCGCCGTAGTCAGCACGTGTCCGTCGGCGTTGATGCACGCCGTCAGCCGCTCACCGCAGGCCAGTCTCTTTTTATAATGCAATGCGTTGGACAGGCGTACCTGGTACTCCCGCTCCGCCCGCTCCAGGGCAAGGCTTCCAGCGCGGCGATCCGCGCTGAATTCATCAAAGTCAGAAAAAAGCGTTCCGAAACGCGCCGTATTGCATTGACCGAATTCGTTTCTTCCAACAGCCATGAGTTGCCCGTCCTTGGTCAGGGCAACGGCGTGGGTATCACTGACGGCGCAGGCTACGTAGTGCTTGGCTTCGGGCATTCCCGCTATGGTTCGGTTGGTCGAGAGGATCTGTCCCGTTGCCGTTATGGCGCAAATATGGCTCTCATAAGCCGATACGTAAACGAGATTCTTCCATTTTTTCACGGAGCGGGGCAAGCGGGACGAGCAGAGCAATTTGCCATCCGCAGTAATCCCGTATACCGTTTTTCCGGTAAAGTCCACGAAAAGCCCCGCCACGTTGCTCCAGGAGCGAAGGGTGTATCGCAAAATGCGGGGACCGCCCGTAATTACGATCTGTCCCGATTCGGTAAGGCCTGCCGTGAATCCGTGACCGCAGATCACGTCGGTCACCGAGGCCCAATCCTCCATCATACGGTCATACCTTGGTTCACCAAGGGAAACGGCACGGCCGTTGCTCAGAAGCACGGCCATATGGGTATCGGCCAGAGCCACACCACGTACGCAGGAAAGGCCGTCCGTACGGGTGCGGTCTACGGGGCACCGTCCTGCCGTTCGAAGGGTTCCGTCCTGCATCACGGCAACGACGTGATCCCCTCCGCAAGTAATCGATGAGACTCCCGACCACAGGCGAACTGCCCCCTGGCCCCAACGGTCGTTCCCTACGTATACGGGTTTTCCGCTGCTATGTAACGCCACGCTGAACTCGCTTCCGCATCCGATCAGCCCTTTGCGGGCGCGGATACGGTTCTGGAGCCGTTTGAGCTTGGTTTGATCGGTTTGGTTGTTCATATACTTCCTCCGATGGTGAATGGATCGACGGGCAAGGCTCATCGAGTGGATATCCGCCGATTTATATCAGCGGGCGAAATGGTCGTCGGTATAGGCGTAGAAGTTACCCGGCTCGGTCACCTCGGCGGGGGCGTTGAGGCTGATGACGAACATGGGCAGGACGTCCCTCTTGTCCTCGGGCATCTTCACGGTGACTCTGACCTTGTGAACGCCTCGCTCCAGAATGCCGTCTCTGCGCTGATCCCAAGGGACGCGGTGGTAGGCAGGCATAAAGAGGGAGCGGCAGTCGGTCTTCATGATCACGTCACCGTCCAGCTCCACGGTAGTGGGCCAGACGCAGTTGCAGATCATGCGGGTCTCACGGGTGACGGGGGGCGTGGTCAGGGTCGCCTCAGCCACGTAAACGCCGTCCTCGGCGAGCTCGGTAAACTGCACGGTGGCGGCGGGCACCAGGGTGGGCTTGCCGTTGAGGGTCCAGCGGTTGGGTGCCAGTAAAGTCACGGGCAGGCGGTAGATCTTCCAGCGATCGCCGCAGTTGAGGCGCTTGATGGCCAGCACGGCGGGATACACGCGGTCAACGGGCACGTTGTAGTAGGCGTTGGGATCGGCCTTGACGGTGGGACTGTACAGAACGGTCTCACCGGGGGCAACGACGATCTGGGCGGGCACATCGGCCATCAGACCGTAGGGGCACTCCATACGCGCCTCGATGGTCCAGGGCCAGGTGGTGTTGTTGGTCAGGGTCACGTGAAGGGTCTGGGATCGCTCGGGAGCGACGGTGGGATCGCCGTCCTCGTAGCGGACATCCACGCAGAAGGCTTCGCTCCGCTTGGCACCCTCCGGGAGGGTATAATGCTGGACGGCAAAATCGGAGTTATCCTCCTCGGTGATGATGAAGCTCTCGGCATTCTCACAGCAGAGCAGATCGTAAAGAGTCAAGCAACGGTTGGTCAGCTCGTCCAGATCGGCGGGAGCGCGGAATCCGCGGATAGCGGCGGAGACCTGAATGGCGTCACCAATGGGCTCTGCCCACTTGGGATCAATACCCTCGCGACCGTAGAGAATACCCCAGATAGCGCCGCAGGTAGCCACAGTGCAGTCGGTGTCGTAGCCCAGGTTCACCACCTTCAGGATGGCGTCCTCAAAGTCCTTGCCCCAAAGCAGACCGGCCAGCTCAAACGCGATATTCTGAGGCGCGTCGGTGAAGTTGGGGCTACCGAACTTGTCCAGCACGGCGGCGCGGGCATCCAAAAGCTCGGCGCCCTGCTCGTACATGGCGAGCATCAGGGAAACTGCACCGTAGACACGGGAGGTAGCGGGGATATAGGTCAGCGCCTCGCGGATCAGCGCGGGGACGTCGGTGGATTCGTACGCGGCGGCCTCCAGGGCGGCGTTGAAAATCTCGCCAAAGACACCTTCTCCGCCTGCGTGATCCACTACGGCATCCTGCCAGGCGAAATAGGCCGCCAGGCGGGGCTTTCCCGCGGCGATGGCCGCCCAGATCTCGGAGCGGATGGGACAGCCCATGCAGTTGGTGAAGTGGTTATCGAACATACCCGAGAAGGGGGGCTTGAAGCCGTAGCGCATAGCGGTACCCGCATGGCCGTACTCATCCCAGGGGAAATAGCAATGCTCGCTCCACTCGGCGGCGATATGCTCAGCGGTGGTGTGGGTGCCGTACATCTCCATGGCGTGGAGATTCAAAAGCTGGAGATCCAGGTCATCGTTGGGCAGAGCGCCCTTGGGGTCCAGACGGGGATACCAGGTCAGATCCATGACCTCCATGCGTCCCTCAACGGGAGTACCCAGGGTACCGCCGATGTTTTTACCCAGCCAACAGGCGTAGATTTTATCGTAAAGCGTGGCGCGATCCATAAAAAATCCTCCGTTTCCGCTACCCACCGGTCTTTTTTCGGTGGGCAGATATAGATAGGTACATTATACCAAAAAACAGGCGTGGGGTCAAGGGGTTTGGAAGAAATAGGCGTACGAATGGACGTTTTTCCACATTTTGACGAAAAAAGGCCCCTTGCCGTCAAGAGAGACGGCAAGGAGCTCTTCTCATTTTTGGAATGTCATGCGTTTCTGACCTGTCCACAGAGGGATATGATCCGGCAGGTTTTGGGGATCAAACCACGCGGCGGTGTCGCCGTAGGCCGAGAAAACGATCTCCCGAATCCCCGTCATGTCCAGATCATGGCCGTAGCGTTCCTTATACAGAGGGCCGTGGCTTCCGAAGATCACGGTGTCGGCGGCAGAGACCAGCTCAGCGGCGCGCTCTGCCAAATTACTTTCGAACACGGCCGAACCGCAATAGACCAGCGTATCCATTTCGTTTTCCTCGGCAGACAGATCCACAGAGACCAACAGGACGGGCTGTGTGGAGCGTTTGACGGTGGTCGTTTCCAGCGTCAGCGTGCCTCCGCCGAACACCTGCAACGTCTCCCCCGCGTCGTACATGCACACGGGGACGTTGGCCAATTCGGCTTTTTCGAGGCAGGAGAGCAGATAACCGTAGTCATCCCCGTCGGTGGGCGTGGGAAGCCACAGCTCCCTTACCGTCTCTCGGGAGAGCAAGGCTGAGAGCGCGCCCGCCGTACGGGCGTGGTAGTGGGTCAGCATGACGGCGGAAAGCTCGATAGCGCCTCGGAGTTCAGCCTCCCGCGCGGCGGCATTCAAGGAGGATTGGGAGCCGTTGGACAGATCGCAGATGAAGCCTTCCCTCCCCGAGACCATCACCAGAGAATCCGAAACTGTAGAGGGCTGGAGGTAGGTGACACGTACATCATCCTGTGTGACGGCGCGGTGGACGCCCAGAACGCCGCCGATGACCGTCCAGCCCAACAGAATGGGGAGAGCGACCAGCCAGCGTCGGCGGACGGGCAAACGGGCGACCAGTAGAATCAGAACTCCGCCCAGCATGGCCGCCGCCAAGGGCAAAACGGCGGGATGGCGCAGGGAGACCACTACCCACGAGGGGTTCGCCAGCCACTCGATCAGGTTCAGCGCGGCGGTAGAGACGGTCTCAAGCAGACCGCCCGGGAATGCGCCCACTGCCGTCCCCATAAACGGCAGAGCAACGAGCGAGAGCAGCAGGATCACGGCGCAGAAGGGGGTCAGCAGGATGGTGGTAATGGGGGAAAGGATGCCCATTTCCCCGATCACCGCCGCCACAACGGACAGGGTAAAGCTCATCGCCACCAAGCCGACCAGGAGCGCGGCGGCGAATTTGAGGATATTCCGTCGGAGCGCCGTCCACAGCGGGGATACTTCCCTGCGGGTCGGGCGGTTCAGCCATACCCCTACAAGGGGCATGACGGTGACGAGGCCGAGGGTTGCCAGGAAGGACATCCAGAAGCCTGCATCGGCAACTGCCCAGGGGGTTACGGCTATGATCAGCGCGCCAGCAACACCCAACGATGTCAGGGGATCGGCGCGGGTGGAGAGCAGGTAGGAGAGGTAGGTTACCCCCAGCATAACCGTGGCGCGGGTGGCAGAGGGCGGGAAGCCCAAGAGGATCAAATACCCCAAAGCCCCTGCGGCCAACAGCACGGCGCGAAGCTTCTTGGATACGCGGAGGAGGCGGAGAAGCCCCTCCAGGAGACCGAACAGCAGGGTGACGTGCAAGCCGCTGATGGCCAGGAGATGGGCTACGCCTGCGCGGGAGAAATCCCGACGCGCAGCGTCCGAAAGGCCTGAACGATCCCCAAAAAGCAGCGCAGACGGCAAGCCCTCGGAGGCGTTGCCCGTAAGCAGATTCAGCCGCGCAGAAAGGGTACGGCGGAGGTTCCCTGCCCATACCGACAGGCTTGCGCTGTCCTCGTTCAGGATGCTCACCGTCGTTTCGTCCTCGGAGAGCAATCCGATCACGTACCCGTCGCCCCGCAGGGCGGCCGCGTCATAGCCATCTCCCGCGGCTTCCTCGAGAGAAATCAGGGTGGCTTCCAACGTCACCTCATAGCCGGGCTGAAGGTCGGAGACGTAGTAGCAGGTCAAGAGCGCCAGCCCCTTCGTCTTCTCCCCGTTGACCGTGGAGAGTTCCAGGGCGTAGGCGGTCAGATTACCGCCCGAGCCGCGGCGATCGGTGACAGTGCCTTCCACTTGAACGGTCGTGTGTTCCAAATCCTGCAGGTAGGCGTTTTGCGCACCCGAAAAAGTCACGTGGGATTGGATCAGAGCGAGGCACGCCAGTACCCCGGCGACAATGGCGAGGACAGCGCGCTCGCGATCCGAGCGGCGGCTAAGGGACAGGATGGCGTACACGGCGACGCCACCAAGGATCAGGAGTCCTACGGCGAGCTTACCTGCGACAGAAAGAGCCAAGCCGACCACGGATGCCAGCATAAAGACGGCGCAACACAGAAACAGAGGACGGCGGTGCAGGATATTCATGGACGGGCTCCTTTCTTATATATTGGAAAATAAATTGGGGTTTATCGGCCAGGGGCGTTGCCCCTGCACCCCACCAGAAACCCTTTTGAAAAAGGGTTTCTGAACTTCCTAAAACTTTTAAAAAAGAGATATTTATCAATATCTTTTTAAAGTTCTTGGGGTCAAGCCCTTCTTTCAAGAAGGGCTTGTGGGGGTGCAGGGGCAAAGCCCCTGTAAACCCAAATTTGTACGAGCATCATCTTTATTCTACATTATACCACACATATCTGTTTTTTGCAAGAAGAATCTTTTCAAACAAAAAGGAATCGGGCACCGTCGTTTTACGACAATGGCCGATTTCTATCCTTGAAGGGTAGGGTCTGCGCGATTCAGCGCGTTGGCGCTTATTAAGCGCGTTGGCGCTTAAGCGCGGTTGACCTTACCGGAACGCAGGCAACGGGAGCAAACAGCAACGGTCTTGTGAGTACCGTCAACGACTGCCTTCACCTTGCGAATGTTGGGCTTCCAGGTGCGATTGGTTTTACGGTTGGAGTGAGAAACATTCTGACCGTAAACAACACCCTTTCCGCAGATACTGCATTTTGCCATGACTTGACACCTCCTTAGTATGGTTTCGGGCCTGTCAGGTTATGACACGCCTACAACATAAGACAACAGCATGTATTATACCATAAACTTTTCAAAATTGCAAGAGCTTTTTCAAAAAAAGTTTGGAAAAATTGCAATATTTTTTAGATTCTGTTCTGTGCAAATTTCCGAAAATCAATTACGGTAGGTTTTACTTGCGGTTCTTTTTCTCCAGTTCCTTCTGTTCCTTGAGTTCCTGACGGGTAGGGCGATCCGATGCGGGCAGATCGGGGATGCCCATCTTGGTGATGTGGAAATCCTTGGCGCCGGCAATGTAGCCCAAGGTAGCCACCAGCATGGCGGGAACCGTAATGACAAAGTATGCCCACCACATGTCGTTGAGGGGTTGTTCCCCGATGTGGATCACCGACAGGATGCCCTGGTACATGCCCTGGATCAAGAGGGCGATGGCGCCGGGGATATCCTCCAGAGTGGGAATATTGCCCAAAGAGCCTATTGTAATGAGCACGGCCAGGAGAAGGTTGATAGAATTGGCAACCAACGAAACGAGCAGACCGCGCAGGGGGTTGAAGGGGATCTTTCCGTACTCAATGCTGAGGCGGTCCTGGGAGCCCGTCTTGTGAGCCGTACCGTAGGTCAGAGCCAGATAAAAGACGATGGCGCCGATACTGCTCCAGAGAAGCAGGGCGTCGCTCTTGGCCCTAACGGCCGACATGGCCAGGGCAAAGCCGAACATGGAGATGGCGATCTGGTTGAGGGCCAGACGCACGCTCTCGTAGGAATATCTTTCAAAGAATGCTTTCATGTACACACACTCCGTAGTTTACGTTGGACTCTATTATACAGAAAAAATGTTTCCACTTTACCACCGATTTGTAACGAAATGAAAATGAATTGTGACAATTTCATGAGCAGAACAAATTATTTACAGTTTGTCCACGAATTTGTCGAAAAATTCCGTATAATTAAGGGTAGAAAAACAAGTAGAAAGGCGGTGCATCCCGTATGCGTCATGAGATCGACGTCAATGAATTCTCCTCCGTGGTACGGGAGTTCGCAAGCTATAAGACCGTCATTCAGGGCTGTTCCCAGCGCACGGTGGAGCAGTACCTCATCGATCTGCGCACCTTCTTCCGCTACCTGCTCTGCGAGGGTGACCAATCCATCCTGCATGACAGCGAGAAATTCATGGAGATCACCGTGGAATCGGTGGATTTGGATTATTTGAAGAAAGTATCCACCGATCAGATCTACGATTTCCTGCTCTACACCGACTCGGAACGGGAGAATCAAACCGCTGCCAAGGCGCGCAAGCTGGCGGCCATTCGGGCGCTGTACAAGTTCCTTGTGAACAAGCGCGGGTACATGGAGGACAATCCTGCGGCCAATATTGATTCCCCCAAAAAGAAAAAGGCCCTCCCCAAGTTTTTGTCTCTGGAGGAGGCGCGGGCTCTGCTTTCGGCGGTTCTGAGCGATGCTGAATCCCCCAACCGTGAGCGAGACTTTTGCATGATCACCCTGTTCCTCAACTGCGGTATGCGAGTGGGGGAGCTGGTGGGCATCAATCTGCAGGATATCGACACCGAGCTTCGTTCCCTGCGGGTGCTGGGTAAGGGCAACAAGGAGCGCATCATTTACCTCAACGAGGCCTGTCGAGAGGCGCTTCGTGGTTATCTGTCCATCCGCAAAAGCGAGAAGTACATCAAATGCACCGACAAGGCTCTGTTCCTCTCCAAACGCTCGGCGCGGCTCTCCATTCAGGGCGTACAGGTGACGGTTCAGAAATACCTCAGGCTGGCGGGACTCGAATCCAAGCACTACTCGGTGCACAAGCTCCGCCACACCGCCGCAACGCTGATGTACCAGTCGGGGGCGGTGGACATTCGTGTGCTGAAGGACATTCTTGGCCACGAACAGCTCAACACCACCCAGATCTACACTCACGTCAGCAACCGCAACATGGAGGAGGCCATGCGGCACAATCCTCTGTCGGGCGAGGACGACAAAGCATAGAGAACGTGTGGGGGAAACTTCTTTCAAGAAGTTTCCCCCACACCCCTTTCAAGAATTTTATATGCGGGGATTGGATGTTATTTCTTGGGTTTACTTCGCGGCTTGGAGGCGGCATTCGGTTTTCCGTTGGGCGCACTTCCCTTCCACTTCTGTTTTTTTGCCGCGGAAAAACCGAAGGTTCCGATCTTATCCCCCAGGGCGAAATACTCCCCGTGGGCGTAGGCGGCCAGGCCTGCGCGATCCATGCAAAGCTTGCCGTTCTCGTCCAGGATGGAATCGTCCACGTCCACCGCTACCACCTCGGCCAGGAACAGGTCGTGGGTGCCCTGGGGGAGGACGTCAATGACCTTACATTCCAAGGCAAGGGGACATTCCTCAATGAGGGGGCAGGCCACCGCCGATGCGGGGGCTTTATGGAGTCCCGTTTTCTCAAATTTATCCACCTTGGCGCCCGTGAAGATGCCGCAGTAGTCGCATTCGCGGACAAGCTTGGCGGGGGTGAGGTGGATGACAAACTCGCCGCTGTCCTTGATGATCTGATAGGAATGGCGGGTGGGGCGGATGGCGATGGAAACACGAGGCGGGTGGGTATTGATGATCCCCGCCCAGCCGACGGTGATGATATTGGAATTTTCCATGTCCCCGCAGGTAACCATAACGGGGGGGACGGGGGCGAGGAGGGCACTTCCCTTCCAGGTAATCTTGGCCATATTTCGCATCCTTTCGGGATATACATTTCTATCATTCATTATATCATACTCCCCCTGTCCTGTCAAGGCAGGAAGGTAGCAAATTTTCAATTGAATGCATGCCATTCACCATTTCATCCCATACTAATTCTATCCAAAGGCTTGCGGGAGCTTCCCCGCGGAAAGGCAGGTAACTGTATGACCAAACCTCAGATTCTGAAATGCTGCGGAAGGGAGATCCTCGATTCCCGCGGCAATCCCACGGTGGAGGCCACCGTGGTACTGACCGACGGCACGGTAGGCGTGGCCAGCGTGCCCTCAGGCGCGTCCACGGGCATTTACGAGGCTCACGAGCTACGTGACGGCGACCCCAAGCGCTTCGACGGCAAGGGTGTCAAGGAGGCCGTAGGCAACATCTGCGACATTCTCTCCCCTGCCCTGTCGGGCATGAACGCCTCGGATCAGGAGGACGTGGACAACGCCATGCTCCGTCTGGACGGCACAGAGAACAAGTCCAAGCTGGGCGCCAACGCCCTGCTGGCGGTGTCCTTGGCCACGGCGCGGGCGGCGGCCAACTGGTATCGCATGCCCCTTTACCGCTACCTGGGCGGTGTGGAGCCTCACCATCTGCCCATTCCCATGATGAACGTCCTCAACGGCCGCGCCCTCGCCTCCAACAACATGGACATTCAGGAGTTCATGATCGTCCCCGTGGGCGCGTCCTCCTTTGCCGAGGCTCTGCGCTGGGGGAGCGAGATCTACCACACCCTCGGCAAGCTTCTGAAGGCCGACGGACTGTCCACGGCGGTAGGTGACGAGGGCGGTTTTGCCCCCGATCTGGGATCGGACGAGGCGGCCGTTGAATATCTCCTTCGCGCCATTGAGACGGCGGGCTATGACACGGACAAGGTCAAGATCTCCCTGGACGTCGCGGCGTCGGAGTGGTACGCCGGCAGTCGAGACGGTGCGGGCGACATGGAAAAGGCGCTGTCGGGTAACCGCAAGCAGGAGATCTACACCCTGCCCAAGTGCGGTGAGACCCTGACGCGGGCGGCGCTCATTGAGAAGTGGGCGGGGTACTGTGGCCGCTTCCCTATCCTATCCATCGAGGATGGGCTGGATCAGTCGGACTTTGCAGGCTGGGCGGAAATGACGTCGCGGCTTGGCGGTAAGATCAAGCTGGTTGGCGACGATCTGTTCGTGACCAACACGGCGCGGTTGAAAGAGGGCATTGCTGCAGGCGCGGGCAACGCCATCCTCATCAAGCCCAACCAGATCGGTACGCTGTCCGAGACTCTGGAGGTCATTCGGGTGGCCAAGGAAGCGGGCTACGGATTTATCCTCTCTCATCGTTCCGGTGAGACCGAGGACACCACCATTGCAGACATCGCCGTGGCCACGGGTGCGCCCTTGATCAAATCGGGGGCTCCCTGCCGCACGGAGCGAGTGGCGAAGTACAATCGGTTGCTCAGGATCGAGGGGTCGATGGGAAAGAGCTGTTACGGGTTTGAATAAAAATTGCAGTTTGTAGGGGAGCGACTGGGAGGAACTTCTTGAAAGAAGTTCCCCCC
>JAZRFR010000092.1:0-15466 GCA_045643785.1 Eubacteriales bacterium | reverse complement strand
GAGGTTCTTGGTGTGGGAGACGCATTAAAATGCTTTTTGTACATTTGCATATTTCACGTCATGCTTCCGAAATAGGTATTGGCGAGGATTTGGAGAAAAAGAGCTTACAAAATAAGAAACAAGCAACTTTGCGATACCGGTTGACATTTCAACAGGCTTGTGGTATACTGAAAAGGACTTGTTGAAAACTCAACAGGCAGAAAGGAGTATCGAATGAAAGAACGCTTCGAAACGTTTACGGTTCTGATTGCCAAGATCAACCGAAATATCCGAAAGATAAAAAACCAGGAGATGGCGGCGTATGACCTGCGCAGTCCTCATATTTCCTGCCTGTACTACCTGTACTCTGCAAACGGATTGACCGCAACCGAGCTGTGCGAAAGATGCGAGGAAGATAAGGCTACCATTTCGCGATCCCTGGATTATCTTGAAACGAACGGATATATCGTTTCCAGGTCTCAATCTGCCAAGCGGTACAAGAGCCCCCTTGCGCTCACCGAAAAGGGCATAGTGGCGGGCAAAAAAATCACCGGTAAGATCAACAGCGTGCTGGATGAGATCAGCACGGGACTGACCGAAGAGGAAAGAATCGCGTTTTACCGCAGCCTGAGCATTATTTCGGACAGACTTGAAGGTATAGCCGACCGATCCGACGAAACATAACCGAGCATAAACGAGAGGTATACATGAGAAACATAAAAATCGTTGCGGACTCGTCCTGCGATCTTTTCAAATTGCAGCACACCGAGTTCGCTTGCGCCCCCCTGAAAATCATCACCGAGGAAAAGGACTTCGTTGACGACCCGTCCCTTGACGTGGACGATATGGTAAACTTTCTGTATCAGTATAAAGGAAAATCCCAATCCTCCTGCCCCAACACCACCGATTGGCTGGATGCCTTTGGCGATGCAGACGATATTTTCTGCGTCACCATCACGAGTGGCCTTTCGGGAAGCTACAATTCCGCCTGCGCCGCCAAGCAGATCTATGAATCCGAGCATGAGGGCAGGCGTGTACACGTATTCGACACCCTTTCCGCCGGTCCGGAGATCTCGCTGATCATCGAAAAAATCGAAGAATGTATCAAGGGGGGGATGTCCTACGAGGATATTTGCGACAGCGTAACCGAATACATGAAACAGACGGGACTGATCTTTATGTTGAAGTCCCTCAAAACCTTCGCCAACAACGGCAGAGTTTCCCCCCTCGTCGCTAAGCTCGTGGGCATCGCGGGCATTTGCATCGTGGGAAAAGCCAGCGCCGAAGGAACGCTCGAGCCCATGCACAAGTGCCGCGGCGAGCGTCGCTCCCTGGAAACCCTGGTGGAGACATTGGAATCCGAGGGCTTCCGTTCAGGCAAGATCAGCATCGGCCACTGCCAAAACCAAGCGGCCGCCGAACAACTTAAAGCCTTGATCCTGGCAAAATTCCAAAATGTTCAAATTGAAATCCATCCCTTCAGAGGCCTGTGCAGTTTCTACGCCGAAAAGGGCGGCGTACTCATCGGCTTTGAAAAAACCAAGGATGCGCTTGAAAAATAAAAATTTAAATAAAAAATACATTTTGAAAGGAACCATCTTCTATGAACAGAACGGACGAAAAATTCGAGGCGTTATTTACACCTTGGAAGATCGGCAACGTGGAGATCAAGAACCGCATCGTCATGTGCCCCATGGGCGGTACTTCCCTCTTCGGCTGGTTTGAGCTTACGGGTTGCCACTTCGACAAGGAGGCCGCCAAGCTCTTTTTGGAGCGAGCCAACAACAACGTAGGCCTCATCATCCCCGGCATCGCACCCCTGCGGGACACCTTCTTTGGCAAGTGGCTCTGGCAGAATCCGAAAATGTTTGAAGAGCTGAAGGTCTTTATGGATGAGATCCATAAGACCGGTGCCAAGCTGTTCATTCAGCTAACCGCCGGCATGGGGCGTTCCTGGGCCATCACCGAGCTTGTTGCGCCCTTGCACAAGAACAAGTTCACCAGAGCCCTGGTAAAGCCCATCATTGATACCTCACACGAACTTGCTTGCCCCTCTCCTCAGCCTGCGCGCTGGGCGCCCGCTATCGAATGCCCCGAAATGACGGTGGGGCAGATCCACGAAATCATCGAGGCCTTCGCCAAGACCGCCAAGCTTTGTAAGGAAGCAGGCGTCGACGGCGTTGAGGTTCACGCCGTTCACGAGGGCTATCTGCTGGATCAGTTTGCCACCGAATTCTTCAACAAGCGCACCGATGACTATGGCGGAAGCTTCGAGAACCGCTACCGCTTCGCCGCCGAGGTGGTCAAGGCGATCAAGGAAGCCTGCGGCGAGGACTATCCCGTATCCCTCCGCTACTCCGTAGAGTCCAAGATGAAGGGCTTCTGCGAGGGTGCCATGCCCGGTGAGGATTACGTGGAGGTCGGCCGCAACATGGAGGAATCCGAGAAAGCGGCCAAGTATCTGCAGGACATGGGCTACGATATGCTCAACGCCGACAACGGTACCTACGACTCCTGGTACTGGGCCCATCCCCCGATGTACATGCCCGAAAACTGCAATCTGGACGACGTGGCGCACATCAAGAAGTTCGTGGACATTCCCGTGGTCTGCGCCGGCAGAATGGATATGGAGGTCGGCGCAAAAGCGGTCGCCGAGGGCAGGATCGACGCCGTAGGCGTTGCCCGTCAGTTCCTTGTGGATTCCGAGTGGATCACCAAGCTCATTGAGGACAGACTGGAGGATATCAAGCCCTGCATCTGCTGTCACAGCGGTTGCTTCAATTTCTCCTCCTCCAAGGGACACGCCAACACCCAGGATCTGACCGACACCATGGGTCTTGCCCGTTGCGCCCTGAATCCCGAAACCATGCAGTCCAAGAAATATCACCTCGAGCCCGCCAAGAAGCAGAAGAAGATCGCCGTCATCGGCGGCGGTATCGGCGGTATGGAGGCAGCGATCGTATGCGCCAAGCGCGGACATACGGTGACCCTGTACGAGAAGACCGACAAGCTGGGCGGCGTGTTCGTCGCGGCGGCGGCTCCCTCCTTCAAGGAAAAGGACAGAGCCCTCATCGCGTGGTACATCCGCGAGCTGAAGAAGTATCCCATCACCGTGAAGATGAACACCGAGATCACCGATGTCAAATCCCTGGATGCCGACGAGATCATCGTAGCCACGGGCGCCGTAGCCAAGAAGATCCCCGTCAAGGGCGCAGACACCGCCATTGAGGCCGTGGATTACCTGCTGGGCAACAAGACGGTCGGCGAGAACGTCGTGGTCATCGGCGGCGGACTGACGGGATGCGAGATCGCCTACGACCTCTACCTGAACGGCAAAAAGCCCGCCATCGTGGAAATGCAGGACGACCTCATCACCACCCCCGGCATTTGCCTGGCCAACACCTCCTACCTCCGCGACTTCTTCAAGACCAACAAGGTTCCCGTCTATCTGGAAACTTCCCTTTCCGAGATTGGCAACGGACACGTTGTGCTGAAGGACAAGGAGGGCAAGACCTTTACCGCAGACGCCGATTCCGTCATCCTTTCGGTTGGCTACAATCCCGCTCCCGTCGTATCCAAGGGCAAGCATGTCCACGTGATCGGTGATGCCGCCACCGTCGGTAATCTCCGTACCGTAATCTGGGGCGCATGGGATGTGGCCATGAAGCTTTGATCATTTTTTGATAAGGAGAAAGAAACATGATACTTACGAAAGAACAGCAAGCGATCCTTAACGGCGAAAAAGGCGAAACCCTTGCGAAAGTCATGAAGACCCTCGTGATGTACGGCGACGCCTTTGAGGCCGAAAAGCTCGTCCCCATCACTTCGGAATACAACCACCTCGTAACCTCCTTTGGTCTTAAGGTCATGTCCCCCGTGTACGATCTCATGCAGCAGCTTCTGGATGCAGGCGTATGCTCGGGTCAGAAGTTTTCGGTAGACCCTCGCCCCATCGATAAGAACGTGCCTGCAAACTTCCTGCAGAATCTCGTGTTCAACAAGTTCATGTACACTAAGCAGGGCTTCTATGAGGAACAGCTCGACAAGCTGGGACTCATGGATAAGAACGCCTTCACCTGCGCCTGCTACATGGACGAGGTGGGCAATAAGCCCAAAAAGGGCGACGTGCTTTCCTGGGCAGAATCCAGCGCGGTCGTGTACGCGAACTCGGTACTGGGTGCCCGTTGCAACCGCAACTCGGGTATCATCGACATTATGGGCTCCATCGTCGGCTACGTTCCCTACTTCGGCCTGCTCACCGACGAGGGCAGAAGGGCCACTTGGGTGGTCAAAATTCAGACCACCAAGAAGCCCGAGGCACAGCTTCTCGGCTCCGCCATCGGCATGAAGGTCATGGAGGACGTTCCCTACGTCGTCGGCCTTGACAAATGGATCGGAAGCGAGCTGAACGCCGCCGCCTGCGCCTACCTGAAGGACTTCGGCGCGGCCACCGCCTCCAACGGCGCGGTGGGTCTGTACCATATCGAAAACCTCACCCCCGAAGCCGTCGAGCTTGGTAAGAGCCTGATCGCTGACGGCGCCAAGGAGTACGTCATCGACGACGCCGAGCTGGAGCGAGTCAAGAACAATTACCCCGTGATCTGGAAGAATCCCGACGCGACTCCCAAGCTCTGCTTCGTGGGTTGCCCTCACCTTTCCCTGGAGCAGCTCAAGGATTGGACGCAAAAAATCGAATCCGAGCTGAAAAAGAACGGCAAGAAAAAGGTCACGCTTCCCACCGTATTCACCGCCGCCCCCGGCGTCCTGGAAGCATTTGAAAAGACCGAATATGCGGCCAGACTCAAAGCAACCGGTGTCATCACCTCGTACATCTGCCCCCTCATGTACATGAACAACCCGCTCTGCAAGAAGATGCCGGTCATCACGTCCTCCAATAAGCTCCGCACCTATACGAGCGCGCGATACTATACCGACGCGGAGATCCTTACCACGATTACAGGAGGTAAAAAACAATGAAACAGTTCAAAGGAAGAGTTGTCACCCCCGGCGAAGTCACCGCCGAGGCAGTCGTGACCAAGGAAGGCTTCAATACCCTGGCTTCGTTTCAGATGGCGTTGCAGTTCGGCGACAAGGAAGTGAAATGCGGAGATCAGAGCAACCGGGAGCTCTACGGTAAATCTCTGCTGGGTAAGGCTCTCTGCCTGCCCCAGACCATCGGCTCGACCACGGGCGGCCTCGTGCTTTACTGCGCCTGCTCCATGGAGAAGAACCCCGCCTGCATGCTTTTTGCCAACCATATCGACTCCCTGGCGGCCGCAGGAGCCGTACTGGCCGACGTATGGGTGGGCGGCGTGACCATGCCCGTTATCGACTCTCTCGGAGATGAATTCCTTCACTACGTCAAGGACGGCATGACCATCACCGTGAAAGCGGACGGCGTTGTTGAGGTAGAATAAAAGCACGAAAAGGCCATAAGGCAGAATAAGCGTATCTCGCGCAATATCTACGCTTAAACCCGTGAGAAATGCGAAGAAAAGCTGGCAGAGCTGATTAAGACCACGAAAGCGGAAATAGCTGCCGAAAAGGAAAAGGCTAAAAAGGCATAATGAAAGAGGGGCGACCACATATTTCGGCATTGCCGAAATGGGTCGCCCCTCAATATTTGCAGTGTGGTAAGCAAAGAAAACGGTCGTTTTCGCAACGCGATAAGGCGTCTCTTAAAAATATCACCCGAATAATATAACAATCTTGATTAATTTGTCAAAATATGCCATCATTATGTAGGACTACCGAAACAGGAGAATTGGGAGGACAATAGATGCCAGCAGATTTGTGATCGCCAGAGATACCAGGGGCGTCCACACGTTATCCGTCTTTTGATAGGACCAACATGCCAGCAGATGAATGGGCAACCGTATCAGGCAACCGCTCAGCACGAACGCTGCCTCGCCCCGCCAGAGAATATCGATTACAGGAGGAATCAGCGTAATAACGGCGATGCAAAGATAGGCCAGCCAGGGCTTGCTGTAACACACCGGTGCAAAACCAAAGCAGTAGAACAAAGCGCAGATGGTGATGGGCGCAAAAATCGACAGGGCGATGGTGCCGAAGATGGGCCGAAGACTTACCAATAAAAGGGGCGTATGGCTGACAGTCATCTCTACCACAGGAAGGTGTTCCAGCATATATACTGTATTGAAGCCGCAAAGGTACAGCACGCCCAGCAACACCAGCTCCGCTCCCACAATTAAGCCCACGGTCAGCGCGACGTGCTTCAGATAATAGCGCACATTGGTTGACACCATGAACCATTCTTCCTTCAGGTAGCTACCCATAAGCAACAACATGAGGATTCCGTTGGCCGCGTGATAGCCGATCTCCAGCCAGGAGCTGATTTCCACCTGTTCCCAAAGACCCAGCCCCACGAAGGGCATAAACATGGGAAGCAGCACAAAAACCCAAAGCCAACAGGGGATACAGACAAATATTTGGATTTTTTCCGGCTTGCTGAACATAGAGGGGAACATTTTGTTCATTAGATTCTCTCCTTTCTGAGATTAAAAGCCGCAGAGTTTCCCCTGCGGCTTCAACTGCGGTCAAAACCGCGATTTTGGTACTCAAATCCCTTATGAATACCGGAATTGGTCGCAATATGTCAAACTCAAAACAAATCCGATGTTTATGACACGAAAGCGATATTTTCTCTTGCTTTTCAAGACCGTTCCCATATCAGCAGAAACGATCCCAGCTTTTCCCAGTACAGTATAGCACATTTTTCACGAAAAGTCAATACATATTGAAAGATGGAAGTTGAAATGATTCTCACATACTGAACATATGGTCCGTATTCTTTACAAAAATCACTTGAAAAAACATGATGTTTATGTTATAATATTGAATACCATCGGTACCGTATGAAAGAAGATGATCAGACTGCTCTTGCTGATGAACTCAGGAAAGAGTGAAAACAGCCCGGACAGTTGCATTTGTGTTCCGAGTACGGTATGATGAGACCACTATAATCAATTACGAGGTGATCGCATGAAACGTTGGATCATTGCAGTTCTTGCCCTTTCCATTCTGCTGTGCATGGCAGCGTGCACCCAAACCACCGAGACTCCCGAGCCCCCCATTCCCGAACCCCCCGCCGAAGAGGCCACCACTGAAGCTACCGCGACCGAAGCTCCCGTGACGGAAGCTCCCGCCACCGAGGCGCCCGCCACCGAAGAGGAAACGACGCAGGAAAAGGAGGAGATTTACCACCCGACGCTGGACGAGGTAAAAACATACGCTACCGCTGTTCTTGAAACAGAGGATATTCTGGCAGCTGCCCACAACGCAGAGCAGGACTGGAGCGATTTCGGAGGCCTGACGTTGAATGAGGACGGCAGTCTGACCGCCCTGTTCCGCTATGGCTCCGATAACGTATGGGACCCCTACTTTTACCTGATCAGACAAGACACGCCCGTGGATGACATTATGGTCATTAAGTACCGCTCTGCGTACGACCAGGGCCTGAATCTGTACATGGGTACAGAGGGCAACGTTGCACACGGTAACGGTGACAATGTGGACGGCGCAATCGAAGCCACCGACGGCGAATGGGCGTATGTGGCGATCGATCTGGCCGAGCTTGCCCTCTGCTATGACTCCGAAACCGGTTACTTGGGATATTTGCGCTTTGGTCTGGCGAATACGGCCGAGAACGGTGACACCGTTGACATTGGCTTTGTCGCATTTTTCTCCTCCATGGACGAGGTCGATAAGATCATCCCTTACTGATCGCTATCAGAATGATTGAATGTAAAAATTTGATGTACCGGATTGCCTTGGGCAAATAAAAAATCCGAAAAGCGGGGGCGCAACTCGAACGGGGTTGCCCGCCCGTCTGTTATATGAAAGAAACACCTTACGCATCCTTCCACAATCCGCTTGGAATTCCGAGCGTTCGAATGAGTAAGGTTTGGTCGACGTGACAGGACTCTGAACCTCTGCTTGCGCCTGGGGCTACTGATACCCATGCATTTCATTGCGCAAGCTATGCAAGCGCTTTCGCGCTTGCCAGGTTCTTCGTCGGTTACTCTATCGAAAAACACTGAAACGGGCCAACACCCGTTTCCGTGTTTTTGGTCGAAGTGACAGGACTCGAACCTGCAGCATCTAGCTCCCAAACGCTAAAAAGCCGATTTTTCCCTTACTTTACAAGGCTTTTCGGGGCTTTTGTGTCCGAAAACGATGCTTTCGGGTGCTCTTATAAGCACTGTTTCCACGTAGTCCGGAACCGTAGATGGTCAACATTGTGGTCGAAATCCAAACTCCATATTTTCTCCCACCTCACGCGAGCCTTAAGTTTCGCTCCGAGGTGGCTTTTTTGCTACTGCCATTATACCATAAAATTGCAAACATTTCAAGTTCTTCACGATGAAATATTTGCGATGCGGTAATCAAAGATAAGCGCCGAGCGATTATACCCCCATTATACCCTCTCGCAAGGGGTATAATAAACCTCGGTAAATTTGAGCAATTGAAAAAATGACAAACTTTTTGAAATGAAAATAAAATTCCATATCCAACCCTTTCTTGTGTCTAAATATTTGCAAAACTTCGACGCGTAAAATATTGACACAATTTATCGGATGTGGTAAAATATACGTGTAAGACAAAAGCCGTCATCGGCTGGCACCAATGACGGCTTCGAACAATACCAACGGATTGTTCGGTGCGCGCGAACGCAAAGTTATTATACCACACTTTGTGGCATTTGTCAATTGCCGTTGGAGAAAGGACGTCCCAAAATGGCTTTTTCTGATTTAACGGTAAGGCAAGCCTGGGCAAGATCCGGTGGGCGATGCGAGTGCGAACGTTCCTCACACGGACACGGTTACTCGGGCAGATGTACTCAAAGACTTATGTGGAATCAGCGTGGAAACGATTATAGCTCTTACGGCTGGGAAGCTCATCACAAAACTGCAGTTTCTTCCAGTGGTAGTGATACTCTTTCCAATTGCGAGATTCTGTGTATGTCTTGCCACAAGAAGACCGGGTCTTACGGTCGCAACTGACTTTTAGTCAAAAATCTTTGAAAGGAGTTTGGTGATGTTTGATCCCCGTGAACCGTATAACGACCTCCCGTTGGTTTCGAGTATTTACTTGGAGCTAACGCCGGAGCTAAACAACCTTCGTGAAGAAGCACGAGTTTCGATTGAGTTATTAAATTACGCGCTCAAATCGTTGCCAAACTCCGAAATTCTTCTCGATACGCTTGCCCTACAAGAAGCAAAGGTAAGTAGTAACATCGAGAATATCCGAACAACAAACGATGACCTTCTCCGCGCGGTCGCGTTCAAGGATTTTAACGCAGAAACAAAGGCAATATCCGATTACAAGGATGCATTGCTTGCAGGATTCGAATTGCTCGAGGAAAAAGGTCAGTTTGGTATTGAAGACCTTGAGGCAATCAATGCTCCCGTCAATACACAAGGACGAGGCGTCAGATCAAATCTTCCCAACTTCAATACGCTCACCCGAATCAAAAAATCAAACGGTAGCGAGGAGGAGATCATATATACTCCGCCGCACGGCAAGGAGCTGTTGATGCTACAACTCGCGGACATGCTCGAATATATCTACGATGACGAGCAGTATGACGAGCATCCTTTGATAAAAATCGCCCTTGCCCACTGCCAATTCGAAAATATCCATCCGTTTAACGATGGAAACGGCAGAACCGGACGCATACTGAACATCTTGTTCCTCTGCCAAAAGGGATATCTTTCTCAGCCTATCTTGTACGCAAGCTCCTACATTATAAAAAATAAAAACGAGTATTACGAGATTTTGCGGACAAGCAAAGAAAAGGAAGATTACACCGAGGCGGTTGCCTACATCCTACGCTCCTTTAAGGAAACAGCGGACAGGACACGGTACATCATCGAACAGATCGTACAGCTTACGACCGAATATACGATGACCGAGCAGAACGATCCTGCCCCTCCCAAAACAGGACGAAGGAAATACTTTACAGACGATATGAGCGGAAACAGAAAAGCCTTGTGCGACTGCATTCGTCTGATTATGAAAAAGCCATTTGTCCGCAACTGTGATCTTGTGGATGCAGGATATACCAACCGTCAGACCGCGGCGGTATATCTCGACCAGCTCGCCGACAAAGGCATGTTAAGCAAAGAAAAGGTCGGAAAAGAAAACATTTACAAAAACGTCAAGCTCCTTGAGATGTTTGATAACGATTGATGAGGTTACATATGAATAACGCAGCTCTTACAGCAAACACCAACGAAAAAGTTAATCTTGTAAAAAGTATTGCAAATAAAACCAGAGGCCCTTATACCCCCGAAAAATACGGTAACGTAATTATTCCTATGGCGATCATCCGCCGTTTTGATTGCATCCTTGCAAAGAAGAATAAGGAGATCGCTCAGATCGTTGAGGCAACCTCCAAGGTCAAAGGTATGACTCCCGAAAAGGTTGAAGAGATGGTCAAGCTCAAGTGTGGCGTGCCTTTCTACAATGCAAAGTGTGTCACGCTCGAGGATCTTGTTGGCGATAGCGACAACCTTGACGCCAACTTTCTTGAATTCATCGGTGCATACTCTCCCAGCGTGCAGAAAATCCTTAAGGATCTCAAGTTCCGCGAGGAAGTTGAATTTATGATCAAAAAGCATATCCTCTTTGAGGTTGTCAAAGCATTCTCCGAGGTAGATTTCCACCCCGATACTACCAGCCCTATCGCAATGGGTTACATCTTTGAAGAAATTATCAGAACCTACAAGGCAAATGCCGAAGCAGGTGATCACTATACCCCTCGTGAGGTTATCAAGCTCTGCGTGGAGCTGATGATGAGCAACAACACCGAGAGCCTTCGCAGAGCAGGCAGAGTTCTTCGTGTGTACGATGGATGCTGTGGAACAGGCGGCATGCTCACCACCCTCAAGAGTGTTCTTGTGAACGATATGGGCGTGAAATCGGATGACGTCAAGCTCTATGGTCAGGAGATCAATCCCGAGGCATATGCGATCTGCTGTGCGGAAATGCTGATGCTCGGCGAGAACCCCACCAATATCCGTGAAGGTAATACTTTGACCGAGGATAAGTTCTCGGGTGAGAAGTTTGACCTTCTGATTACCAATCCTCCCTTCGGGGTGGAGTGGAAAACCGACAAACCCTTTGTTGAGAAGGAACTGACTCAGCCTAATAACCGCTTTGTTGCAGGTACGCCTCGTGTCAGTGACGGCCAGCTCTTGTTCCTTCAGAATCTGATTGCCAAGGCAGAGGACGATGCGAGAATTGCCATTATCCTCAACGGTTCTCCCCTAACATCAGGAGATGCAGGAAGCGGTGAGAGCGAGATTCGCCGTTATGTTTTGGAAAACCATCTGCTTGAGGCTATTATTGCTTTACCAGATATGATGTTTTACAATACCCCTATTTTTACATACATTTGGATTATTTCAAAAAAGCCTAATGCCAAAAGAAATCACAAAATACAGTTAATTGACGCAACCTCTTTCTACGTTCCCCAAACTCCCAAATCGCTCGGCAACAAGCGTAAGTTCATTGACGATGTCAGTATTGAGAAAATTGTTGATGCTTACACCGCATTTGAGGAGAGCGAAATCAGCAAGCTCTTTGACGCAGCTGACTTTGGCTATACCAAGGTAACCATCGAGTGCCCTTTGTACAACGAAAAGGGCGAGAAGATTGTAAGGCGCGGAGTTGTTCAGGTGGATACCGCTCGCCGCGATACCGAGACTATTCCTCTCAAGACAGATATTGATGAATATATCAAGACCGAGGTGCTTCCCTACGTTCCCGACGCCTTTGCCGACAGAAGCAAGGACAAAATCGGCTACGAGATACCCTTCACAAGATATTTCTATAAGTACACACCTCCTCGCAAGAGCGACGAGATCCTTGCCGAGATTGCCAAGAACGAGACGTCCGTTCAGGAAACGTTGAAGGCGGTGCTGAATGCTTAAGTTTTTGTTTGATATATTGACCGACCCTTTGGGATTGCCTATTGATGCCATTTGGGAATATCTCATTTTGGCGGTAATCGGAGCAATCGCCTTTGTGATTGCATGGAATATCTCTCCCGGCGGAGACTTTGGCTCTCTGATTCATTGGGTTGTCAGATTGATTGCCTTCGTAATCTTGTGGGCAATCGTGTATGGAATTATTGCTTTGGTGCAATGGATTTTTGCGAATTGGGTATTGATTCTCTGTATCCTCGGCGGTGTAGTTGTGATCGGTGGAATTATTACCATTATTGTGCTAAAGATAAAGGCAGGTGAAGATAATGCGTAAAATGAAAGATAGCGGAATTGAGTGGATTGGAGCGATTCCGAACGATTGGAATATTTGTAAATTTAAGAATTCAGTACATATCTACAACGGAAATAGTATAAAAGATGAGAACAAAATGAACTATGATGATCCTTGTGATGCCATCCCATATATCGCAACCAAGGATATCGCTTTAGAGAGTCATACTATTGATTACAATAACGGAATGTACACAAAAAAAGAAGACAAAGCATTTAAGGTTGCCCCTCAACATAGCATTTTGTTGTGTATTGAAGGAGGCAGCGCTGGTCGAAAGATTGGTTTTGTTAATCAAGACGTATCATTTATAAACAAGCTTTGTTGCTTTTATTCTAAAAGCATGGATAATAAATATCTTTTTTACTTAATGCAGTCCTCCGCTTTTACAGAAGAATTCAAATTAAGTCTTTCTGGTATGATTGGCGGTGTGAGTGTTAATGAATTGAAAGAATTTCCGTTATTAGTTCCAAGCTTTGGCGAACAACAGCTCATTTCAAATTACCTCGACCAAAAATGCTCTGAGATTGATGCTATTATCGCTGCCAAGGAAAAAACTAACAAACTTCTCAAGGAACGCCATCAGAGCATCATCTACGAAGCGGTTACCAAGGGACTTGATCCTACTGTGTCGATGAAAGATAGTGGTATCGAATGGATCGGAACAATTCCGAGTACATGGGAAATTCGGAAATTGCGTTATTTGGGTAGCTGTTCCAATGGTATTAGCAAAGCCGGTGAGTTTTTTGGAAGTGGATCTCCTTTTGTAAGTTATGGCGATGTCTATAAAAACATGGAGTTGCCGCGTGAAGTTTCCGGATTGATCGAAACCACAGCAGAAGAGCAACAGTTATATTCTGTTGAAGAAGGCGACGTGTTCTTTACCAGAACGTCAGAAACAATCGAAGAAGTTGCCATAAGCTCCACCTGCATGCAGACAATTGAGAATGCAACCTTCGCCGGTTTCTTAATTCGCTTCAGACCGAATACAGAGTTGCTTACTAAAGAGTTTTCAAAATACTACTTCCGTAGTGAAATGCACCGATTCTTCTTTGTCAAAGAAATGAATCTTGTAACGCGAGCTTCCTTGTCACAGGATCTGTTAAAAAAATTACCCGTGTTGCTTCCGCCTGTTGAAGAACAGAAACGGATAGCGTCTTATTTAGACACCGAGTGTTCGAATATTGACAAGTTGATTGCCACTAATGAATCAACAATTGAAAAACTCAAAGAATACCGCCAAAGCGTAATCTACGAGGCGGTAACAGGAAAAATTGAAGTGTAAGAGGTGTTTTATGTTTAACGTTTATTATATCAACTACGCAAAGGCTTTTGAAATCGCTATGCAAATGGATAATAAAATCCTCGAGCAAACAATTAAAGATCATGGCTGGTCTGCCGATGGAAACGGACAAATGGATATAGATACGGGCATCAAAAATCCTTTGATTAGCAAGTTGTTGCCAAAATTAGATGCATCTCTTTCGCTCAATGTTAGTAAGTCAAGCAGAGCAAGCGATACAATAAAAATTGTATCTACAAAATCTACTGTTCTTGCTCCCATTGTAAAAAAGGCCACGGAAGTCAAAAAAATCGGCGATAATAAGATCGGAAATTTGATAAAAATAAAAAACGTTTCATTAACGGTACATAACGGAAGTGATATTTTGGCTGCACGCGCTCTAATGAGTGGATTACTAACCTCTATCCCTGTTGATGGTGTGGGACAGATGGATTTAACCGGTTTGGCAGATTCATTTCTTAAAGGTGCTTCCTATATCATCACAGGTGAGCTTCCCGAAAAGGTAAAATCGGATAGTGAAAAAGCTCATATATTGTTGAAAATTCCTATGCAAATGGATAATGAAATGGAATCCCAATATGGAATTACAGACATTGAACTTGGCCCCGTAACAATAATCGGAATATATCGTGGTAAATATAATGCCGGACTTATACGAGACCGAGTGGATGTTTTGTCATCTTTCAATAGAAAAAACGATGTTTCTGAAATAGAAACGGACGATAGCACTAATGCTGGATCTTTTGATGCTTCTGCGGATATGCACTATATTGATGTTATTGCGATCATTCAGGAACTTAATTTTTAAGAGGAGAGTTTATGAATAGAATTTCACTTTATTCATACGATCCCAAAAATTGGGAGCAAATAGTAGGCGAAATCGCGTCGCAAGGTGAGAGAATTAAAATATTTTCTTCACAAGAGTTGAATGCTTTTAATGTGATTAAAAAGTCTCTCGGCGAGGATAAGGATGCCAATGTTACTTTTCCCTTTGATGACATGTATTTTGACTTTTCCATGGTGATGGCCGGCGATGGAGATAGAGTTGACTTATGGAGTGGAAGCTTAATCTCTGTACTTACTGAGTTTTTCAACACATTCAAGGGAAATATCAGCGACAAGTTTTTTATTGTTGACAAAAAATATGGATAACAATAATGTTATCATGATTAAGGATCAACGCCAACAGGCTGATTTGGTATATCTCGTGAAACAGGCTACAACTTCTATTCGTTTAACAGATTCTGGAGAACTTCAAGATAAAGTGTTCGACGGTAAAAACGTATGTCTATGGATGCTCGTGAATCGAAAGACATTAAGAAAGCTGTCCGACTTTAAATCATTTCATTTGCTGGATGCATTAAACGATTTTAAGAAAGAAGCAATCAATAAAAACTTAAATCCAGTTGTTTGGATTAGCTTGAAAAAATAATCACACCATCCCGACGGTGCCAGACGTCTGGGAGAAAGGAGTGAAAACATGGCAGAAAAAGATTTAAGAGAAAACCCGTTCCGCGACGAGATATTTAATTATTTCCTCTCTCACGGTTACGTACAGAGCAAGCGAAGCGATTACGATTTTGCAAACGCGCTTGACCGAGCAAAATTATTCGAATTCCTTGAGGCAACGCAAGCCGAAGAACTGAATAAGCTCAAAGCGACCTATGGTAGTCAGTATCAGGATCGCTTTGTCAAGCTGCTCTGCGACAAGATAAACAGCCGCGGTCTTCTCGCCACGCTCAATGAGAAGGTGGAAGACTATTCTTCCAACACAGCCATCAGCCTTGCGTTTTACAAGAGCAACCTTGACGAGATGACCGAGAGCAACGCGCCCTATGAAAAGAACGTGTTCTCGATTTGCCGCGAGTTCGTCTATGAGGACAG
>JAZRFR010000091.1:0-2063 GCA_045643785.1 Eubacteriales bacterium | reverse complement strand
CTGCACCCCACAAGCCCCTTTTGAAAAAGGGGCTTGACCCCTAAAACTTTCTAAAACATTATGTAACAATATTTTTTGAAAGTTCTTGAAGGGGGTCTGGGGAAAAACTTCGCAATGTTTGCTGAAAGCAAACTTGCACCGAGCGAAGCGAGGAGGCTTTCAAGAAGTTCCTCCCAGGCGTTCCCCTGATAACCCCCAATTTGCAAACGAAAGGGTGTTGCCTGCGGGCAACACCCTTTTTCTTTGGGTATGACGTGCCTCTACTTATATAGACACGTTTTGATGTGGGAATCTTACACAGTTTGCGAAAAAAGTCAGGATTTATCCGTATTTTTCTTTCAGTACGGCGAAATCTCCCCGCAAATGCCAGCTGATCTTGTTTTTGTTCTCCCCGATGACCGTCAAACCCAGATGTCCCAGCACACCCAACGACTTGGTATTCCGCTTGTCGGCGTAAGCCTCGACCGCGACAATATCGGCGGGGAGCTTGGGGATCAGGAAGCGGTACAGCTCTCCGAAAAGACCGCTTTCGCGATAGGCCTCCTTGAATTGGATTTCCTCCATCATGAATACGCTGTGATCCGCCGTGACGTAGTACTGGAAGAAGCCCGCCAGCTCGCCGCCCACGTAGATCAGGACGATCTGCCGCGCGTCCTTTGTGAGTGCCGGGGGCACGCAGGCCATCCACTGGGCGCGATCCTCCTCATAGGTCAGCCCCGTGGGGGCGATCACCCGCATGTTGGTGGCGAGAATGTCGAAAATTTCATCCAGCAGAGCGGAGGAAGGCGGCTTTTGCAGATAGCGGAAGACCACTTGCATCATGCTTTGTCAAACCCCACCTTAAAGATCTCCATCTGTCCGGGTGCGAGGTACACGCCGATCTTGGTGAAGGAGGAATGAGCCTCATAGACCGCATCGTGGTGGTAGGTCTTGAAGTCGATCTCCTGCCCGTTGTCCCAGTAGCGGGTGCAGGAGGTCACGCCGGGATCGAAGATGAAGGAGAACAGACCCGACTCGAAGGGAGAGTTGTTGCAGAGGCAGAGGTACTGCTCGCCGTTCTCGTCATAGAAGGTGCTGACGATACCGGGGATGCCGTGGGCGCTCTCCATCTTGCGGAGGCGGGGGATCTCATAGGTCATGTACAGGGGATAATCGCCGTAGGCTTTCTGGAAATGCCAGGTCTTGCCGTGATTGAGGCGGGTGATCATCTCGCCGTAGCGGCGGTGGAAGATCTTCTGCACGCGGCGCATGGCGGTGTAGGTGGCGGATTCCTCACCCAGCTCGTCGATGGGGGCGCCGCGGTAGTTGTTGCCGTTGTTCTGGCCGTAGTAGTAGAACCACAAAATACCGTCGCAGCCGCTGGCCACGGTGGTGGAGAGCTGCCAGCGCAGGTCGTCCTCGGAGGGGACGCGGTAGCGGAAGTGACCCACGGACAAGAGGGTATTCCAGACCTTGACCCCCTTGCGCTTGCCTGCGGAGGTGTACTTGTTGAGGTTGAGGAAGTACATATTGGTGCCTTCCTCCTCGGGGTTCATCTGCCAGTAGCAGTCGTAGCAGATGAGGGGACAGCCCGAGGCGTCGATGAAGTTGTCCAGCCAATCCTCGAATTTTTGACCGCCCAGGAAGTCGGTTTCAATACCCAGCCAGTAGGGGTTGAAGTTGAGCAGAGGCGTCAGCTCGGGGGAGATCTCCCGCATGATCTGGTAGGCGCGCACGCAGGCCTTGAACTCGGCGGGGTGGAGAGGTTCGTCGCCGATGAAGAAGCCCAGGGTGGCGGGGTGGTGGCGGAAATCGGCGTAGGCCCGCTCGTAGATGGCGCGGAAGGCTTCGGGATCCTCCTTGAAATTGTGGAAGATCAGATCGTTGATGTAGACGAAGGCCTTCATGCCGTGCTTGTGCATTTCGTCGAGGAACGCCGTCATGCGGGCGGGATCGTGATGACCGTAGCTGAAGGTGGGGGTCTGGTTGCAGGTGATGCCGCAGTTGTCCCAGCGGGCGACGGCTGCGGCGGGGGGGGTTTCAACGTTGGGGGAGGTCCAGAAACCCGTGGGGTATTTTGCCAT
>JAZRFR010000090.1:0-1812 GCA_045643785.1 Eubacteriales bacterium | reverse complement strand
TTGAAGGGTGTCCAGAGGGAAACTTCTTTCAAGAAGTTTCCCTTTGGCGTTCCCCCGCTCTCCGATAAACCCAAATTTGACGCCCGTAAAACGAGCAAATCCCACCCGCTCCACCCGCAACAAACAGGATGTAAAACCCCGCGCCCCTTGGAGGGACATCATGACTTTACATCCGACCCCCATGCCTCTGTCAAGACTACTGACCCATGCCGAGCTCCCGATTTTTGAGGGAGCCGAGGCGGTCACGGTCAGCGGTCTGCAAACCGACTCCCGTCTTGTCCGCCCGGGAGATCTGTTCATTGCCATCCGCGGACTCCGCACCGACGCCCGTACCCATATCCCCGAGGCGGTGTCCAAAGGCGCCGCAGCCGTTCTGTGCGAGGGAGAGGCTGATCTGCGTTCTCTCACTCTCGTCCCCATCGTAACCGTTCCCAATGCCCGCGTGGCCATGGCGCGCCTCTACGACGCCTGGTACGGCCACCCTGCCCGCCATCTTCGCTTGGTGGGTGTGACGGGCACCAACGGAAAAACCTCGGTGTCCACTATGCTCTACCGCATCCTCCGCGCCGCAGGGATCCCCTGCGGGCTCATCGGTACCGTGGGGTGCTACACCCCCGCCGCCGATACTCCCATTTGTGGGGAGGACGGTCAGCCCTACAGCGGCATGACCACCCCCGATCCTGCCGAGCTGTATCCGCTTTTGGCGCGTATGGCCTCGGAGGCACCCCCAAACGGCGCCAAACGCCCCGTGGTGGTGATGGAGGTCACCTCCCACGCCCTGGCGCTCGGCAAGGTAGCGCCCCTTACCTTTGATCTTTCGATTTTTACCAATCTCTCCTCCGAGCATATGGATCTGCACGGAACCATGGAGGAGTATTTTGAAGCCAAGCTCGCTCTGTTTGAGGTGAGCCGCGAGGCGGTGGTCAACGCCGACGACCGTTGGGGCAGGCGGCTTCTGGCCGAGCCCGTGCCCGTTCACCATCACCACATTTGTCACGCCGAGGGATTGCGTAACCTCACCCCCGACCGTATGTGTCCCGCGGGGGAGGGAACCTGCACCCGCTACTACGCCGAGCAGGTGAAGAACCTCGGTGAGGACGGGGTCTCCTTCAAGCTGACCTCTCCCGACGTGCGTCTCCGTCTCCGCTGTCCCGTACCCGGGCAGTTTACCGTCATGAACGCCATGCAGGCCGCCATAGCCGCCCTGGCTCTGGGGGTCAGCCCCGCGGTCGTGCGGGACACTCTGGCCACCTTCGGGGGTGTCCCCGGCCGTATGGAGCGGGTCAGACTCCCCGAGACCGATATTCCCCTGTCGGTGTTCATCGACTTTGCCCACACTCCCGACGCTCTGGAAAACCTTCTCCGCTCGGTTCACGCCTTCCGCCGCAGAGGTCAGCGCATCGTGCTGGTCTTCGGGTGCGGCGGCGACCGCGACCGATCCAAGCGTAAGGTCATGGCCCGCATCGCCTCCCGCATGGCGGATTCTCTGGTCATTACCTCGGATAACAGCCGATCGGAGGATCCCGACAGCATCATTGCCGACATTCTGGCGGGGGTGGATAAGGAGAGCGAATTCGCCGTGGTGCAAAATCGCGCCGAGGCCATCCGTTACGCCATTCGCCATGCCCGCGCGGGAGACATCATCCTGCTGGCGGGTAAAGGCCACGAAAACTATGAAATCGACCGCGAAGGGAAGCATCCCTTCAGCGAAACAGATATCGCGGTGGAAGCCGCAAGGAAATACCGCTCCGTCCGACGGGCGGAGGAAACGTAAATTGCAGTTTATCGGCCAGGGGTTTCACCCCTGGACCC
>JAZRFR010000089.1:0-14337 GCA_045643785.1 Eubacteriales bacterium | reverse complement strand
TGCTTGATCTCTTCTGTGTAATGTTTTTGACCTTTTCTGCTTCCCATGCAAAAAAACCTCCTGTGGTAGATATCTCTATTCTACCACAAGAGGCTTTTTATTTCAATGTCCGTTTTTACGGGTTCAGTTCACATACGGCAGTGCTTTTTTTATTGGCGAAAGGGAAAAGATTTGAACGCGAGCGCCCGCGAGATGGGACCCATTTGACTGCGCCAAATGCGCGGACCGCCGCCTGTGGCGGAAAAAGGGAGCGTGAGGAGTGGGCAAACAAGGAGCATCGAGAGCGAAGCGAACAGGGCGACTATGTTTGCGAGGTGCGACGCCGCGAAGCGGATAGACGAAAGCTCTTCATCTCTGCCAAATAAAAACCGCAATTCCGATATAAAGGGATTGCGGTTTTTGTTTTCTTGTGGTATAATGTATGAAATGCTACTGCAAAAAACGGAGGAGCTATGAAGATCGAATGGATGTTTGATTTGCCCACGGACGAAAAAAGTCAAGATTATCACTATGAATCTCCCATCATGATCAAGGATAACAACCTATACTTTATAAGCTGCTATCCTAAAGCCGTTTTACATGTTATAGACACGGAAACGGGAGCAGAAAAGTTCAGGATCGAATGCGTAGGACGGTCGGATATTTCTTCAAAGTGCTTTTTTGCGGAGTATCAAGATAAGATCATTATTTATACGGGGGAGCTTTGGCTCTATGAAAAGGAAAGACTATCAAAATTTGATCAAGTTCGGATTGACAATCATATAAACTCATATATTTTAAAAGATAATTATTTTATTTTCGCAGACAGATCATCCTTATGGTGTTTGAATTTGGATTTGCACAATCTTGAATGGAAACATCGTATTTCAAATACAAAACATTATCAAGCCGGAGATATTTGCCTGTTTCAAAATGCGGTCGCATGCTACGGCAACGATCAGCTGCTGATTATTGATATTGTCAGCGGAGTGATAAAAGATCAAATAAAAATATCCCGCATAGATAAGCTTTTTATGCCTGTCAGATTGGATGAACGGACTTTGTTGATCGGATTTACAAACTGGTCAAATGCGGGAATTTTAAAATATGATACAACAGATCAAAAAGTTCTTTGGAAAAGCAAACGTTCATTTGAAGGTCCGCTCCTGAGATGTAAAATATATCGGCAAGATAATCTTGTGTATTGGGTAAAAAACGATACCGAGCTGGTTTGCTTGGATATAGATACCGGCGAGGAAACGTATTGTGTTAAGACCACTCCCTGGATCTATACGGATCCTTTGTTTTTGAAACGCAGTTTGATGTATGGCACAGCAGGTAGAGACGGTTATTTCGTCAATCTTGATGCACAAAGCGGAAAAGAAAAATGGTCGATCTTCTTGAAGAACGGTTGCGCTTATTTTGATCTTTACGGTGAAACGGTTATTCTTGGTGATTTTGAAAAGATGATTTATCAAGTTGATATTGCAAGCGGAAATGTATTGCAAAAACTCCCGGTGGACGGTGAGGTTGTGGGAAGAATCAAGGTTCACCAAAACAATATATATACAGTTGTTTGGGGGAATCAAAATATCCCGGTTCGATTCATCAAAATCAAAATATAATATACCGTTTTTGGAATGCTTAAATTTTGTATCAAAATTAAGGTTATTAGCCAATAAAAACCGCAATTCCGATACAAAGGGATTGCGGTTTTTGTTTCTCTATGGTATAATAAATTTGAGAAAGGCGGTGTGTTTATGGAGTGCATTATTAAAGAAAAAGTTCTCATTGTTCCCGAAGGAACAGTAAAGATAGGTTTTAAGGATATCTGTAACTACATTTATGAAAATTTGATTGAAGAAATTTTGCTGCCGTCAACACTTGAAATTATCGAAGACAATACTTTCTTCGATTTCCAAGAAATCAAGAAAATAAACATACCAAAGAGTGTAATCGAAATAGGCGCTCAAGCATTTTGGGGGCTTGATCGGATAGAAGAGCTTGTTATTCCAAGCACAGTGAAACATGTAAAAAAGCATGCATTTTGCAACATCTCACAGTGTAAACTGATTATTGTTGGGGAACACGCAACCATTCCGAATGGGTGGGATGCGGAATTTGCCGCAAATGTTAAGGAACTTTGCTTTGTATCAAAATTATAGCCACTCGCCAAATAAAAACCGCAATTCCGATACATAGGGGTTGCGGTTTTTCTCTTTTTGTGGTATAATGAAAACGAAAAATATTGGGAGGCCAAAGCAACAGCGCGTAGAAATGCAACCATCCGTCCCATGTGAAAGGAAAAATACCATGAGCCTTGACTTTGCCCACAATCCCATACTGGACAGCCATATTTTCATTCCCGACGTGGAGGCCCACGCCTGGGGCCACGGCCGTATGTATCTGTACGGCTCCTTTGACCATCAAGGTGTGCAGACCTACTGCAGCGACGTTCATCACGTGTACTCCTCTGAGGATCTGATTCATTGGACGGATCACGGGGTGGTGTTTTCTTTGGCCGACTCCGCCTGGGCCAAGGACTGCGGCGCTCTGTACGCTCCCGACTGCGCCTACCGTGACGGCTGGTACTACCTCTACTACTGCGTGCCCGACGGACGCTGCGGCGTGGCCAAGTCCCAGTCCCCCACGGGGCCTTTTACCGACGTGGGACAGTTGGAAGGAGTTTGGGGTATCGATCCTGCCGTATTCATCGATGACGACGGACAGGCCTATATCTACTGGGGGCAGCTGACCTGGGGCAAGATCGCCAAGCTGAGGGACAACATGGTGGAGATCGAGCCCGACTCGGTGGTGGACTCTCTCACCATCGAGGAGCATGAATTCCACGAGGGAAGCTCGGTCAAAAAGATCAATGGGAAGTACTACTTCCTCTTTGCCGACACCCACCGTCACGGAAACCGTCCCACCAGCCTGGGCTATGCCGTCTCGGATCATCCCATGCAGGGCTTCAAGTACGGCGGTGTCATCATCGACAACTTTGGCTGTGACCCTGCGAGTTGGAACAACCACGGCTCCATGGAATGCTTTGACGGCCAATGGTACGTTTTCTACCACCGTTCTACCCACGGCACCGTCAATTCCCGTCACGTCTGCATCGAGCCCATCTACATAAACGAAGACGGCTCCATTTCCGAGGTCAAGCAGACCTCCTCGGGTGTGGGCGCGGCGATCCCCGTATCGGCTCACATCCCCGCCAATCTGGCCTGCGAGCTGGGCGGTTATGTCCGTATCGCTGGTGATGTCGCGTCAGAGGAGAATCTCGCGCTGTCCGAGATTCGGGACGGGGACACGGCGCTGTATCGCTACCTGGACTTTAGCGGCGAGACGCACATGTGCGTCCGTGCGAAAACCACGGTTGAATGTCGCGTGGAGCTATACGTTGACGGCATGTACCACGCAGAAATGAAGGTACAGCCCTCGGAAGCATACAAGGATACCACCGCTCCCATGCCTGCGCTTCTGGGGCGCCACACCGTCACCTGGAAGTTCTACCACGGTGATAGCGAAGCGCCCGTTTGCATGGACGGCTTCGGATTTCATTGAACGGCGGTTGCATCCGTAACGAAGGAATTTGCCTATGAATAAGTTTTTTTACGAACTCAAGCACGAGATCGGTGCGGATTACTTCACTCTGGAGCGCAACCGTGACTTCTCCTTTCCCCTGCACATGCATCGGTGCTACGAGATCATTCTGCAGTTGGAAGGCGCCATGAAGGTGCGGATCGAGAAGGAAGAATATACGATTGCGGCCGGAGATATGATCTTCGTGAAGCCCAACTTTATCCATAGCCTGGAAACCGAGGGCGCGGGCCGCCACGTTCTGTGCATTTTCGCTCCCGAGCTCATTGCGGCTATATCGGAGGATTTGGTGCGGTACAGACTGCTCTCGCCTGTGATCAAAAACGTTCCGAGGCTGTACCGCGAGCTGTTCGAGCAGATGCGGGAGGACGACAGCATCGGACGGATCAAGGGGTTTCTGTACAGCGTCAGCAGTTTATTCTGCGAGCAGCTGGATTTCTCGACCGAGGACCCTTACGCCCACGGCAAGCATCTTTTGCGGGATATATTCCGATACGTGGATCATAATATGGCCAGCTCTTGCTCCATCCCCGATGTGGGGGAAGCCTTGGGGTATTCACCCTCCTACCTGTCCCGCTTCTTCTATACGAACGTGGGGATGCCCTACTCGGATTACGTACGCAACATCAAGATCAGCCACGCCTGCTACCTGCTTCGCAATACCCGGGAGAGCATGGCCTCGGTTGCCACTCGGTGCGGGTACGTGTCGTCCAGCAGCTTCAACCGGAATTTCAAGCAGATGACGGGCTGCAGTCCCACGGAGTACAGGCAGAAAAACCATCGCAAAGGCGACGTTGTCGGGGAATTTGCCGAGACAGACTCTGACAGGTCACCGTGACAGGTCATCGTGACATTCCTTGCATAGAACACCCCCGCCCCTTGCATTATGCAAAGGGCGGGGGTTCATTATTTGGGGAGGTTATGCCTCCGCTCCTAACAGGTATCCCAAGCTCACCCCCAAAACTTTGGCGATCTCGGGGAGCAGGATAATGTCGGGGCAGGAAAGTTCCCGTTCCCATTTGGATACGGCCTGAGGCGTTACGCCGAACAAATCCCCAAAGGCCGTCTGGCTCATGGCGCGCTCACGGCGAAAGGCGCGGATGGAGGTGGAGATGCGGAGAGTGTTCATGTGGGCTCCTTTCTGTAATTCAAATTGGGGTTTGTCGGCAGGGGTTTCACCCCTGCATCCTACCAAAGGGACTTTTGAAAAAGTCCCTTTGGAATCTTCAAAACTTTCAAAAAATATTGTCATATAATTGTTCTTGAAAGTTTTAGGGGTCAAGCCCCTTTTTCAAAAGGGGCTTGTGGGGTGCAGGGGCAAAGCCCCTGTAAACCCAAATTTGTCATGTTAATCGATACACGTCGTGTTTCCCCTTCACTGCCTGTCTGGTCATCAGCCCGCACCCGATCATCTCGCGGCGGACGGTGCAGAAGTCGTCGAAGACCTCCAGGATGATGGCGTTGACCTCGGGCTCGGGGTAGTCGCGGCCGCGCTCAAAGCGACGACTGATCTCCCGGAGGACGATCTCCTGCTTTTTGCGCTGGGCGGGGAGGCGGGTGAGGCGGCCGTACTTGAAGAAGGTAGAGATTACCTCCCGCTCGTAGGCGGCCTCTTTGTCAGCGGTGGTGTCCCCCGTGATGAGAAGATCGCGGAGGGTGCGATCAAAGATTTCCCCGTTCAGGGAATAAATGATATAGAACTGGGCGCGGGAGCAACGGACTATGCCCGCCGCCTCCATCTTTTTGAGGTGGTAGCACACCGTGGCGGGGGTCAGCTCCAGCTTGGAGGCGATGAGCTCCACGTAACAGTCCCCCTCGGCCAGGATGTTGATGATGCGGAGCCGTGTCTCGTCGGCGAGGAGTTTGAGGAGGGTGAGATTTTCGGTCATGGTTATACCTCCTCAATCAGATGGGGATACACGTTATTCTCGGCGCGCCACGCCTCCCATATAGAAAGCATCTCGCGGACGGCTCCGATCTTGATACGAAACTCAAAGGTGTTTTTGGCATCCCCCGCGGCCTCGGCTTGGGCAAGCTCGGCAACGTACCCCGCGAGAAGCTGATCCCGCATGAACAGTTCGGCCTGCCACGCGGCCATGAAGCAAAGCTTGTCGTCATCGTTCAAGGAAACATACACTTCCTGGTGCTTGGGGTATTTGGGTAGAATCATGCTCCAAAAGTTCTGTCGGATTTGGTATGTGCGCTGGCGCTCCCATCCTGCGTTGAACAGCAGTCCCGCGTTGCCGCATAGGGTGTACATGCCGAGTTCGATCTGCAGAGCCTTGCGCTCGGCCTTATTGTCCTTGGGAACGGCATCCAGCCGCGCCTTGCACTCGTTGCATTTGGCTCTGGTGATGTCCACAAGAGCTTTGTCAATATCAAGATAGTTCATAATTTCATTCCTTTCATAGGTGTCATTTCGGTGATTTCCAAGCCTCCGCGGTTGGGCTCGGTAGCTTACACTGATATTATACACGTCTAATCACTTTTTGTCAAGAGTATTTCGATAAATTTCTAATCAATTAAACCGATGGTTGAAAACGGGCAAAAAGGATACAAATTTGGGTTTATAGGGCCGTTGGGCTCATGTACTTTTCTCTCCCTGGCGAGAGAAAAGTACCAAAAGAGCGCCACTCAAGGGAGTCACCCACGGTGCCTCCCTTAAGAAACCCATCACCTTATCCGCGCGACTCTTTCGCCCACAAAGGGGCGAACGAGTCTGATTGCGCGTAGGGTCGGCAAGACCCGATAACCCGCACGAACGGCGGAGCGCCGTCCGCGCGGAACTCGCCGCTTTGCTTCTGCCTCGAGTTGCTGTTTATCCTGTTGGAAAAAGAAAAACTTAGGGTTATTGCCAAGCGGGCGACTAACCGCGCGGTCGTCACTCTGACGACCGTGCGGCTTCATGGCAAACTGCGACTTAACAGCGCGTTGGCCATTTCGCTATGAGCGAAATGGCGCGCTGATCAGGGGAAAGGATCCTTAAGGAAAGTACCGTGGGTACTTTCCTTAAGTGGCGCTCTTTCGGTCCCTTTCTCTCGCCACGGAGAGAAAGGGACATAACTCCCCGATAAACTGCAATTTATAATTTTCTTCGTCATCAAAAAAGGCGAGACCTTGTGGCCTCGCCTTTTTCATTTCGTACGGTTGAGGATTTACTCGATCCCCAAAACCTTGTAATCCTCCGCTTCCACCGCGGCCTTCAGAACCTCGTCAGCCACGGGGGCGACCAGGGTTACCTTGGCGGTATCGGTGGTGTGGTCGGCCACGGCGTCGGCCACGCCCTCGATGGCCTTCAGCGCCTTGACCACGTGCGCTTCGCAACGGGGGCACATCATACCTTCAATTTTCAGAATCTTTTCCATAGTCATATCCTCACTTTCTTGTTGGGTTTCGGTTTGACGGGTGATGGGCGGGTAGACCTTGACCTTGCGGCGGAAGGCCCCCGGCTTGCGGATGTTCACAAGATTCAGCCGCAGAGCATTGGTCACCACGCAGAAGCTGGACAGGGACATGGCCGCCGCCCCGAACATGGGGTTCAGCTCCCAGCCTAAGAAGGGAATGAATAGCCCCGCCGCCAGGGGAATGCCCAAAGAATTGTAGCAGAACGCCCAGAACAGATTCTGATGGATGTTCCGCAGCGTAGCGCGGGACAGCCGTATGGCGGCCGTCACGTCGGTCAGACGGGATTTGACCAGCACCACGTCAGCGGCGTCGATGGCCACGTCGGCTCCCGCCCCAATGGCAATACCTAACTCGGCGCGGGTCAGAGCGGGGGCATCGGTGATGCCGTCTCCCACCATGGCCACCTTGCCCGTAGCCTGCAGTTCGCGGATGACCGCCTCCTTGCCGGCGGGCAGAACCCCGGCTATGACGTTGCTCTCCGCGATCCCCGCCTCCCGGGCGATGGCGGCGGCGGTCTTTGGGTTGTCCCCCGTCAGCATGACCACGCGAAGTCCGAGCTCCTTCATCTCTTGAATTGCGGTAGCCGAATCGGCTTTGACCGTGTCGGCCACGGCGATCATACCGGCATATTCATTCTCATAGGCGAAAAACAGAGGCGTTTTCCCCTCGGCCGCCCATTGATCCGCCAGCGTGAGCGCATAAGGAGGAATCCGGCAAACCGACTCGATCAAGGCGCGGTTGCCGCCGTACAAGGTGTCGGTGTATCCGTATTCCGGGTTCATCAGGATTCGCCCTCGGAGCCCCTTCCCGGGCACAGCCTGAAAATCCTTGACGGGCTTCTGTGGAAGCCCCATCTCCTTGGCCTTTTCCACAATGGCCACCGACAGGGGATGCTCGCTGAGGGCCTCCAACGAGTACACCGCCGTCAAAAAGTCTCTGGTTTCCCCCTCGTCCCGCTGGCGGTCGCACCGCACGTCGGTGACGGTGGGCTTTCCTTCGGTGACGGTGCCGGTCTTATCCAGCACCACGGTGTCCACCCGTCCCGCATTTTCCAGGGAGACAGCGGTCTTGAACAGAATGCCGTTTTTCGCTCCCACACCGTTGCCCACCATGATGGCCACGGGGGTAGCCAGCCCCAGAGCACAGGGGCAGGAAATGACCAACACCGAAATACCTCTGGCGATGGCAAATCCCACGTCCTCTCCCGCCATAAGCCAGGCGGCAAAGGCGATCAGCGCAACACCTATGACCACGGGAACGAAGATCCCCGATACCTTGTCCGCCACCTTGGCGATGGGGGCTTTGGTGGCCGCCGCATCGCTGACCATGCGGATGATCTGAGCCAGGGTCGTATCCTCTCCCACGCGAGTAGCCTCGCAAATGAGATGCCCCGATTGGTTCACCGTGGCGGCGGAAACCCCATCCCCCGCGGTCTTGTCCACGGGAATGCTCTCCCCCGTGAGAGCCGACTCGTTGACTGCGCTCTCCCCCTCCAGCACCACCCCGTCCACGGGGATCCTGTCACCGGGGCGCACCACGAAGCGGTCGCCCTTTCTGACCTCGGCCACGGGGACAGTGATCTCAACCCCGTCTCGCAACACCGTCGCGGTGTCGGGGGCAAGGCTCATGAGACTCCGCAGGGCACTCGTGGTCTTCCCCTTGGAGCGAGCCTCCAGCATCTTGCCTACGGTGATGAGGGCGAGGATCATAGCGGCGGACTCAAAGTAGAGATCGTGGAGGCGGTGGAAGGCCGCCTCCGGGTTGCCCGCCACCAGATCGGCGGACATGGCAAAGAGAACCCAGGCACTGTACACGAAGGAAGCCCCCGACCCCAGGGCCACCAGGGTGTCCATGTTGGGGGAGAGGTGCAGGACGCCCCTTGTGCCGTTGATAAAGAACTTCTGATTGATGACCATGACGACGGCGGCGAGGATCATCTGAACCAGCCCGATGGCCATGGGATTTTCTGCCATTACCGCGGGAAGCGGCCACCCCCACATCACGTGTCCCATGGAAACGTACATGAGCAGGACCACGAACCCTACCGACCACAGCAGGCGGCGGAGCAGGGCGGGGGTTTCCTGATCTTTCAGCGGATCCTCGACGGGTTTTCCCGCGGACGGGGAGGCGTTTTGCGTATCTTTCAGCGCCGCGCCGTAGCCCGCCTTTTCCACGGCTTGTATGATCGCGGCGGTGTCGGCGTTCCCCTCCACTCCCATGGAGCCTGTGAGCAGGCTGACAGCGCAGCTTTCTACCCCGGGGACGGCGCTGACCGCCTTTTCCACCCGCGCCTGACAGGCGGCGCAGGTCATGCCGGTGACGGTGTATTGAGTCATAGTGAATCCTTTCAAGTTTGAGGAGTGTGAGATACAAAGATGCGTATATCTCATTACCTTCACAAATTATATACCCCAAACGGAAGGATGTCAAGAGAAGCGGGCAAAATGTTATAAGAAAAGATACATATAGTTAATATTTTTGTGAAGTTTTTCGCTTTCAAGGCAGATATAATTAAAATATAAGCACATTTTGTATTGGGAACTACTGCATCGGTAGATAAAACGGATTCAAATCAGTTTCTTGAGGAATTTATTAAATCGGCAGCGAATGGTGAAAATATGAAGCAATGTATAAGGGAACCTCTAAAAATTCATCGCACGGAGAATCGGCGGAATCTTTTCCGTCATACTTCACAAAAAACCTTCGCAGAGGATAAACTCTGCGCGCGGATTTTTGTTTCGTCTGACGAAAAATCTTCTCGCTGCTCTCTGCACGCTGAATATTTAGAGGCTCCCATAAATGATGCGATTTTGGCAGCAGGAATCAATTATTCATGGTATCCTGAAACGAATGGGCAATATCCTGTTTATTATGTCGGAGATATATGCCAGTATTTGTCTTTTACATCTGTAGATATTGAATTTGAAACGGAGGGAATCTTGAATGACTAACGCGAAAAGATGTGCCGTGGCTTGGTTTGTATTGCTGATCCTTGTGTTTGGCAATGCTTGTTCTCCTTCGACTGCGGATCCTGTTGCGGACACTACGGCTTTGGTAACGGATTCTGTTTATACGGATGCGGATACTACGGCTTCCGTAACGGACTCTGCTCACACCGAGGCGTCCACGATCGAAGAGAATACCGATTCGGATGTGTTGCAGAATGATGTGGAAGGGTTCTTTAGGGTTTCTTGGGAATCCGACGGGGAACTTTCGGATGAGTTGCGGGCTATGAAATCAACGGTATATGCCGGAATCGATACGGATGTACATCGGGTTACGGATGAAGCTTGCCTGGGGCGTACCATTGAGTTCGCCAATGATACGTTTCTGTATCAATCCACCGAGAAAAGTCTGATGACGACAAAAAAAGGTGAGTATGGCACATTTTACAGCTCGTATGACATTTATGAGAATGATGCCGGAGATGAAGTGAGGTTTTTAAGCGGAACAAACTACATGACGTTTTATTTCGACGGAGGCAGGAGCAATGAGAATACGCATCCGGAGGAATTAACGGCAGAAGAGGCAACCGCAATCGCCGGTGAATTTCTGAGCTCCATATTGCCGCAGGAGATTTTGGATGACATACCGTGGGTCAGTACGGCCAAGGCCAACTACAGCGAGCGTACGTATGACGTCATCTATTTCCGTAAACTTCACGGATACTATACGGATGAGAGCATCATGGTGATGGTTGACGTATACTCTCGAGAGGTGTTTGGATATAACGGCGAATGCGTTGGCAAATATGCGGACTTGGAGAGTACGATAACGCAGGAGGCGTTGGATCGCACCTATGAGATCTTGAAAAACAAAGTGGAATCCATGAAATTGAATGGCACGGAGGTCATAAACGCCTGCGTGATGACCAATACAGTCGGTGACGTGTATATGGCCATGACGTTTGAGTATACAACGAGTGATACGGGTGAGACGAGAGTCATGCAAGAGATCGTAACCAAAGTCGAGATCCCCTGATCCCCATGTACTGATTCATGCCGAGGGCTTTTGCCCTCGGCATTTTTTCATTCCTCCAAAAATAAATATACATTTTCCCTGTATTTATTCATTTTTCATGTTGACTTTCCGCCCCAAATGCAGTATAATAATACTGATATACTATGCATACCCATACGATCATTGAAATTCCATACAGGAAAGGACACATATCATGGCAGAGAATCAGAACAACCGCCGCTCCGCTTACGCCAAAAAGAAGGCAGACGCCCATAAGGAGGCTCGCAGAGCCGCCCGTGAGGCCGTCCTCGCCCTTCTGTTCGAGACCGAGTACCACAAGGACGAGAACCCCGAGGCCATCTTCCTGCGCGCCGCCGAGGCTCGCGACATTGACCCCGCCGACAAGTACATCCGCGGGGAGTACATGGGCATCATGGAGAACATCGAGACCATCGACGCTCTCCTGGGCCGTCACGCCAAGGGCTGGCGTACCGACCGCCTCTCCCGCGTATCCCGCGCCGTACTGCGCCTGGGTACCTACGAGATCGTCTACGCCGAGAAGATCCCCGCCCCCATCGCCATCAACGAGGCCGTGGAGCTGGCCAAAAAGTTCGACGATCCCAAGGCTCGCGCCTTCATCAACGGCGTGCTGAACGCCGTCAAGAACGAGCTGGAGGAGAATGGCGGCGTGATTCCCGTCGTAGCTCCTGCGGCCGAGACCGTTGAGACGCCTGCGGCGGTAGAGGAGATGCTCCTCGCAGAGGAGCTTGACGCGGATCCCGCCGTACAGGTGGAGATGGCCGACGCCTCTGACGCCGAGTAAGTCATGGCTGAAAGGGAAAATACCCGCCCTTGTTGGGTGGGGTTTGATACCAGCAACTACACCACCTCTGCGGCGGCCTGTACCGTCTCCGAGGACGGCAACATCACCGTAATCGCCAACTGCAAGGCCCCTCTGCCCGTGGCCGAGGGAGCGCGGGGACTCCGCCAGAGCGACGCGGTCTTTGCCCACACCCGCAATTTGCCCACGGTCATCCGCGATCTGCGGGGCATTTTGGAGGCAGGGAACTACCGTATAGCCGCCGTGGGCGTGTCGGCTACTCCCCGTGACGCCGCCGACTCCTATATGCCCTGTTTCCTGACGGGCATTGTCGCCGCCGAGGCCTTTGCGGCCGGGAGCGCCGCCGGAGGCGGTGCCGAGGTGCACAGATTCTCCCACCAGAGCGGGCACATCATGGCCGCCCTGTACTCCTCGGGGGCTCTGTCCGAGGGCAAGCTGCTCACCGACGATTTCCTGGCCTTCCACGTGTCGGGCGGCACCACCGAGGCGGTGGTGGCTCATCCGAGGGAGGATGGCTTTGACGTGGAGATTGTGGGCTTTGGTGCCGACCTTCACGCGGGTCAGGTCATTGACCGCGTGGGTGTCATGATGGGGCTGGATTTCCCCTGCGGTAAGGCCCTGGAGGAGCTGGCGGTGCAGAATACCGAGCCTCTGCCTCAGATCAAGACCTCCGTCCGTGACGGTGTCTGTCACCTGTCGGGGCTGGAGAACCAAGCCGCCGATCTCTGGAAAAAGACGGGGAATCAGGCTCTTGTGGCCGCCTATACCCTGACGACCATTGGCAAAACTCTGCGGAAGATGACCGATCAGCTTCAAGCAAAGCGCGCCGAGAACGGCGAGTCCCCCTTGTCCGTGGTCTACGCGGGCGGGGTCATGAGTAACAAGTTCATCCGTCCCATTCTCACAAAAGGCGCGGGTTGGAGGGTCTACTTCTCCGAGCCTGCTTTTTCGGCGGATAACGCCGCGGGGACGGCGATACTGTGCGCCCTGCGGGCGCAGTGATATTGCGCTTTTGGCACAGTGATATTGCGCTTACGGCGCGGAAAGGAGTCCCTCTATGGAGAGCATGAACCGCCCCGACGCCTTCAGCGTCGAACAACTGAACGAATACATCAAAATGCTCCTGGAGGGCAATCCCAACCTAAGCGACCTATGGGTGCAGGGCGAGATTTCGGGGGCCAAGCTGTACTCGTCGGGACACCTGTACTTTTCCCTCAAGGATACCGATAGCGTTATCAGCGCGGTGATGTTCCGCGGTTCCATGATGCGCATGGAGTTTGAGCCCGAGAACGGCATGAAGGTGCTGGTTCACGGGCGTGTGTCGGCCTATCCTCCCCGCGGGCAGTACCAGTTCATCGCGGATCGCATGATCCCCGACGGAGCGGGGGCGCTGGCGGTGGCTTTTGAGCAACTGAAGGCAAAGCTGGGCGCGGAGGGGCTCTTTGACCCTGCCCGCAAAAAGCCGTTGCCCACTCACCCGAGGCGCATCGGGGTGGTCACCTCCCCCTCGGGCGCGGCGGTGCACGACATCATTCGAGTGGCGAAAAAGCGTTGCCCATCAACTGAAATTCTCATATTCCCCTCTTTGGTGCAGGGTGCCGAGGCACCCGCGTATCTGCGGGGGGGTATCCAATACTTCAACGCCGTGAAGGACGATCCCGAGCAGGGGGTTGACCTCATCATCATTGGCCGCGGCGGCGGCTCTGCCGAGGACCTGTGGGGCTTCAACGACGAGCGGTTGGCACGAACCATTGCCGCCTCCGCGATCCCCGTGGTGTCGGCGGTGGGGCACGAGGTGGACTTTACCATCTGCGATTTCGTGGCCGATCTCCGCGCCGCGACACCCTCTGCGGCGGCGGAATTGTCCTTGCCCGACAAGGAGGATTTGAACCGTCAGGTGCAGGCGCTGGCCACCCGTCTGACGGGGGCTCAGACCACCCGTTTGCGCCGCTATCGCACTCGTTTGGATCAGCTTTCCGCTTCCCGCGTGCTGACCTCCCCCGAGGGGGTGTACCGCCTGCGCCGCGAAAGTGTGGCGGGGCTGGAGAAGCGGTTGAACCTGTCTGTCTCTCGTCATCTGACCCACAAGCGGCAATCCATGGAGCGAGTCGTCGCCTCTCTGGGAGCGCTGAATCCTCTGTCGGTTCTGGGGCGCGGTTACGCCTTGGTGCAGACCGAGGAGGGAAGGGTTATTCCCGCCGCCGCCGGGTTGAAGGTCGGGGAGCGCGTGAATCTGCGGTTTGCCGACGGAAGCGCGAAGGTGAGCGTGGAAGAGATCACGCAACAGTAAAAAGTCATACCGTATTGTATGATGTTTTCAAATTGGGGGTTATAGGGGAACGCCTGGGAGGAACTTCTTGAAAGAAGTTCCCCCAGACCCCCTTCAAGAACTTTTAAAAAAGTATGATTTAATAACCCTTTTTGAAAGTTTTTCGAGTTCCAAGAACCTTTTTTCAAAAAGGTTCTTGGTGGGGGTCGAGGGGGCAAAGCCCCCTTGATAAACCCGAATTTGAAATGCCGAAAACCATTACGAAACAAGGAGGTCACCC
>JAZRFR010000088.1:0-1958 GCA_045643785.1 Eubacteriales bacterium | reverse complement strand
GAATGGACAAATCCGAAGGATTTGTACCTTTACCCGCCCATAGGGCGGATTTCATTTGCGCAAAGCGCAAATTTCATCCATCCGTGAGGATGGATTTCATCCGCCTTGGGCGGATTTCATTATTGCAGTTTATCGGGCTTCAGCCCGATAAACTGCAATTTGAAGCCCTTCGTTATTCCTTCGGGATAGGGAAAAGCACCTCGCGCTCGGGTCTGCCGAAATGGGGCGTTCCCTCCTCGTCGAAGGTCACGGGAGAGATCCAGATCGAGCGGCCATCCCAGCCCGTACCCGACTCCAGGTTGCCGTGGTAGATCATCCAGACGCTTCCATCCACGGCGGTGGAGAAGGAGCAATGGCCGGGGCCGTAGCACACACCCTCACGGCGGGTAAAGACGGGACGGCTTTCCTTTTCCCAGGAGGCAGGGTCCATGGGATCCTCACCCGTGAGGGTAAGCATACCCAGGCAGTAATAGTCTCCCCAGCTTCCCGAGGCGGAATAGACCACAAAGGTACGGCCATCGTGCTGGAGAACGGTGGGACCCTCGTTGACGTCGGGCCATTCCACGGTCTCCCAGTTGTACTCGGGAGTGGAGATCATGACCCGTTCGCTATCGATGGTGCAGGGGTCGCTCATGTGGGCGATATAAATGTTCTGTCGCCCGTCCTTGTCTCCTTCCCAGCCCGACCAAAGGAAATACAGCTCTCCGTTCAGCTCCATGACGGTGCCGTCGATGGCCCATTTGTCGGTTGGATCGGTGATCTGCCCCACCATCTCAAAGGGGGCTCGGGGATTCTGGGAGGTTCCCTTCAGGACGAACATACGGTGATTGGAGCTATAGCCGTCCGAGGCGGCCACGTAGATGTACCACTCCCCGTTGATGTAGTGAAGCTCGGGAGCCCACAGCTCCTCGGAGTATTCGGTCCACTTGGGAGGATCGAAGACCGCCGTGCCCTTGGGCACCAGGGTATGGAGCGAGGACATTTTCGCCACCGAAATACCCCGACCGCGGGAATAGCAGTAATAGTAGCTTCCCTCGTGTAAAAAGACCCACGGGTCACAGCCTCCGCTGTGGATAGGGTTCTGTACCCGCAACAGAACGTGGTTGGCGTCGGGGTCATCGGGGATGATGATCATGGGCTCGGTTTCGGGCTCGGTTGCCGGTTCGGTGACCGGCTTTGTGACGGGCGTAGTGGGTTTCTCCACCGAGGTAGTGATCTCCTCTGTAACGACGGCGGTGTCGGTAAGGTCGGAGGGTTCGGTGGGCGCATCTCCGCTATTGCAGGCGGCGAGCAGAAAACAGCCCGCAGCGATCATGGTAAAAAATAAAATGAACCGTTTCATGCAAAATATCTCCCTATTGTAACTATCGTTGCCATCATAATTCGTACACGCTGACAGAGGCATTTTTTACAACATAGCTCATGAATTCCTCGTTGGTCATATCGTAGAAATAGGACTGAGCCGTGCGGCAGATGCCGTTGTGGCAGGCCAGCAGCACCGTCTTGTCGGCGTAACGGACACGGATGTCGTCCAGAAAACTGTAGATACGGTGGGTGAACTCCAGCATGGACTCTCCGCCCGGGTGGCGGCGGGGGAAGATGCGCTTCTCGGCCTGGAAGTCGGGATCCTTGGTGCTTCTGCCCTCGTTATCCCCAAAGTTGATCTCGCGGATGCGGTCGTCAATGATGAGCGGCACATCCCCGCAGGCCTTCTGAATGGCGCGTCCCGTTTCCAACGCGCGGGAGAGAGGGGAGGCGATGATGAGGTCGATGGGGGCGTCCTTGGTCATTTCCGCCACCAGGGCGGCGGTCTCGACGGCCTGCGCCCGTCCCTTTTCGGTGAGGGGTGCGTCGGTGGCGCCGCAGACCTTGTGGAGGGCGTTCCATTCGGATTGTCCGTGACGGACGACGTAGAGCTTCATGGTGATTCCTTTCGGTAGAATGAAGTCGGAGGCCAA
>JAZRFR010000087.1:0-3906 GCA_045643785.1 Eubacteriales bacterium | reverse complement strand
ACATCTTTTTGATTTGTGGCAATAATTCTTTTGTGTGTTGATACTTTCTTGGCATACAATTACCCCCTTGATATGGTATCTATATTCTACCACATCAAGGGGGCTTTTGTCTACTGTCCGTTTTTAACGGACTTGTTCAGTGGCGAGGGGTTTTGACATGGTTTTAAGTAGGGAAGATCACCGCAAAAGCAGCCAGAGCATGAACCCGAACTCGCAGAGTCCGATGACGCCCAGGACGGCCAAGCCGACGCCGCGGGGCTTGCGTACGCGGACGGGGGTGATGAAGGCGGTGCCTGTGATGAACAGGAAGGCGGGATAGAGCCAAGGGGCAATGGCGGCGGGGATGCCTCCGAAGGAGAACAGCAACTCGGCCACGCCGTAGACCAAGGGGAATACCACGGCGGCGGTGGTGATGGGGACACCCTGGAAGTGGGTGCGGCGGCCGCCCTCCTTGGCCTGTCGGGTTTCCTCGGTGACGTTGAAGTAGGCCAGACGGATCAGGCCGCAAAGGACGTACAGAGCCGCGATGGTCCAGACCGCGATGCGGACGGGAAGGGCTTGCTCCGATACGAGGCCGACGCCGACGGCGGAGGGAAGCACGCCGAAGCAGATGACGTCGCAGAGGGAGTCGATCTGGATGCCGAAGCGCTTTTCCTCGGCGGTGCTCTTCTTACGGGTACGGGCGATTTTTCCGTCGAACATATCGCAGATGCCGGATGCAAGAAGACAGCACAGGGCGTAGAAGGGGTGACCTGCCGCGGCGAGATAGATGCCTACGGAGGAAATGAGCAGACTGGCGTATGTCAGAATTACCGTGTAGTTATAAAAGCCGAGCATGGGGAACTCCTTGTTCTTTCGTTGGAATGGGAGGCGTTGCCTGTTCCTATATTATACTACAAATTTCTTCTCCGTGCAAGGTCTTGAATGAAAAAAATCGACAAAAATTGCGCGGCGCCCATCGAAGTCGCTGAATGACCTTGACAAACGGGGGGAAACTGTGTATAATAGGCGTATAAACCGCCCTATGGGCGGATTTTTCTGCCATGGAGTAAAGTTGTGAAACTATCCCGATTCTTAACGACGCCTACGAGCGGCGTGACCCGCGCTTCTGCTCCCGTTTCGGACGAGCAGACGATCCCCACCGATGCGGGAACGATTCTGGCTATTGCGCTGGACATGGGCGCGGAGACCCTGCGTGTGGGCGGCGAGATCCACCGCGTGGAGGATACCGTGACCCGCATCTGCCGTGCCTACGGAGCCGAGGCTGTGGAGGTTTTTGCCATCACGTCTCTCATCACCGCCGAGGTGAGAATGCCCGACGGGTCTTACGCGACCCGAAACCGCCGTGTTCCCACTACCTACAATCACTTGGCGCGGCTGGAAGCGCTCAATGCTCTCTCCCGTACCATTTGTAAGCAGCCCATATCTGCGGCGGAAGTGAATCGCCGTTTGGAGGCCATCCGCCGCTACCGTCCCGTGCCCGAGTGGCTGTGCTACGTGGGTGGCATGCTGGCGACGGGCGGCTTTGCCGTCTTTTTCGGCGGAACCGTTCTCGACGGTGTGGCTACTGCCGTCATTGCGTTCCTTTTGACGCTGTTTGCCCGCTTCCGTCCCCTGCGCATCAACAGTATGGTCAAATCCCTCATCAGCTCCTTTGCCGCAGGCGTTCTGTCGGTGCTTTGCGTGACCATTGGCTTTGGTCATAACGTGGACAAGATCGTCATCGGCACCATCATGCTGGAAATTCCCGGTCTGTCCTTCGGTAACGCCCTGCGTGACCTGCTCTGCGGCGATACGCTGGCGGGAACCATGCGCTTCATCCAAGCCATTCTCCAGGCGCTCATGATCGCGCTGGGTTACATGGCCGCCCTGGTGCTTCTGCGCCAACAGATCGGAGGTTGAGTTATGCCGAACGCTATTGTTATGCTCATCACCGCCGCCATCGGTACTCTGGGCTTCTCCATCCTGTTCTACGTGCATCCCCGTCGGTTGTTTTTGGCGACTTTGGGCGGTGTTCTGACCTGTGGAGTCTACCTTCTTGGCGTACATTTCATCGGAGGCGAGCTGCTGCCCAGCTTGCTGGGTTCTCTTGTGGCCGCAGGCTTTTCCGAGATCATGGCCAGGCTCACCAAGGTGCCCGTCCCCGTCTACATGGTGCCCTGCGTGATTCCGCTGGTGCCGGGTAGCGCCCTGTACAACACCATGTTCAATTTCGTGGCCGGGAATTATTCTGCCGCCGCCGCCGCGGGACTGACGTCTTTGCAGATCGCTCTGGGCATCTCGGGTGGTATCGTCATCGCCTCGGTTCTGGGCATCATCTTCCGCCCCAGGTTGTTCTCCAAAAAGGATCGTTAATATATTAAAACGAGGGCAACCTTGAAAGGCCCGGCACACCCCCGCCTATGGCCGATTTTTGTGCATGATGTACAAATCAAAAGGACAAAGTTTGGGGAAATAAACTCTTTATTTTTGACGACTTTTTTGGTATAATATGTACGTGTACGAGTGGGCTTTTCTGCTCGCCGCGCACATCGCGACAGTCAAATTTTATGCGTTATATATTACTTAGGAGGAAAATTTCAAATGGCAAGTGTATCCCTTCGTCACATTTACAAGAAGTACCCCGGCGGCGTAACCGCGGTTTCTGACTTCAACCTGGAGATCAAGGACAAGGAGTTCCTGGTTCTGGTCGGTCCTTCCGGTTGCGGTAAGACCACTACCCTGCGTATGGTCGCAGGTTTGGAGGAGATCTCCGAGGGTGAGCTGTTCATCGGTGACCAGCTGGTTAACGACGTAGCACCTAAGGATCGTAAGATCGCGATGGTGTTCCAGAACTACGCTCTGTACCCCCACATGACCGTGTTTGAGAACATGGCATTCGGTCTGAAGCTGAACAAGACTCCCAAGGAGGAGATCAAGCGCCGCGTTGAGGAGGCTGCTCGTATCCTGGATATCACCCACCTGCTCGACCGTAAGCCCAAGGCTCTGTCCGGTGGTCAGAAGCAGCGTGTAGCACTGGGTCGTGCTATCGTTCGTAACCCCAAGGTATTCCTTCTCGACGAGCCTCTGTCCAACCTGGACGCTAAGCTCCGTGCTGCCATGAGAACCGAGTTGACCAAGCTGCACAACCGCGTCGGTACCACCTTCATCTACGTTACCCATGACCAGGTCGAGGCTATGACCATGGCAACCCGTATCGTCGTTATGAAGGACGGTCTGATCCAGCAGGTCGACACTCCTCAGAACCTCTACGATTCTCCCTGCAACCTGTTCGTCGCAGGCTTCATCGGTACCCCCCAGATGAACTTCATCAACGGTACCCTGAACAAGAAGGGCGAGGATCTGTACTTCGACTTCGAGAACGTTTCCGTCAAGCTGCCCGCAGAGAAGGCCAACAACCCCGCTCTGAAGGACTACATCGGCCAGGAAGTCGTTCTGGGTCTGCGTCCCGAGTGCATCTACGATCAGCCTGCTCAGGTTGAGGCTCACGCTGACGCTGCTTTCGAGGCTTTCGTTGACGTTACCGAGCTGATGGGCGCTGAGATCTACCTGTACCTGAACGTCGGTAAGTCCGAGGAGGGTGACGGTAAGATCAAGATCGTGAACGAGGGTACCAACCTCATCGCTCGCGTTTCCTCTCGCTCCACCTCTCGCGCAGGCGACACCATCAAGGTTGCCTTCGACACCACTCGTTGTCATATCTTCGATAAGGACACCGAGCGCTGCATTTGCCACTAATTTGATACATCCTCACTCCCCCGCATTTGAACAAGTCCGTTAAAAACGGACAGTAGACAAAAGCCCCCTTGATGTGGTAGAATATAGATACCATATCAAGGGGGTAATTGTATGCCAAGAAAGTATCAACACACAAAAGAATTATTGCCACAAATCAAAAAGATGTTA
>JAZRFR010000086.1:0-27185 GCA_045643785.1 Eubacteriales bacterium | reverse complement strand
GAAAACCCCCCCTCGAGGGGGTTAGGGAGGTTGACCTCCAGGATCTCCTCCCCCCTCTCGGTCACGTCGGTCACGGTGCGGGGGCGGTCGTCACGCGGGAACCGGGGGGCGTAGGTGCGGGTCAGAAGATTGGCGTATTCTTGAATGGTGTATTGCGGCATGGCGGCGCTCCTTATGTTTTTTGTGTATTTCCAATAAAAATTTACACTCCCCCTCTTGCAATCGGGGAGAAACTGTGGTATCATATAGTATAACTCTTTTTTTCGAAAAAAGCAACAGGAAAATAGAAAATAATCAAAAAATCGGAGGTTCCCATGGAACAAATCTATACCATACCCGTAAACGAAGCCTTTGAAGCATCCCGAGACGACCCCACCTGCGGTTGCCCCATGTGCGCCATCTATCGGAAGCTGGAGGAAAACGAGCTGGATCTCATCCTCGGCGCATCCATGATGGAGCCGGACGTGCGCATCAAGACCAACGAGCAGGGATTTTGCCGTCTGCACTATGACCTCATGTTCGTGCGTAAGAACCGTTTGGGCATGGCGCTGACTCTGGAGAGCCACCTCAAGGAATTGCAAGCTGACATCAAGGACGGCGGTTTGTTCGGCGCCCCCGGAAGCAAGCCCATCAAGCGCATCGGCGAGCTGGAGCAGTCCTGCTACGTATGCAAGCGCATTCAGTATCACTTTGAGCATATGGCCGAGTGTGTGGTCTTCCTGTGGGATGCCGACGAGGATTTCGGCCCCAAGCTCCGCGCCCAGCCCTACTTCTGCATTCCTCACTACAAAAAGCTTTTGGAATACGGTCAGAAGCGTCTGAATAAGAAAAAGCTGGCGCAATTTTCGGGGGAAGTGGGCAAGGTCGTGAACGATTACATGACCACTCTTACCGACGACGTCAGCTGGTTCTGCAAGAAATTCGATTATCGTTACGACCAGGAGCCCTGGTACAACTCCAAAGACGCTGTGGAGCGCGCCATTAAGTTTATTCGTTCGGATATCCACAATAAGTAAGGAGCAGGGAAGCGTCACATGAATTATTTTCTCCTGTTTCTGACCGCCCTGTTCATCATCTTCCAGAAGGTCTGCCAAGACCGCTACAATGCCAAGAGAGACTCGGGTGTGTTCTTCTTCAGCGGGATGATCTCCTTTTTCGCCATGTGCTTTTTCATGGCGGTCAATCGGAATTGGGTCTGGTCAAACGAGCTGATCCTCCCCGCTATCGCCTTCGGTCTGTCCTACGCCGCCGCCACGGTGTTCGTGGTATTGGCGATTAAATGCGGATCCTTGGCGAAAACCACGCTCATCACCTCCTACTCTCTGCTGGTGCCTGCTTTCGCGGGACTCATCGTCCTGCGGGAGCCCATGGGTGTTCCTATGCTGGTGGGTATGGTGCTTTTGGTGCTGTCCCTGTGGCTGACCAACTACCGAAAGACCGCCCCCGACGCTCCCAAGGAAAAGATCACCGCAAAGTGGGTAATCTTCGTCCTTCTGGGTTTCATCGGCAACGGTATGTGTTCCACCGTGCAAAAGCTCACCCCCCACTTTCTGGGCGCTGACGTCAACCAGAACCTCTACATGATCGTAGCTCTGGGTCTTTCCTCGGCGGTACTCATCACCGCTTCCTTTCTCACGAAAGAAGCAGACCCCAAGGCCACCCTTCGCGTGGGTGCGCCCCTGTCTCTTTTCTGCGGACTCTTCAACGGCGCGGTCAATTACCTCGCCATCTACCTCAACCAATTCATCCCCGCCTCGGTTATGTTTCCCGTCCTTTCGGCGGGAGAGATCATCCTCATCGTCCCCTACGCGCTCTTGGTACGCCGCGAGAAATTCACCGCGGTGCAGTGGGTAGGCTTCGGTGTGGGAGTGGCGTCGGTGATCCTGCTTAATCTCTGAAAAACAAGGAGCCTTTTATGATTGACCTACTCGAACTTCACAAATACTTTATCCTCAAGCACCTCCGCCCGGGTGACGTGGCGGTGGATTTCACCATGGGTAACGGCCACGATACCGAATTTCTGTCCAAGACCGTAGGCCCCGAGGGTTTCGTGTACGCCTTCGACATCCAGGAGCAGGCACTCTCCTCCACTCAGGAGCATCTGGTGCGCGCGGGCTGTCCCGATAACTACCAGCTCATCCTGGATTCTCATTCCAACGTCAAAAAGTACGTGGACGTGCCCTTCAAGGCGGGTATGTTCAATCTCGGCTGGCTTCCCGGCGGAGATAAGTCCATCACCACCCTGCGGGAAACCACTCTGCCCGCCATCCGCGACGCCATCAGCCTTATGGATCGCGACGCTATTCTCAATATCGCCGTGTATCCCGGGCATAAGGAGGGCGACGCTGAGGGACAGATGATTTTGGATTATCTGGCCGGTATCTCCCGTCATCGCGTTTGCGCTACCCTCGTCAAGATCGTCAATTCCCCCACGTCTCCCTTCTTTATTGTCGTGGAAACCAAGCCGTAAATCAACCTAAGGAGATTACTCATGTTCAAGAAATCCGTTAAGACCGCTGTCGTAGCCGTGATCCTCGCCGCGCTGCTTTCCTCCTGCGGAGGCCGTCTTCCCGATTATGATTACAGTATTGATATGAAAGATTATAAAGCCGCCGTTACGGCGACCGATAAAGCCTATCTGAAATTGGCGAACAAAGAGAATTCCCTGGATAGTGACTACAGCCCCGAATCCTTGACCGCCCTGCCCGCGGAGCTGACTCTGTACGGCAAGGAGGTTCAGTTGGAATCCACCGCCGCCCTGGCCGCCGAGGCTCTCATACGCGAGCTTCATGCGCGGGGCTATGAGGATATCGTCATCACCAGCGGGTATCGCTCCTACGAGTACCAGCAGATTTTGTTCAACACCTACCTCGGCAAGGAAATGGCCGCCCATCCCGATTGGACCCAGGCGCAGTGCGAGGAGAAGGTGCTGACCTACTCGGCTCGTCCCGGTGAGAGCGAGCATCAGACGGGGCTTTGCGTGGATCTCATCAGCACCAATAACGTCGTGCTGGATGAGAGCTTTGCGCAAAATTCCGCCTATGCCTGGCTGATTGAGAACGCTCATTATTTCGGATTCATTTTGCGCTACCCCCAGGACGGGACCAATTCAACGGGGTATTCCTATGAGCCCTGGCACTACCGTTTCGTGGGTGTGAAGGCCGCTACCGCCATATACGAGAAGGGAATCACCCTGGAAGAATACTTGGATTGATCCGCTGCCTCACGACACCGTGTTCTTTCCCGATTCCTCCCGTTCCCGCCGCATTTCGCGGTGTATATCCCGCTCCACGGCGGCCGACAGGTTGGAAAAAAGACGGGATGCCGGCATATCATCGGCCAGCGCGGTGTCCAAAAGTCGGCTTGAGAGAGAAAGCCTCTTGGCTTCCCCCAGGGGATCCGGATAGACCTCGGTGGGATCAAAACCCGACACACCAAATTTTTTAGGCATATTGTCACTCCTTTCATTCATTTGCATACGGCATAACCGTGAGAGTAGTGTTCCTCGGTGCCATGCTCGGCTTGCGTGGGAAAATATGGCGGTTAGAATACAGGCTCCCGTATCCTGTTTTTCATGTTTTTTCAATTCATCCTTTCTCAAAAATCAAAAAATCTTCACATTGAGGGAGTATAATAATCCCATACGTGCGAATCTTTATTTTGACCGGAAGAAGGAGGACGTTTTTATGAATGAATACGAATCCATGAACGGTAACGCTTCAAATCACGACATTCAGGACGGACGGGATGTCAATACCGCATCCGACCATGAAAATAAATACGAGCAGGACAGCCCTTCGGATGGACAACGCTATATGAATCCCGACGGAAGTCACGGCTTCATATACAATCCCGATGAGTCCGCAAGGGAAGCGTCAGGACGCGGATATCGCGGCGCGTTTATCGTTGCGGTATCGGTTCTGGCAGCGGTTTTGGTGATCAGCGGCTGCATGTTCGGCGCATGGATGGCGGCGCGCACCTTCTATTTGGAAATGAAAAATAACGCCCCGTCCAATTCCGACGGATCTGCCCCGGATATTGAGACCTCCGGCGGACTCATTTTTTCGGACGATACGGTGGAGGAAGGCCGTGAAAACAGTGCCCTGAATCCCAGCGTGCCGAGCGGAATCGGTTCAAACGAGGGAAACGCTGACAAAACGGACAGAGAAACCGCCCCGGCTATCGACTCCATTATCAAGCTTCCGCCTGAGCGGAAGGACGAGGACGGAGACGGAAAGGCTGACGTCGAATACGACGAAAACGGCCAGGTTCTGACGTCGGCGGGTAAAACCAATCTGACCGTGGCGACCGTGGTCAACCGCGTGGCCGCTTCGGTCGTGGAGATTACCACCGAGACCGTGGTTCAGTCGGGCGCACTCGGTCAATACGTGACCGGCGGAGCGGGAAGCGGAGTCATCATTTCCGCGGAAGGGTACGTTGTGACCAATAATCACGTGATCGAAGACGCCAACTCCATTACCGTCCGCCTCAACGACGGAACCGAATTCCCCGCGATCCTCGTCGGCACGGACGTGCAGACCGATATCGCCGTTCTGCGTATAGATCCCGGCTCTTACCCCCTGACGGTGGCGATCCTGGGCTCCAGCTTTGATCTGGTGGTGGGAGAGGACATCCTGGCCATCGGCAATCCTCTGGGCTCTCTGGGCGGTACCGTGACCGAGGGTATGGTCTCGGCTACGGCTCGTCGAATCACCGTCAGCGGCAATAAAATGACGCTTCTGCAGATCTCAGCGCCCATCAATCCCGGCAACTCGGGCGGTGGACTGTTCAACCTCGCCGGCGAGCTGGTCGGTGTGGTCAATGCCAAGATGTCCTCCGAGGAGATCGAAGGGTTGGGCTTTGCCGTCCCCGTGGATACGGCGTACGAAATTATCCTTGAGTTGATTCACAACGGATACGTCCGTGGCCGTCCCGCCCTGGATTTCGCGGTGGTGGACGTGACCAATTACCAAACGGCCATGTACTATTTCAATTCCACCGGCACGGGCGTGTACGTATACGACCGTGACCATGCCACCGTTGCGTACGGCGACCGCATCATCTCTGCGGACGGTGAGGAGATTGAAAGCGTGGCTGAGTTGAACGCCATTATCCAGCAAAAAAGCGTAGGCGATACGCTGGAGCTGATGGTCGTCAGAAAGCGACAAATGATTACGCTGTCGGTGACCATCACAGAATATATCCCCGAGACTCTGCAGGCGCAGAACGCTTCGTGAGCGTCCCGGATAACACAGAAGGAAGGCAAAAAATATGTATCATATTCTTGTTGTGGATGATGAAAGCCGCATTCGCGCCATCATCCGAAAGTATGCAGAATTTGAAGGCCATACCGTCACCGAAGCAGGAGATGGCATGGAGGCCGTGGTGCTTTGCCGAAAGAATACCTACGATCTGATCATCATGGATATCATGATGCCCGAGTTGGACGGCTTCTCCGCCTGCCGCGAGATCCGCAAGATCACCCAGACCCCCATCATCATGCTCTCTGCCCGCGGCGAGGAATACGATAAGATCAACGGCTTTGAGTTGGGCATTGACGATTACGTTGTTAAGCCGTTCTCTCCCAAGGAGCTTATGCTTCGCGTGGATGCGGTCATGAAGCGTGTCAACCGCCCTGCGAACACGGTGGAGAATAAAGTGCCCAACCAGGTCATCGAGCTGGATAACGGCGGACTTCGCGCCGACGTAACGGCGCGTATCGTGTACGTCAACGGGGAACGTGTGGACATGTCCCCCAAGGAGTACGACCTGTTCTTCTATATGCTCTCCAACCGCAATATCGCCCTTTCCCGTGAAAAGCTGATCACCGAGGTGTGGGGGTACGATTTCTTCGGAGATGCCCGTACCCTGGATACCCACATCAAGCTGCTGCGAAAGAGCCTGGGCCCCTATGCCCATTACATCGTCACTCTGCGCGGTGTCGGGTATCGGTTTGAAGGGCAGTAACGCGTATGACACCGCATCAAAAAGCAAAGCGCGCCCGCGCAGAAAAGTCCCCCCGTCGTTTTGGCGTCGGGGGGCGTATCAGCATTTCCTGGAAATTATTCGGGTACTTGGCTGTGTTTACCTTCTTCATCCTGATCGTCGTGTGGGTCATGCAGATCGGACTTCTGAATTATTTCTACAGCCAGAGTAAGCAGAAGGAATTGGAAATAACGGACCGTCTCATAACAGAAACCCTGCAAAATGATCCCGCAAGATTGGGGGAGGTTGTGGAGGAGTGCGCTACGGATTACCTGATCTGCGTTCGGATTTTCCGCCTGGACGGCCCGAATGCCCACCAGATCGTGAGCGCTGACGTGTCGGGGGATTGCCTGATACACCGGATTTCCAATAAATACATGACCTCGCTGTATAACGAGGCGGTTATGGCGGGGGGGCTGTATACGAAACGGGTGTCCCCGGATGCGCTTTTCTATACCCATCCGGACGCCATGCTCGGCGGAGAAGAATCGTTCCCGCATCCCGAAAAGGAGAATTTTCGGGATAAGATCTGGAAAACCGGCCTGGAGCAGAACATCAGCATGATCCACGTTCGCGTTTTCACGGGGGAGATGGGGGAAACCTACGTCCTCATGCTCAATTCCGAAATGGAGCCCTTGAACGCAACGGTGGAAACCCTGAAGACCCAGTTCTGGATGATCGCGTTTATCCTTTTGTGGGGAGCGCTTCTTCTGGCGATCCTCATATCCCGCAATATATCCGATCCCATCAAGAAAATGAACCGCGCCGCCAAGCGGCTGGCGCAGGGCGGCTACGACGCCGATTTCCGTGCCGGTGGCTACCGTGAGATCACCGAGCTGTCGGAATCCCTGACCAACGCCGCCGAGCAGCTGTCCCAGAACGATAAACTCCAAAAAGAGCTGATCGCCAACATTTCTCACGATCTCCGCACCCCGTTGACCATGATCGTGGGGTACAGCGAGGTCATGCGGGATCTGCCGGGCGAGAATACGCCCGAGAACGTCCAGGTGATCATCGACGAGACCGAACGCCTGTCCCAGCTGGTCAACGACTTGCTGGATCTGTCCAAGCTCCAGGCGGGAACGCGAGTTCTGAATATCGAGACCATCAACCTCACCGAACTGATCGAATCCACCATGCTCCGCTATGAAAAGCTGACCCAAAAGGACGGATACCGCATCGAGTACGAGGCGGATGCCGCGGTGGACGTGCAGGCTGATCGCACCATGCTCCTGCAGGTCATCTATAACCTCATCAACAACGCCATCAACTATACGGGTGAGGATAAGCTGGTGCGGGTGACCCAAGCCTTGACAGGGAACGGTCAGCGCGTTCGCGTGTCGGTCACCGACAGCGGCGCGGGCATACCGCCCGAGCAGATCCCCCTCATCTGGGATCGCTACTACAAGATCGATAAGGTTCACCGCCGCGCCATGATCGGCACGGGTCTTGGTTTGTCCATCGTCAAGCAGATCCTGGAAGCCCACCATACCACATACGGTGTGGAGAGCAAAGAGGGAAGCGGATCCACCTTCTGGTTCGAATTACCCGTAGAATCCGCAGAAACAGAGATCACACCTTCCGAAAATCTTTCCTGACCCCTTGCATTTCTCTCGGAAATGGTGTATAATGGTGTAGAATTTGAAAAAAAGCGAAACGGAGTCAACCATGCCTGATCTGAATCTTGAACTCCATCCGTCCCTTCTGAAAAAATTGATTTGTCCCGTGTGCGGATATCCCTTGTCGGTTTCCCCCGATGAGCGCAGTCTCGGGTGTTTTGCCCTGGGTGATCTGCCCAAGCAAAATACCAAAACGCATTTGTTCGACGGCGGAGCGGGTGGCTACGTCCCCCTATCCCCCCGACATAGCGGCGGTGGGGATTCCAAGGATGCCGTCCGCGCCCGTACGGCGTTTCTCCATCACGGATACTACGCGCCGGCGGCCGAAGCGCTGACCGCATTGGTTAAGGAGTACACCGCTACCGACGGATGCGTGCTGGATGCAGGCTGTGGGGAAGGGTACTATTCCAACCGAATCGCTCAGGCGGGGTATCCCACACTGGGGGTGGATCTTTCAAAATTCGCTGTAGACGCCGCGGCCAAGGCGGCTCGCGCCCATCGCTTGGCAAGCGGACAAGCCTCCCGTACGCTGTACGCCGTGGGGAGCGTGTTTGAATTGCCTGTACAGGACGGTGCATTCGATACCGTGACCAACGTGTTCGCGCCTTGCGCGCCTGTCGAATACGCCCGCGTGTTGAAATCGGGCGGCCACTTGATCGTAGCCGGCGCGGGAGAGCGGCATTTGTTTGGATTGAAGCAACTGGTATACGACGATCCGTATCTGAATGAACTCCGCCGCGATCTTCCCAAGGATGATGACAGCCTGCGTCTCGTGGGTACCCATAACGCCACCTTCTCCATCGTTGTGGAAGGGCAGGAGCATATACAGGCTCTCTTTTCCATGACGCCCTACTACTGGAGGACAAGCTCGGACGGCCACGACAGGATCAAGGCCGCCGAACGGTTGGAAACCGAGGTTTCCTTTGACTTCCATATTTACGAAAAAATCTGAAAAATATATTGCCCATCGAAAGGAATTGCCATGAGCACCACCGAAACCGTATTCAATAAGAAAATTTCCCTCTGCATCCCCATGTATAACGAGAACAGCATCATTGCCGATACCGCCAAGACCCTCCACGAGTACATGTCGGCCACCTTTACCGACTATGAGATTCTTTTCTCCAACGACGGATCCAAGGACGGCTGTGACAAGACCGTAGAGGATATGAATCTGCCCAACGTCCGCGTCGTGGGCTATCCCGACAACAAGGGTAAAGGATGCGCCGTCCGTACTGCGCTCCTGGCGGCCGAGGGCGATATTATCATGTTCACCGACGCAGATCTGGCCTACGGCACCGACGTGATCAAGCAGGTCTACGACGAGTTTGCGACCCATCCTGAGGCAGACATGGTCATCGGCTCCCGAAACCTGCACAAGGACGGCTACGAGGGCTATACCTTCATCCGTAAGCTGATGTCCAAGACCTATATCAAGGTGCTTTGCATCGCAGGCGGATTTAAGCTTTCGGATTCTCAGTGCGGCTGTAAGGCCTTTACCAAGCAGACGGTACAGGAGATTTTCCCCCGCTGTGAGGTCAACGGCTTCGCCTTCGACTTTGAGGCCATTCTCTGGGCAACCAAGCTGGGCAAGAAGATCGTGGAGACTCCCGTTAAGATCATCAACCACCGTGAATCCAAGGTCAACATCATCAAGGACACCTTGAAAATGCTGAAGGATCTCCGCAAGATGAAGAAGCGCATCAAGAAGGCAAAATAACGTCCCTTTTGAAGAGAAACAACAGAGCATAACAAAAGCACCTTGCGTTTGATAACGCAAGGTGCTTTTCCTATATCCGCCTTTCGGTAAAGGCTTCGGGCAGACACAGGTGGAATTACATCAGGGCGCGATACAGGGTCGTCAGTACGTCCTTGTCCTCGATGGCGGTGGAAGAGATCACCACCAGACCGTCCTCGGAGACCGTGACGGTCTTGCCGGCGGCGGCAATAGCCTCGGCGGGCATGACGTAGGTGATGCCGTAGTGGTCGTAGGTCGTGAGCCCCTCGCAGGACACGCCGATCACTTTTTCCACAAAGGACTTGGGGAGATAGAACTCGCTGCCGCGACCCAGCAGGACAGCCTTCGTGCTGGAGGCATCCAGTCTCACCTGCTTGCCGCCTGCAAAGGCGTTATAGGAGCCCGCCTTAAGGACGATCATATCCTCGGTCAGGCACTCGGGAAGCTTGACTTCGCTTTGAACGGTGGTATAGCGGTAATTGAAACGGTCGTTGGGAGCGGCGTCGCCCTGATCCAGGAACTGCATGACGTTGCCGTCCACCACAGAGTTGTCGGCCCACTTGAAGTCAAAGGTGTCGCCCAGATTCATGACGGATCGAGCAACCTTGATCTGCAGGACGTTTCCGCGCAGATCGTATTCGGCCTCACCGACGGTCTCAAATTCCCAGGTATCGGTGCCCTTGAATTTCTCCACGGATACCTTGCCGTCTTTTTGCGAACGGTTGAGGATGAAGTCGTAGCCGTACCAGCCCGTCTCGTTATTGCAGTCAGCGTCGATGTAGAGGTTCATCCAGTTGGTACCCTCGGGAGAAGTGATCTCGGCGGCGCACTCGGCGTAGAAGTAGAGGTTGTCGGGATCGGAGGATACCTTACAGGTCACGAAGTCGTTGCGGCCCGAGGTGTTGGTGTAGCGGAAATCACCCACGTAGGAGTAGTGGTCGCGATCCACGGTATCGCCCTGATAGTCGCGGTACTCGGGACCGACAATGTTCCACTGTCCGAGATCACCCTTGATGTCGATGGCCCACTGCTCGAAGGCGGCCTCCTGGGCGCGAGAACCCTTGTATTTGCGGATGTTCTGTACCATCTGGTAGTAGTAATTGTCGTTGTAACCACCTGTCATGGGCTCGATGTCGCGGGAATACTCAGTGTTGAAGGCATCTACGTAGTACCACTGGTACTTGGGGTTCTTCTCGTCTACCTTGTATTCGCCGGCGATGGTCTGTCCCTGGGCGGGATTGCCCGAGGAACCGCCCCAGCGGCCTGCCCACCATTCGTTCCATCCCGTGATCATGATGAGGGGAGGATTGACTTCCATGGCGTAATCAAAATGCTCCTGGAAGGCCAGACCCAGACCCGAAGTGGTGTTCATGAGGGCAAAGCCAAAGTCCCAGTCACCCTCATGGGCGGGGATGCCGTTCGCCTGGGTGTAGCTGCGGCCGGCGTTGGTGCCATTACTGCCGTTGGCCCAGAAGCCACTCATGACGATCATCTGCTCCACATCACCGTTGGGAGACAAGCCCGGCTTTTGGGGATACATATCCGCCCATGCCCAGCGGCCGCGGCCTCTGCGGGAGGTGTACCATTCGTCACCGGTGAATGCCCAGCTCTGACGGGCGGTAAAGAAATCCTTCATTTCGGTGGAGAGGGTCTTGTTCAGGGAGTCGGGGTAGAAGATCAGGGGCTTGCCGTTCCAATGGAACCACATATCGGCATACTTGCCCGTGGAGTAGTAGTTGTTCCACAGGAAGGACAGGGAAGAGGCTGCCAGAGAGTCGGTATTACCGCAATGGAAGCAGATCTGAGGCACCTGATAGCCTTCAGCGCGCATCTGACTCCAAACCTTCAAAAGAGCTTCCAGATTGCGCTCGTAAATGATGCCGTTGGTGGCGTCTACGAAGATGAAGTCCACACCTGCCTCGGCCAGCATGTAGCCATGTTTACGGATGACCCACTCGTCATTGGAGTTGTAGTAACCGAAGTAAGGCTCTGCCCAGTAATGGGCGAATCCCATGGGGCCTTGAGGAATGAGCTTCCACACGGCGTCCACACCGCCCTCCAGATAGGCCTTGGTATGGTCAAAGAGGGGATTTTCCCCCTGCTCGGAGGCGTTGTGCCACATAAAGTAGAAGATACCTACTTTTTTATCGGTGGCGGCGCCGGTGTCACTACCCGTGGGCATGACGCGGCCTACGTCGTCGGTGGCAACCCACGTGTCGGAGAATACGTCGCGGGAGGTGAGCATATCCACGGGAACCGTGGTGGCTACGGTGGTGTCACCTGAGATTTTCAGATCGGTAATAACGGCAGAATTTTTCATGTGATGCGTCCATATACGAGAATAGCCGGTTTTGTTGACGGGAGAGGAAAGTTTCTCGACGATATCGGGCTTCTCGCTTCCTTCCAGATAGAATTCAAGCTTGGTATCGGTGATCTTCAGGGTGGCCAAGGGGGTTTTTACGCCGTCCTTGTCGTAGAACATGGAAACGACATTCTTGGCGGTGTCGTCCTCCACGTACACCATAACACCCTGGGAGAAATCCACGGGACATTCCACCATGGTGCAGTTGGGCCAACTACCTGTCCGCATACCGATCTTTTTGTCCTTCATGAGAATCCAGACGCGGGCGGACTCGTGGTTGGGCGCCGTTCCCGTGCCCGACAGGCGAAGGCCAAAGTACGTGGCGTTGTAGTTGGCATCGGGATCTGACGAGGTCAGATGGAACTGATATTTGGCAGTGACCGACTCGTTAAAGCACACGCCAATATTGATGTTGGCTACCGTCTTCGGATTCAGGAGAATGGTGTTTCCCTTGGCGCGGCCTTCTCCGATGCCGAATATGGTACTGGATTCCTGGGTGGAGATGAATTCGTATTCCTCGGTGACCACCTGTTCAATGATGGCGGTGTTCTGCTTTTCAAATGTCAGATCCGTCGTTGAGGAAAAGGGACCTGCCTGGGGGTGTGTGCGATCCACTTCGGGCTCGGCGGTCTCGGCCGAGGAGGGATCGGTGGGTATTTCGGAAATTGTACCCGTGGGGGGATCGGTGTCTTGTGACGTGGAATTGGTACAGGCAACGCCGCCGAACAGCAGGGAAGCGGCCAGCAGGCAAACCATGGATTTCTTCAAAATTGTTATCGGTTTCATGACAGAACTCCTTACTCTGCGTATTTTTCGTGGTAGTAAATATTGTTTTCTGCAGTTACTACGGGACGGTAGGCGAACAGGAAGGGGGCGTTTCCGTAACTGATTGGCTCAGAGGATGGTTGGCGGGACATGATTCGGCTATCAGATCCGTGATCGTAGCGCAACGAATGACCGTTGTCGGCATCTGAGGCCATCATGTACACGTGCGTGGGGCCGCCGTCGGCTGCGGGATTGACGAAAACGATATCTCCTGCACGGAGATCCTCCATGCGAGTGATTTTTTCAAAGCCTATCTTCTGTAACCACGGATGCAGATTCTCGACCACGAAACCTTGCACAAGAGGCTGATCCGTAAATCCCGCGCGGTACAAAATCCAGTCCACGAGGCGGTCACAGCTGGTGCGGTGAGGGCGGTGATTGATACCGGGATTGGTACAGGAATCGCCGTACTTGAATTTTTCTTCCCGTGCGTAGGTAGTCACGTAGTTGCCTTCGCGGAGAAGATCGCATTGGAGCAGGGAATACGGTGTATACAGAATTTCTCCCTTTTCGTTGGCAACGCGGTATCCGAGCTGCTTATATTTGTCGCAACGCTCAATGGCTTCCTCCAGAGAATCCAGCACGCTGCCCCGTACGTTATCCTTGGGAATATGCAGGCGATCCTCGTACAGGCAAACGTAGTAGCCGACCTCTACGGCGGGCGACGTTGGAGTCTCACCTCTGTCGGCGGCGATATACGCTTCGGCCTCGGCGCGGTCGGCGCAGAATGCAATCTGTTCCACAAGAACCGTGTCATCTTTATCCAGGAAATTCGTGTAGTCCAGACGGAAGCCGTCGTTGAAGCGGGTAGTCCATCCCTTGGTGGTATCGTCGGCTTCAAAAATGACGTACTGCCAGACCCGCTCACCAAAGAACTCTGAATCGCCGCCGTAGATCTCTGTCAGCGAATAATCCGACTTGGCGGAACGGCGGTCTTCGGTGGCGTAGAACATTTCAAAGGCGCCGCCCCATTCGGCCTGCAGCTTGAAAACGATGACCTTTTTCTCTTCGGGAGTAAAGGGGACGTAGCTCTTGCCGTCGTCGGTGAGCGGATATCCCGCCGCTTTGTACATACTGTTGACATTCCAGACTACCGAGGGATCGCGGGATTCGCCCCGCCCGATAAACCGTACGCCCTCGGCGCACAACTCGGGATAGGCACAGTTGCCGCGGGAGAAGGAGGATCTGAACAGTTTTTCGTTGAAAGAGGAAAGATCAATGCGGGTGGGATCGGGTATGAGATACGGAGATTCCGTTTCGGCTTCGGTTTCGGGGGGGAGGGCTTGCGTTGCTTCGCTTGGGGGCGAGTGGTCACCCGTATCAATGGGTGTTGCAGGGGTATTCTGGGGGTCATGACCGCAGGAAATGAAGAGCAGGGGAAGGGCCACAAATCCCAGCGTAAAGAACATGATCCGTTTCAACATGGCGGCTCATCCTTTCGGGTTGATCGGAGGGAACTCCTTTCTGAGTATTATACCATGAAGGACGAAGAATTGTCAATAGTATCGAATACATTTTTTGTCTAAAATGCCGCATTTTTGTGTAAATACACTTGACAAGTTTGGCAGAAGGTTATATAATGAATGTGACCTCTCGGTACTTCTGAAAATGAAAAGAAAATGAAAGGGAGACTCCGCCATGAATCTGATTCCACGTTTTTCCTTTACCTATCGCGATAAGTCCTTCGATCTTGCCCGTGTCCGCGTGACACCCACTGACTACGGTCGCCTGTACGAATTTGAGGACGGTCTGCGCGTGGAACTTCACATTGACGAATACCCTGCCTACAACGCCGTGAAATGGACGCTCTGGTTTGAAAACAAGAGCGATTCCGACAGCGGCCTGATCCGTGATATTCTGGATTGCGATGCTACTTGGTGCTTTGCAGACCGTTCGAGCAAGACCCCGCCCCTGTCCCTCTTTGACACCGAGGGATGCGCGGGCTACGAGGCCTACCTCCACGCCGACCGTATCTCCGAGGAGTGCAAGGTCCATGAGACCAAAATGCCCCTGAATACCTCCCGTACCTTCCGCCCCTTGGGGGGCCGTTCCTCCAGCGGTCAGATGCCCTTTTTTGAGTTCTATACCACCGGTCACGGCCTCATGGCCGCCATCGGCTGGTCGGGTCAATGGCGCGCTACCTTCGCCCATACCCAGGGCGATACGTTGGAGTTGAAAACGGGATTGGACTACACCGCTTTCAAGCTCCATCCCGGTGAGCGTATCCGTACATCCTCCATTCTGCTGATGGAGTATGAGGGCACCCGTGTGCAGGGAAGCAACCGATTCCGACGCCTCATTAAGAATGAGTTGTGCCCCTTTACCCCCGATCAGTTCCCCTTCGCTCTGGAGGGTATGGGACTCACCACCGAGCGGCATCTGTACCATCTGAATCAGTTCCGAGACCATGGTGTCAAGGCCAATTACTACTGGATCGACGCCGGCTGGTACGGCAAGGGCGGCACTCCGGGAGCGGCCGACTGGTATAAGCAGGTGGGCAACTGGCAGGTACGCCCCGACGAGCATCCCGACGGGCTTCTGGACGTGATCAAAACGGTACACGATTCGGGGATGAAGTTCTTGCTTTGGATAGAGCCCGAGCGTGCGTATCCGGGAACAGATCTGGCAGTACAGCACCCCGATTGGCTCTACCCCTTGGACGGCTTCTACCTCCTCCTCCGTCTGGATAAGGACGAGGTGCGGGAGTATCTGTTCAATATGATCTGCGGCTTCATTGATACGCTGCACATCAAGTGCTACCGACAGGACTTCAACATGGAGCCCCTGCAATCCTGGCGCATCACCGACGAGATGGATCGCGGCGGCATGAACGAGATCAAGTACATCATGAATCTCTACCGCCTGTGGGACGATCTCCGCGCCAAGTACCCCGATCTGGTCATCGACAACTGCGCCTCGGGCGGCCGCCGCATCGATGTGGAGACTTTGCAGAGAGCCATTCCCATCTGGCGTACCGACGCCTACTGCGAGCCCGATCTCGATCCCGATGCCATTCAGACCCAGATGTTCGGCTATAACCGTCTGGTGCCTTGTTCGGGCGGTGTGTGCAAGAGGATGGGTGACACCTACGCCACCCGTAGCTCTTACGCCCCCTGCTACGTGGGAAGCTGGTGGTGGACGGATCGTCCCGACCGCCCCGAGCCCACAGAGGAGAACTTCGTCTGGATGGCGGAGCGGTGCCGTGAGTACGCTTCTCTGCGCCACTTCTTCTCCTGCGATTTCTACCCCTTGGAGAACGGCGGCTGGTCCTACGCCCACGGTGGCTGGGCGGCCTACCGCTACGACAGACCCGAGGAGGGGGACGGTATCGTCATGGCCTTCCGCCGCGCGGGATCGAACTGTGTGACGTCTTGCTACCCGCTGGAGGGGCTGATTCCCGATGCAACCTACATTGTTACCGATATCGATACCAAGGAGACCGTGGAGATTTCGGGTAAGACGCTCGTGGAGGACGGTCTCACCGTAACCATCCCCAATCAATATCAGAGTAAGATCCTGCTCTACAAGATCAAACAGTAACCGAAAAAACGACCGAGCGCCCGTTATGGGCTGCTCGCTCGTTTTATGGTTTTAAAATTCAGGAATTTACCCGCTCCACGATCTCAAACCCGTCGTCGGTTTCCCGGATCTTGAACAACCGAGGCCGCTCGTTGGGGTTGACGTTGGTGCTGTGGAGGATGAGGTAGGTCTCGCCGTCAAATCCGTCAAAGATCATGCCGTGACCGCCGTCGTCGTCGTAGATGTACCCGTCGGCGTGTCGCCAAGGACCGAGGATGGAGCCGCTGTCGCTGATGGCCAGCGCTTCGACGTACCAGTACTGGGGGCCTGCGTGGAAGCCGGACCACAGCATGTACAGCTTGCCGTTCTTGCCTTTACGGAAGAAGGGGCCGTCGGTTACGAAGTTGCGGGCGTTGATATCCACGAGGGAATACGCCCAATCCACGTCTCCCGCGCGGAGGATGACCTGTGACTCACCGGCGGGGGCAGAAAGATCGGGAGTCAGGGGCATGGCGTCGATGGTACCGTCCCCGATTTGGCTCCATTCGTGGCAGAAGGCCGTCCAGGGTGTTCCGTTCTCGTCTACGTAGAAGGTAGCGTCCAGACAAGCCCATCCCTCGGGAGTGATGGGGCCGTCGGTGAAGGGAAGGAAGGGACCCATAGGGCTGTCACTCTTGAGAATTTGGGAGCAGCGCAGGCGTGTCTCACTACGGAAGCTGGCGAACATGTAGTAAGCATCGCCGTAGTGATACACCTCGGGGGCAAAGAAATCTCTGTCCGACCAGAAGTCCGCGGGGCGGGTGAAGCACTCGTGGGGCTCGCTCCATTCGATCAGATCCGTAGACGTGTAAACGTCCAGCCCCTGCCAGGGAATGACCTTGGTGGTGGCGCCGCGACGGGTGCCGTAGAGGTAATAGACGCCGTTTTCGGCGAAGACAAAGGGATCGCGGAGGTGAATGTCCTGTAGTTTCATGGCGGTACTTCCTTCGTATTGAATTTTGTATCATGAAAAGAAAGATGGTACCGTTAGTATAGCAGAAAAAGAAGAATTTGTCAACAGAGAATATCTATCTACGGGCAACTGGATCTTACTCGCAAGGAAGTGACATCCGGGCGGGATCACCTGCTCCGGGAAGTCCTACAGTGCGTGGAGCAAAACATCCACACTCCTTGCGCGCTGACAGTTGTGGCAGAGGAGTTGGGGTACTCCGCCTCTTACTTGTCGCGGGCATTCACACCATGGTGGGAATACCGCCAGCAGAGCCGTACGTGACGGCAAATCTTCCATATAAACATGTAAAGAAAAACGGAATTTATGACGAATAGGTTCCCGCCTTAGAACTCCATAACAATCGGAGCCGGAAGTGGGAACTTTTTTTTGTGCAAACACGAAGAACTTCTGTTTTTTTAGCTGAAAAGGTAAAAAAACGACAAGGTAATGGCAAGAAAAACTGGATTGACGAGCAGGATTGGTTATGGTATAATAATACATGTAAAAGCTTCGACACGCTATTATCCATGCATTTATTAACATGGCGATTTCCGAAGCCTAAGCCCTTCCTCCGCGTAAGGAGGAACCGTATTTATGAGCGTTAAGCGTAAGCTTAAGCTATAAAAATTAAAAAAGAAAGGAAGCCCCCATGAAGAAACTGCTTTTGATCGCAATTCTCATGCTCGCTCTGGTTGTGACCATTGCCGCTTGTACCAAGGATCCCGTAGATCCCGTAGATACCGGCGCTGTGACCACTGCAGGCGAGAACGCTACTGTCGCAGGTCCCGCTGACGAGACCACCACGGCTCCTGCCGACGAGACCAATGCTCCCGCCGACGAAACTACTGCGGCTCCTGCCGACGAGACTACCGAGGCTCCCGCCGACGAGACCGCTGCTCCCGAGACCACCGAGGAAGAGACCACCGTGGATCCTGCTGATCCCGTCTGGATCATCGAGCCCGACGCCATCAACACCATTGCTCAGAGCACGGTTCAGACCGAGGCTCAGCAGATCGTTTCCTCCGAGGTGATCACCGAGGGCGGCATTACCTTCGTGCGTCTGATCGCTAACGGTATGGACGATCCTTATGTTGCCATTGTTCCTCTGAACAGCAACTACACCATGCCCAACTATCTGGCAGTCAAGTACCGCACCAATTCCGCGAAGGACGGCCAGTTCTTCATGGGCTCCGGCGCAGGCTGGAACGGCAAGGGCGACTTCTTCGGCGTTGACTGGAACCAGAACTCCGAGTGGAACCTCATGATCGTCGATCTGTCCACCACCGGTCTGACCTCCGTCACCGACGGTCTGATCACCTACACCCGCTTCGACTTCTTCGCAGGCGCTTCCGCAGAGGGCGATTACATCGACATTGAGTACATTGCATTCTTCAACACCGCCGAGTACGCCGATGCTTACGAGTTCGAGAAGCATCCTCCCTACATTGAGGCTGACGATGCTGCAGCAGGCAAGAAGAATCACTCCTTCGACACCTTCTATGTCAACGGCTCCATGTATTTCCCCCAGGACGGTCAGGCAGGCGATAAGCTGACCGCTCAGAACAACACCGTTACCTTCGGCGCGGAGGATGCCCATAATTCCCTCGCTCTCCGCGGCTGGATCGGCTTCGGTCAGGCTATTGACAGCTTTGGTTACTTTATTGATAACTACACCATGATATACGGTGAGTTCAAGGCCGCTACCGAGGACGGCGTTCTGGAAGCCGGTGGCGCCAACGCTTCTCGTTTCCAGATCGATGTTCCTCTGACTGACCTTGAGGCGGGTGTGCATATGATCGGCTTCGTTGTCAAGCTTGAGGATGGTACCGTTGTCCGTCTCCGTGAGAATCTTACTGTCATCATCGTTCCTTATACTGTTGATGAGACCATTTCTCTGGCAACCGGTCACGGCGCACCCTTCAGCGGCGCACCCAATAACTACTTTGGTCAGAGATTCAACATCGGTGAGAATATCCTGAAGCAGATCACCATCACCGACATGGCCACCTATTCCGATGGCAACACCAATACCTGGTCCTTCAAGATCTGGCAGTGGAAGGGCGACTACGCCACCACCATCGCCGCCGATCCTCTGTTTGTGGCAAACGGCGAGAATCACAACGATAACGCGCCCTTCATCATGAACGTCCCCGCGGAAGTCTTCATCACCGGCGACATCTACTACGAGATCACCTACCTGACCGGTAGTGGCTGCTTCACCGGCTGGACCGCTGATACCGTCGCTGAGGGCGTGGAGACCTATGTGGCTGGTTCTTTGGCTATCGGTAGCTACAGCTCCTCCATCGTTGTTGGCGTTCCCACCGATGAGTCCGAAAAGGAGACTGTTATCTCCGTTGTGTTCGGTGAGATCTACACCGATGCGGATAAGGGCACCAAGTTTGACGGTAACCTGATCCTTGAAAAGAACCTTGGCCCCACGTACTTCGACGGCGTCCGTAATGGCGACTGGATGGAGTTTAAGATCAACGTAGAGACCGCAGGCGACTACAACGTTTGCATGGTATTCGGCTGGCTGGATCACACCGGTGTGTACACCATCCTCGTGGACGGTGCAGAGGTCGGCAAGATCGAGAACAAGATCTCCGGTACCGATTGGAGAAATTGGACGGATTCCTCCTCCATTAAGATCAATCTGACCGAGGGCGAGCATACCGTTCGCGTGGTCATGGGCTCCGACGGTCCCAACGTGTATGGCATCAAGTTTACATATGTTGAACCCATGCCCGAAAGCATTGCTTTGAATAAGCCCATTTCTGCCGACAGCGTTGAGAAGCCCCAGCACGAGGCTATCTACGCCAACGACGGTGATGAGAACACCCGTTGGTGCGGTCTGCCCAAGGGCGAGGCAAACCTGATCGTTGACCTTGAGGCTGTTTATACGCAGGATAAGATTTGTCTCCTGCTGGAGAACGCTATGGGCGACTTCACGATTTCTGTTTCCGAAAACGGTGAGGATTATACTGAGGTTTGTGCTTGCGAGGGCAAGCCTATGTCTCCTGTTGCGTTCATGCTGGAATTTGATATGAACGGTGCTACCGGCCGTTATATCAAGATCACCCGCGGTGCCGTTGACGATAACGTTGACTACTGGTTCTCCATTTACGAAATGTACGTATATTCCGTTCAGTAACGTCTATCTCCTTTAATGGAAACGTTTGGAGAGTTTGTTTCGTCCGACGATCCATCTGACGTTCATTTCCGGAGGGGGACGCTTGTCCCCCTCCTTTGCTTTTTTCGCCGTATCACCCATACCTTGTACGCTCAAGGTTGCCTTTCATCATAAGGAGCGCATATGAAAAAGTTACATTTTACACGAATTTGGGCTGCAGCTCTGGCAGTTTTACTCGTCATGAGCAACTTTGCCGTTCTGCCTGTGATCGCGGATGACGCGACTTCGGTCAGCGGCACACAAATTACCGAGATCGTTTTTAACAAGATCTTTACTGACGCTGACAAGGGTACGACCTTCGGTGGCAATCTTTACCTTGAAAAATCCATGGGTCCCGTTTATTTCGACGGTGTACGCAACGGGGACTTCTTTGAATTTGATATCAACATTGAGAAGGCAGGAAACTATGACCTGTGCTTCTCCTTCGGTTGGCTGGACGATACGGGTACCTACAACATTTCGCTGGATGGCGGTGATCCCGTTACCCTCCGCAATACCGTGACGGGTCGCGGTTGGCGAACCTGGTGCGATTCCTCCAGTGTGAAGGTCAATTTCACCCAGGGTAAGCACACCATCCGCGTCACCATGGGCGGCGACGGCCCCAACCTGTATTCCATGAAACTGATCCCCGAGGGCGTGAATACCGGGAGTAACGCAAAAAAAGACGCGGCTTTGCAGGATGAGAAGTCTTCCGCCGGAGCCCAGGTGATCTCCACCAGCGCGGCCATCCAGTTCAACTGCACCGCGACCTTCTTTGCGTTGGATCTTGCCTCGGCCAGCTGGAACAATAACCTCGGCTCTCTCCGCTTATCCCTGTATAAGTGGGACACTTCCTATGACAAGACCCTGAAGGGCGAGCCTCTCGCCACGAAGGACTATATAGATTTCCCCGATAATACAGTCTTGACTTTCAGTTTTGACGATATGGAAGCAGGTGAATATCTGTTGTATATTAAGAATATTTCCGAAAATCCCGCCGAGGAGGTGGGCTCTTGGGGTAACGAAAAGCCCCGCGAGAACGTCAGAAGCTATCACGCCGATGCTATCTCCGACTTTTGCCCCGCCGTGTGGCTGAAGTACAGATCCGACGCGGAAGCCCCCTTCGGTCCCATCAGCGATGTGGATCCCAATGCCGTAGAATTGGCTCCCTCCGAGTCCGATCTCTATCCTTGGGGCGAAATGGTGGAATACAAGATGAACGCCGATGCTCTGTACGGCGTGCAGTTCAACGCCACCGCCGACTTCGGAGGCGTTGAAGTCTATATTCCCACCGTTCCTGTGGGCGACAACACCCTGACCCTGTCCCTCTACAAGTGGGATGGCAATTACAGTCAAACCGTCAAGGGTAAGCCCCTGACCACCACGACTCTCAAAAACGTGAACAGAAGTAGTTGGGCGCGTTTGCCGTACTCGAAGGCTACTGCGGGTGAATATTTGCTTGTGGTATCGGACGGTACCGATGGCATGACTGTCGGTATGGTGGAGACAGCGGCAGATAAGGCAAATCATTATCTGCATACCTCCAAGGCAGGCGTCAGCTTGATTGCCCGCACCGTCAGCAACGCGTCTCTCGGTGCGCCCACAGCGCCTACTGCCCAGGACTTTATCTCGGATGATTCCGTTTACTGGGTCGGAACCGACGGCCTTGACCGTGTTCTGCCCAATGCCTCGGAAACGGGCGCGAAGAGAGAAGGGAAGTACGTGGGTATCTTCTACCATACCTGGCACTCCGCCTTCGCTTACCGCGACGTCACCAACGTCACCGAGCTGGTGACCAAGTACCCCGAGGCCATTCGCGACTACAACCATCCCGCTTGGGAGGGCAAGACCAACTGCTTCTGGAATGAACCTCTGTGGGGTTATTACAACAACGGCATCGACCGTTGGGTACTCCGCAAGCAGGCTGAGCTTCTGGCCGATGCGGGCGTGGACGTGGTCTTCTTCGACAATACCAACGGCACCATGAACTTCGTGGACGCTATCCTGACCCTGTGTGAGGTCTGGGCCGAGGCTCGCGCCGACGGTGTCAAGACCCCTCAGATCTCGGCTATGTTGAACATGTATGCCTACAACGAGACCGCCATCCAGATCAAGGAGCTCTACGACAAGATCTACTCCAAGGGACTCTACCAGGATCTGTGGTTCTACTGGGAGGGCAAGCCTCTGCTGCTGGGTTACCCCGAGGAGGTCAAGCGTCTGGAGAACGGAAAAGAGATCTATAATTTCTTCTCCTACCGTCCCATCAACCCCTCCTATAACGAAAAACAGGAGCTGATTAAGCAGAGCGACGTATCCAACCGCATTACCTTCGCGCCTCCCGCAGGCTTCCGTAGATATACACAATGGAAGTGGATCTCGGTCTATCCTCAGGAGAAGATGTATCTGAAGGGAACCGACCAGGTTGAGGAAATGTGCGTATGCGTAGCACAGAACTGGTCTGACAAGCAGGGCCTGACCCCCATGAACGCGGGCGATATGGTCTTTGGCCGCGGCTACACCAACGAGTTCGGTATCAACACCTCCGACGAGGCGGTGATGGCAGGCCTGAACATTGCCGAGCAATGGGAGTACGTGCTGGAGGTGGATCCCACCTTCGTATACATTACCGGCTGGAACGAGTGGCAGGTGGGCCGCACCACGGATATGTGGGGCTACCCCAACGCTCTCCCCGATAACGCCACCGACGGCTATTCCCGCGACATCGAGCCCTCTACGGGTATGCTCAAGGATCACTTCTACAACCAGATGGTGTCCTACATCCGTAAGTTCAAGGGTATGAATACCCAGCCCGCTTCCTCGGGTGCTGTGAAGGTGGATTCCGCCGCCTCCATTGACTGGAGCGCTGTGACCCCTGTCTACCGCGCCTACGAGGGCAACACCCTCCACCGTGACTACGACGGCTACAAGGATTACCACTACACCAACACCACTGGCCGTAACGACTTCGTGGAGTCCCGCGTGACCTATGATAGCGAAAACCTCTACTTCATGGTCAAAACCGCCGAGAATATCACTTCTCACACCGACAAGGCATGGATGAGACTGTTCATCGATGTGGTCGGCGTGGAGGATGACAAGAACTGGGAGACCTTCGAGTATATGCTCAACCGCGAATCTCCCACCGCCGACAAGGCTACTCTGGAGAGATCCACGGGTGGCTGGAACTGGGAGAAGGCCGCCGAGGTAGCCTACACCGTCAGCGGCGACACCATGGTGGTCACCATCCCCCGTTCCGCTCTGGGTATCGGTGAGGGCGACTTCACCGTGAACTTCAAGTGGAGCGACAATATGCAAAAGGACGGCGACATCATGGAATTCTACGTCAGCGGTGACGTAGCACCCGGCGAGCGTTTCAAGTACAGCTTCACGACGCTTGGCACCCAGTCCGACGAGACCGAAACAGAGACCCAAACTGAGCCCGAGTCGGTCGAGGATATTACGGGAGTTGACACAACGGCCGAATCTACCGATGAGACTCAGCCCTCCGGCAAGAAGGGGTGTAAGTCGGCCGTGACGACAGGCAGTTTTGTGGCTGCCGTGACTGTGGCCGCTGCCGCGCTGACCTTGCGCAAGAAAAAAGAATCCGAAGCGTAAGGACATATCGGCAGGCAGATGCTTCCGTCAGGTACGGGCAGGGCATTAACTAAACACATTACCTTTCCTTTCTTAAGGGAGCCGCTCCCCCGCCCGCAAGGGTGGGGGAGTAAACATAGTGAATGGGCAAGTCCAAAAAATATTGAAAGGAGAATTCGTCATGAAACGAATGCTTGCTTTTTTTCTGGCATTTTTAATGCTTCTTATGTCCGTTTCTTGTGGTACAAACAAAGAAACAACAGAAACTCAGGCACAGATAACTGAGGACGGTACTTATGCGCCGGAAGAGACGGAAACGGATTTCTTCCCCAACGTAGAGCGTAACGATTATAAGAAAGAAGTATTCCGCATGATCGGTTTCGATGAGCCGGGCTTGTGGTATTATGCCGATGAATACAGCAACGAGCAGGGTAGCGTGCATATTTTGAATAATACGATTTATGAAATGAACACCCTGATCGAAGACTATCTTAACATACAGATCGAATACGAGCGGATCGACCACGTTTCTACGGGCGGTGAAATTTTTGACACCGTACAGCCGACCATCATGTCGGGGGATGACACCTATCAGCTCTGTATTTTGCATCCATACTATAGCTATACTAATTTTATCACGAAAAACTATGCGCTGGATTTTTATGATCTTCCCGATCTGGACATTGATCAGCCCTACTGGAACAAGGATGTGATGGAGCAACTGTCCATCAACGATCACGCATACATCGGCCTTGGAGATATCTGCAAATACACAATTGGTATTCTCTACTGCAACAAGGATATGCTGAAGGACGTGGATATTGCGGTCCCCTATGACATGGTGCGCAACGGGAATTGGACGTTGGACGAATTCTTTTCCATGACCTCCGGTCTTTATGCCGATAACGGTGACGGTAAGCGAAACAATTCAGATACCTACGGTTTTGCATCCTTGTGGGATGCAAACGCATCTTCCTTCATGCAAGCGAGCGGCATTTATATTGCTACCCGGAACGAAGAAGGAGTATTTGAGCTGTCTCTGTACGGGGATCGTTTGGTCGATATGTACGATAAACTGTACAACTGGTCCAAGAATGAAAGTACGTATCTTTGGAACTTTGCGAATAAGTACAATGAAAGTGTGAATATCGATTTTTTGAACAGCCAGGCGTATTTCACCCATGCGGATCTCGGCACTCAGTATCTGGAGGCCAACTTTGGCGTGGGTATGCTCCCTATGCCGAAGTACGATGCGGAGCAATCGAATTACGCCCATGTAAACTGGGGGAACAACATTGTCATTCCCACTACCGTACAAGACAAAGCTATGGTAGGTCAGGTTCTGGAGCTTATGGGCTACTATTCCAAAACCATGGTTCAGCAAAAGTATTACGACGAGGTGTTGCAGCTTCGCGTGTCCGATGCGCCTGACGACCGTGAAATGGTCGAGCTGATCTACAATACCATCGTGTACGATCCCGGCATTGCTTTCTGCGACGGTAACACGCAGCTTTGGAATCTTGTGTATCTGCCCTGCTTTGCCATTCAAAATAACGCAACCAATATTTCCTCCTACTATAAAGGAAACTCAAGAAGTGCCGAAAGATGGTTGGCCAATTTGTTTAAAGAGAGATAATTCTGTCTCTGCTGAAAGAAATTGTTAAAGGAATCTTGTTACATATGAAACATCCAAATAAAAGCGGATGGTTATCCTCTGTCTGCTATCTTGTTGTGGGGGTCATGCTTATGTCTACGATAATACCCATTATTTTTCCACCTTTGAATAGCTTTGCGGAGGAAAATAGCTACGAGGCTAAGAAAGCCGCGTATCGTGAAAAACTCAAAAATGATGACGTGACTACCGATGATCTGCTCATAGGTTCATGGGTATCCTTCTATTCTTTTGAGAAGGACAGTTATGAAGAGCAGCTGGATCAGATGGCTGCGGCAGGGATCAATTTCAATATGTTTCCCCGCGATTTTGGTGCGGGTGCCATGTATGACGCGGAATATTGGAACAACGTGGAAGAGCAGTATGCCAAGCGAAACATGATTTATCTTATGAACGGTAACATGGATGCAGCCAATATTGCTATCGGCGTGAAATATGCTGCAGGCAAGGAGCATTGCGTCGGTTATCATGTCGTAGATGAGCCCGGCGGTGCAGCTTTGCAAGGAGTTGCGGATATCATGCGTCAATACCGTGAAGCAGATCCTACCCGCTATCCCTATACCAATCTGCTTCCCAGCTATGCGGGAAATGCTTGGTTGGGAGGAACATACCGCGAACATGTTGAGCGTTACGTCGCGTTGGTGGGCGCAGAGAACATGGAATACCTGTCCCACGACTTCTATCCCTTCCAGGCAGGAGGGAATAACACTGGCATTTTTGCTGACATGGAAGTACTTCGCTCGGTAGCCTATGAAAATGGAAAACTCAAAACCCATGCTTTCCCACAATCGACAGCATGGAACGGTATGCGAATGCCCAATATTGATGAAATGCGTTGGAACGTCTATGCCTATCTTTCTTACGGTTTCAAGGCGCTTTCTTGGTTCAATCTTGTCTGCCCCGGTAATTCTGACACCGAGGGTGAGGGATTCCGAGATAGTTTGATCTACAGAGATGGTACCATTCGCGATCCTGAGCTTTTCGCCGCATGGAGCGAATTGAACTGGGAGATCCGAGGTCTGTCCGATGCGCTCATGAATTTGGATACAGTTCACGCATATCATACAGACAACACCGTGTCCGGTGTGGAATATTTGCCCGCTGATTTCTTTATCGTCCCCGACGGCCGAGCAGAATTTGTCATCAGCTATATGGTAGCCAAAGACGGTACCGAACCCTATATTATGCTTTTCAATAAGTCTCTGCGACGTGATGCCGATATGGAGTTCTTTGTGGATCTGTCCACGGGGATTGAAGCGATCGAATATCTGGATCCGTATACGGGCGAGTACATTCCCATGGATATATCGGAAGGAAAGCTCACCGATTCTTTTGAGATCGGTCAAGGTAAGCTTTACCGTCTGAAGGGTGACTTCTCGTTGAGTGAAACGCCTCCCGAGGTACCTACGGTTGATCTTGCGAGCGGTCTTTATGATGGCCCTCAAACCGTGACGATCACTCCGCCTGTTGAGGGCGCGAAGGTCTACTATACCCTGGATGGTTCCTATCCTACGGCAGAGTCTACTCTTTATGCAGGACCCATCACCCTGGGTAAAACGGGTGAAAGCTCCTTCCACACGCTCCGTGTGTCTACCGTCAAAGGTGCCTCTATCAGTGAGGTTCTGACCCGCCACTACGTCATCAGCGGCATTTCCGCAGACGGTTCAGGCGCACATTCCCTTGCGAATGCATCCAAAGACAAGGTGATTTC
>JAZRFR010000085.1:0-2552 GCA_045643785.1 Eubacteriales bacterium | reverse complement strand
CAGGGAAGAAACGAGTTCAAGATCGGTGAGCATCTTCTCACGAACGTGGTCACCGAAAAGAAGGAGATCCCCGAGAGCGCCAAGCGCGACCTCATCGTGGCTCTGATCACCCTGAAGTACACCCAGTCCAATTCCGTCTGCTACGCCTACAACGGTCAGGCCATCGGCGTGGGCGCAGGACAGCAGTCCCGCGTGCATTGCACCCGTCTGGCAGGCGGCAAGGCCGATACTTGGCTCATGCGTCAGCATCCCAAGGTGCTGGCTCTCCCCTTCCTGCCCACCATGGGTCGTCCCGAGCGTGACAACGTCATCGACGGCTACATCAACGGCAACGAGGAGGACGTCTGCGCCGACGGTATCTGGCAGGGCTACTTCACCGAGCAGCCCGCGCCTCTGACCGCCGAGGAGCGCCGCGAGTGGCTGAACGGCTTCAAGGATATCGCCCTCGCTTCGGATGCCTTCTTCCCCTTCGCCGACAACGTCAAACGCGCCCACGCCTCGGGTGTTTCCTACATCGCCCAGCCCGGCGGCTCCATCCGCGACGATCTCGTCATCGAGGAGTGCAACAAGCGCGGCATCGCCATGGCCTTCACCGGCATGAGACTGTTCCATCATTAAGGAGTACGAGGAGTACGCAAGGGGCGTTGCCCCTTGACCCCACCAAATGAACCCCGCTCTGCAAGCAGAGCAGAAAAAAGGTTCTTTGGAATCTCCAAAAACTTTTCATGCATCAATCATTTCCCCTTTTTTTGAAAGTTCTTGAAAGTCAAGAAAACTTCTTTCAAGAAGTTTTCTTGCGGGGTATGGGGCAGAGCCCCAAATAAAGGAGAATAAACTATGAACATTCTGGTTATTGGTAGCGGCGGTAGAGAGCACGCCGTGATCAAGTCCATCAAGAAGAATCCCACTGTGGAGACCATTTACTGTCTCCCCGGAAACGGCGGTATCGCCGCTGACGCGACCTGCGTCAATATCGGCGCCAAGGACATTGACGGCATCGTCAAGTTCGCCGCCGAGAACAAGATCGACTACGCCGTGGTCACCCCCGACGACCCGCTGGTGCTAGGTTGCGTGGATGCCTTGACCGAAATCGGCATCCCCTGCTTTGGCCCCGACAAGAAGGCGGCCATCATTGAGGGCTCCAAGGCCTTCTCCAAGGATCTCATGAAGAAGTATAGCATCCCCACCGCCGCCTACGAGATCTTCGACGACATGGACAAGGCTATCGCTTACCTGCAGGACAAGGATATGCCCATCGTCATCAAAGCTGACGGTCTGGCGCTGGGTAAGGGCGTTATCATTGCCGAGACGCTGGCCGAAGCCGAGGAGGCCGTCCGCTCCATGATGGCGGACAAGGTCTTCGGTGCCAGCGGCGACCACGTGGTCATTGAGGAGTTCCTCACGGGCCCCGAGGTGTCTGTCCTGGCCTTTACCGACGGCAAGACCCTTGTGCCCATGGTGTCCTCCATGGATCACAAGCGCGCCCACGACAATGACGAGGGCTTGAACACCGGCGGTATGGGTACGGTCGCCCCCAACCCCTACTATACTGCCGATATCGCGGCCGAGTGCATGGAGACCATCTTCATCCCCACCATGAACGCCATGAACGCCGAGGGCCGCACCTTCAAGGGCTGCCTGTACTTCGGTCTCATGCTCACCCCCAAGGGCCCCAAGGTCATTGAGTACAACTGCCGTTTCGGCGATCCCGAGACCCAGGTGGTTCTGCCCCTGTTGGAGTCTGACCTCCTCACCGTTATGCAGGCCGTCACCAATGAGACCTTGGCCGAGGTCGAGGTGAAGTTCGCACAGGACAAGTCGGCTTGCTGTGTCATCATGGCCTCTGCGGGTTACCCCCAGAGCTACGAGAAGGGCTATGAGATCACCATTCCCGCCGACGTGGCCGACAGCGTCTACGTAGCCGGCGCATCCATCAAGGACGGCAAGCTGGTGAACAACGGCGGCCGTGTGCTGGGCGTGACCTCGGTGGCCGACACCCTGCAGAATGCCATCGCCGCCTCCTACGCCAAGGTGGACGTGATCCACTTTGATAACGCCTTCTGCCGCAGAGATATCGGGCAGAGAGCCTTGAAGGCAATGAAGGATTGATCGGTTCATCGCACGGGCGGATTTTTGCCGAACCGATTCGGTTATCCGCCCGTATGCGGTGAAAAAACGTAGGGGCGATTCACGAATCGCCCGTATATACCATCCCAAAAAATGCGGGCGATTCGTGATTTGCCCCTACGAATGAAAGATTCATACCGAATCATGACGAAAGGAATAGAAAACTGTTATGGTTTATCGCGTATTTGTAGAAAAAAGACCCGAGCTCGCCCATGAGGCCAACGGCCTTCTGAACGAACTGAAGAATCTCGTCGGCATCGGCGGCCTCACCTCCGTCCGTCTGCTCAACCGCTACGACGTGGAGACCATTGAGGCCGACCTGTTCGACAAGGCCGTCCGCACCATCTTCTCCGAGCCCCAGCTGGAAACCGTCACCGACACCCTAACCTACGCCGAGGGCGCGACGGTCTTCGCCGTGGAGCCCC
>JAZRFR010000084.1:0-11949 GCA_045643785.1 Eubacteriales bacterium | reverse complement strand
GAACCCTTTTTGAAAAAAGGCTCTGGACTCCCAAAAACTTTCAAAAAGCATTCATAAATAATCTTTTTTGAAAGTTCTTGAAGGGTGTCCAGAGGGAAACTTCTTTCAAGAAGTTTCCCTTTGGCGTTCCCCCGCCCCCTCGATAACCCAAATTTGAAAAAGCCTTGGGTGCTTTTCAAGCATCCATTACTGTTCAACTAAAATAGGCTCTTTCGACTCCATCGCTTCCCGTAAAATCTCGATCTCCGAGAAAGGTTCTTTCTTCACACCCACGAGCTGGTAGTTCTCATGACCCTTGCCCGCCAGCAGGATGATGTCCCCCGCCTCCGCGATCTCCACGGCGTAGCGGATAGCTTCGGCACGATCGGCAATCTTGACCCGGGGACAACTCCCCTCGGGGAAGGCGGCATCGATCTCATCAATGATGTCCATGGGAGGCTCACTTGCGGGATTGTCCGAGGTGATGATGCAGAGGTCACAGCGCCCCCCCGCCGCTTCGGCCAGATCTCTGCGGCGCTCCTTGGTGCGCCCGCCCACCGAGCCGAACAGGCAGATGAGACGTTTGGGTGCGTATTCTTGCAACGCATCCAGAATGGAAGAAAGACTCACGCCGTTATGGGCGTAGTCAATGACGAAGGTCACGTCGGGCAGGGCAGGGGAGGTGACGGTCTCAAACCGCCCCACTACCACAGCGCGCTCCAGAGATTCCTTGGCGCGCATCGGCTCAATTCCGAACCCCTCGCACACCACGGTCAACGCGGCCAGGGCGTTCTGTACGTTGAAATGCCCGGGGAGGGGAAGGAACCAGGTGTCTCCTGTCGGAATACCCTTTCGGTAGGCCTCAAAGCCCACGCCGATCCGCGTCCCCTTCTGCATGGGACGAACGCCCGAGGCGCTCCACAGGGGCTTGTCCGTATCCGTCGGCTCACATAGCCCGAAATCCAGCACGGGGGTGCTTATCCCCTCGGTCATATAGCCGCTGTGTCCGTCATTGCGGTTGACCACCGCCATCTTGACGGGATAGTCGGTGAACAGGAGCCGCTTGCAATCGCGGTAATGCTCGAAATCGGGATGCTCCACCCCGCCGATGTGGTCGCGGGAAAGGTTGGTAAAGAGAACCGTATCAAAGACCAACCCCCTCGTCCGTCCCATCCACAGCGCCTGGGAAGAAACCTCCAGCACGCAGGCCTTGACGCCTTCATCCAACATATAACGCAAATAGCGGTAGATCTCCACGCTTTCGGGAGTGGAGTTGACGGTTTGATGGTGGAAATCCAAATAGTCCACACCGTTGGTGCCGATGTAGCCCGTGGGAATGCCCGCATCCTCCAGGAGAGATCGGATGAGCAGGGCGGTGGTGGTCTTGCCCTTGGTGCCCGTCAGACCGATGAGCCGCATCTGCCGCTCGGGATGACCGTAGAACTCCGCCGCGCAGTCAGCCAGCGCCTCTCTCGTGTCGGGCACTTGGTACTGCAGCGCATCCTTGGGAAGCTCGACCGGTTTTTCCACCACGAATATCCGGCACCCATTCCGATATGCCGAGGGGGCGTACAGATGGCCGTCGGAGGTCTTGCCAACCAGACAGAAAAAGACGGTACCCGCCGTCGCCAGACGGGAATCACACCGCAGCATGGAAACAGGCTCGTCCCAGGCCTTCTCCCATGCCTTAGGGCTTCCCAGGGGAGTTCCGTCGGGGACGGCAGAGAATATATCGCGTAAAGCTCGCTTCATGGCGTATCCTTTCTTTTAATGACTGTGTACCAGCCCGTACAGGGGATCCTCTCCCCACGCAGGGCGCTCCAAAATGACGAAATGCTCCTCTAATTTCTCCCCGACCCGCCCGAGAAATTCTTCGGCTTCGTCAGAACCGGGGATCAGGCAGAGGATCCCGCCACTACGGCGTTGATCCTTGGCAAAATCCAAAAGGGATCGCACCCATACCCCATCCTGATCTTCATGGAAGGGCGTTACAACGGGATGTCGCGTCGCGTAAATGACCGCCAGAGGATGCCAGCCGCGCCCGAACCAATGGAGGGTGACACCGTGGTCGGTATACAGCTTCGCCGCCAGCCTGCCCGCCGCACGGGGTGTGCCGCCCAGCAGAACGGGGAGCGCGGTATAGAACAGGAATTGCTGGTTCACGGCGGCCTCCTTTCGGGTAAGAGATGAATTTTCACTTTTATTATATCACAAAAATCGCGGTTTGTCACCCACCCGCACAAAAAAACAAAGAGATTTCTCACAAAAAAGCGAGAACCCCTTGCCAAAAGACCTCGAATGCGATATAATGAACCTATCAAACATACAAGCAGGTGATGTTCTATGAAGAAAGATCTGATCTACCGCCTCTTTTCCCATATTCCCACCCTGGAGACCGATCGCCTCACCCTGCGGGGGATGCGGGTGTCCGACGCCCCCCATATGTACGAGTACGCCTGCCGTCCCTCGGTCACCGAGTATCTGACCTGGGAGCCCCACACTTCCATAGACGAGACCCGCCAGTACCTCACCTACGTGGGCCAGCGCTACCGCACGGGGGACTTTTACGACTGGTCGGTGGTGGACAAGGAAACGGGGCACATGATCGGCACCTGCGGCTTTACCTCCTTCAACTGCCCCGCCGACTCTGCCGAGATCGGGTACGTCCTGAACCCCGCCTACCAAGGAAAGGGTCTGGCTACCGAGGCCGTCCGCCGCGTGTTGCAGTTCGGCTTTGAGGAGCTGAATCTCCACCGCATCGAAGCTCACTTCATCGAGGGCAACGACGCCTCCCGCCGCCTCATGGAGCGGGTGGGCATGACCTTCGAGGGCTACGCCCGCGAGTCCATGAAGATCAAAGGGAAGTACCGGACGATTGGGACTTGCGCCATTCTGCGGAGTGAATTTGAATAAAGAAAAAGGAGCCTGCTCAAGGCTCCTTTTTTCGGTCATTTATCCACGATCCTGTGGGTTCGTGCGGAATACACCCCATATACCCCCGCCTTGGCGCGCCTGGTGACCGCCACGTATACCTCGTCTCCCACCTTCAAGATGTTCCACAGGGTACTGTCGATCACGCAACGTCCGTGCTTTTCAAGGTAGATCACATAGGCCTTATCCTGGTAAGCCATGCGGACACTTTGGTGAAGCTCGGATTCCTCGGTCAGCTCTCTGACGGTGTCTGTTTCGATCACCACAAAGTCCCGATTGAGATCCTCACGGTACCGCTTGACCGCTTTCCACGCCCGATAGATCAGAACGGCATCGCCGATCCAGAAGGGAAACGCGGCAATGATCAGAAAGACCCAGAGGAGGAGGGGCGAGCCGGCGCAGATCTTTATGGTTGCCGCCGTAAAGCCTACGGCCAGCAGGGTCACGAACAGCATGGGAACAATGGATGAGATGAATGCGTATTTCTCCCCTTCGACAATCTGCTGCTGCAGCTTTGCCCGGGAAAGCGGGGTTCTTTCATCGTCTCTCATGGTGTGTCCTCCTCCTTAGGTATGACATACCCATTCTCCACCGCCTTCGCCACCTTCTCCTCACTCTCCCGTCGAAGCTCCGCACGCAAGCCCTTCGTCCAGGGCGACCAGGCAGCGTTGGCCGCGCCGTAAACCATATTCTCGGTGAACTCCAAAGGAATCCAGGTGTCCAGAGAGGCCTCGTTGTGGGAGACTACCGCCTCCATGTTATCCAGCGCCTTGAAGAGCTTGGCCTCAGGTGTGGCTAGGGCATCCATTTCGTCGTACAGCGCGGTGAATTCCTCGGCCATCTTGGCGGGGAGGGAAGCCACCAGCTCCCGCACCGCGCGTGCCTCGGTCTCCTCGTGGTCGGCGGTCTTGTAGAAGGAGGGAATATCCCCCGTGACCGCCTCCCCGAAGTCGTGGATGAGGCACATCTTCAGTACCTTCACCATATCCAGCTCAGGGTACTCGTCGGCGCAGAGTAACGCCATGACCGACAGCCGCCAGGAATGCTCCGCCACACTCTCCCGCTTGCCCTCGGAGTTCCAGGAGTGGCGGGTGTGGCATTTCAGCTTTTCTATCTTGTGCAGAAAATCAATGTATTGACGGTATTCCATATCGTATATCCTTTTCAAATTATTCCTCGCCGCATTCCGAGCAGACCCGCTCCTTACCGTTCATCTGCGCGGTCAGCACCGTGCCGGATTGGATGGACTCGGAGTCTCGCAAATGGTAGCAGTCGCGGTATTTGTGATACACGCTCCCATTCTTTGTCCAGTAAACGGTATTGGCCTCGCGGTCGGTGTACTTAGGCGCAGGCTGGGTTTCGGTTTGGATCTCGGTTTCGGGCGCATCGGTCTGCGCGGGGAATACGTCAGCGAGGGAGGAAAGCTCGTCCTTCGTCAGAGGCTGACCGGCGGAAAAGCCGTCAGAGGAGGCGCAGGCGGGAAGGAGGAGCAGAAGTAGGGCAGTCAGCAGAAGTAGGATGCGGCGCATGATGGACTCCTTGTGCAGTAATGTCATTATTGTATCATATTTTCATGAAAAAATCAATAGCATTGTCCGGTAATTGTGCGCGCACTATCCTCTTGCATTATAGCTTTCGATCACGTACTCGGCAAAGATACGGCCGAGCTGCAGCTCGCACAGGGAGTCGTAATGCCCCCAATCCGGATCACCCTCGGGCTCGCGGTCTATGGTCAGCCCCGCATCAATGGTGGAAAAATACAGATTCAGCGGCGAAAGCTCCGCAAAGCGGCGTTTGGCCTCGTTGACGGTTGGATACGCCGGCTCGCAATACGGGCTGTTGGATATGCCTGCATCAATGAACCAGATACCGCCATCCTCGGCGTAGGGGGCAAGGTCATCCCGCAAATAGGAAACAAAGGCGCGTTGGTTTTCAAAATACCGCTCTGCTTTAAAGTCCGTGGTATCAGACTCGCCTTGCATCCAGCAGATCGCGCCGATGCGTGCGTCGTACCCCAGATCTGCAAGATGCTCCATGTTCGCCGTGGCAAAGGTGAGAAATGCGTTGTATATCGAGCCTCTCTGCCCGGCACACAGCCAATGATGGTGAAGCGAGTAGCCGGACATGGTATATTTCAAAATGAAAACAGTCTCATCGGGATAGGCGGCGGAAAGCTCGTCTGCCATGCCCACCTCGGGGCCGAAAAAACCGGTTGTGGCACCGCAGGTAAGGTCTACCTTTACGTATTTACCCTCGGAGCAGGCATTATGGTCATCTATACAATAATTGATCAGAACCGAGGGATAGCCCGCGCTGTATCGGGCAAATTCCTCGGGTGAAGTATTCTTCTCCAGATAGCTGACGATGGAGCTTCCGCTTGCGTTGCTTTGCCCCAAAAGCAGGATGACCTTGACGCGCTGTCCGTCCCCTCGGGGCAGATCCTCGGAAAGTCGGAACTCCGTGTTCATATCCAGCACCACGGTCTCGTCGGCTGTGGCTTCCTCACCGCCCTCCGCAGAACACGAAACGGCACAAAAGAAAACCGTGATGGTGAATAGCAAGCAAATAATGCGAAACAATCGGTTCAACATAGTAAAATCCTCCGGCGGCGATGGCACCGCAAAATGTCGTATATTCATTATACCATAGAAGAGGGAAAAGTTCAAGAGCTTTAAGGAATTCTGAACCCACACCTCGCCTCTTCGCGTTGCTACGTGGCGAGCTGGTCAAACTGCGCTCCGCGCCCTTTGGGCGCTACAAAGCAGAAATTGTTTTGTCACTTGCAGTTTGAACGGAGGTCTCGGCCCAAAACTCTGTGCCAAAACAAAAATCCCACAGACGAGCTGTGGGATTTTTGTTTGGCACGGTGTAAGGGATTCTGAACCCACACCTCGCCCCTTCGCGTTGCTACGTGGCGAGCTGGTCAAACTGCGCTCCGCGCCCTTTGGGCGCTACAAAGCAGAAATTGTTTTGTCACTTGCAGTTTGAACGGGTGTCTCGGCCCAAACACGATACCAACAAAAAAGCCCATGGACGAGCCATGGGCTTTTCTGTTGGCACGGTGTAAGGGATTCGAACCCCCGACCTACTGGTTCGTAGCCAGGCACTCTATCCAGCTGAGCTAACACCGCATGCGTTTTTCAACGCCCGTGCATTATATCATATTTTTCTTCGTTTGTCAAGCCCCTTTCTTTTCTTTTTTGAGTTTTTTACAGAAACATTTCGGAAGGGAACGGATATACCCCGTCAAACGATGATATACGCTCATGCCCTCACACGATAACCCAAGTCAATGTTATTCGACATGAAAAATTTTTTCTCTATCATTTGTGCATTTTGGATATTTACAAATGGCGCAGTTTATGGTATAATACAAGGGCACCACGGGAGACGGCCCCAAACCGCGCTTCCAATCCACCAGCACAACTGTCATTGTAGAATTGCGGAGTGTCAACCTTATGATACCGATCGCGCAGGATACAGTCACGGGTGTGCTGTTTTTTTGTTTGTCGTCCACGTCTGAATGTTTACACTCACTTCATCATTTCTCCCCTGGGAATGCTTGACAGACCGACGGCGTTTATGTTATAATACTGGCTGAATGAATTTTTGCCGCGGGATCTTACCGGGCAAAAGAGAAAAGGAGTATTCCATGAAAAAACATCTTGCATTGTTGCTGACCATTCTGTCGCTCATCGCGATCCTGGTCGCCTGTACGACGGTAGGGAACGGCAACGAAACCACAGCCGGATCTACCTCCGCCGAGACGGATCCCGCGACGGATGCGACGAATTCCGAAACCACGGCAGTCGCAACGGATCCTTCCGAGGAAACCACCGCCGTAGGTCCCGAGAATATCGTCGATCCCGAGACCACCGCCGCCGAGACCGAGACCTCCGAGCCCGATCCCGTCGGTGTACGCCTGGATCATGAGCGCATCGAAAAGCAGTTCCAGAGCCCCAACGGTGTTACCGTTACCCGCGAAGAGGTGGAGGGCGAGGGCTTCGTCGTCAAGATCACCTCGACCGGCGCATCCTCCGACCCCCAGGTGTTCTTCAACTACAATAACTACCGCAAGCTTCTCAAGGCCGACAAGGTCATGGCCGAGGATTACCAGTACATTATCCTGCGCGTCAAGACCGAGAACTGCTCCTCCGCTAAGTTCGAGCTGTTCTACTGCGCTGGCTCTGTCACCGGCGCCACCGGCGACTGCATCACTCAGTCCTCCTTCAACAACGACTCGAATGAGTGGCAGTACATCGTCTTCAATATGGCCAATGCCAACGCTTGGAAGGGCCAGGTCAATGGCTTCCGCTTTGACTATCAGCTTTCCACCGCGGGCGCAGGTGAGACCATGTACATCTCAGCCGTCTGGTTTGCCAAGGACGTGGAGGAGATGAGAACCATCACCCAGAAGGGCGTCAAGAATCCCTTCGAGGTCGTAACCGATCCCGAGGTGGAGCAGAAGGTCGAGGAGCTGCTGGCTACCCCCGACAAGGCGCCCGCTCTGAACAACGATAAGCAGAACGCCACCGCCGAGGATGAAGGCCTTGATCTGTGGTTCAACCACGCCTACATCAATAACCCCGCCGAGGACATCATCTCTACGGGCTGGAATTCCTACCTCCTCCGCCTGGCCAAGAACGAGTCCGAGGGCACCCATATGTTCCTGGCCTCTAAGAACGGCCATAACGGTCTTACTGTTTCCGTGACTCCCTTCAAGCACGCCAGCGGCGCTGAACTTAAGACCGAGCTCATGTACGGCTACTACTTTGAGGACGTGGAAGGGAAGACCCTCGTGGATCCCATCCCGTGGGTCAAGGACGGCCAGACCTTCGATCTGGAGGCAGGCCGCAGCTACATGTACATCGTCAAGGCTACCTCCTTCATGGACTCCCCTGCCGGTGAGTACACCGCCACCGTAACCGTCACCGACGCAAACGGAAACGAGATCAAGAAGGCCACCGTGAGCGCCTACGTCTGGAACTTCGTCCTGCCCGAGGAGACCTCCTGCAAGACCCAGATGGATCTGTCCTGGTACAACATCTACGTAGCCCACGAGTGCTGGGATGGCGACGACAGCCTGCTCTACAAGAACTACTACGACCTGATGCTGGCCAACCGCATCTGCGCCTACACCCTGCCCTACGATAAGGGCGGCTACTTCACCGATTCCCGTATCATCGAGTACCTGAATAACCCCCGCGTGACCGCATTCAACCCCCTGGGCTGGTCCGTGCGCGACAATCTGGAGAACCGCATCCCCGCCGCCTACGCATTCCTGTCCCAGAAGCAGGAGTGGCTGGATAAGTCCTACTTCTACCTGGAGGACGAGCCTCTGAACCTGGCGGCGCTGGATCGCATCAACGAGTACGGTAAGCTGCTCAAGGAGCATTTCCCCGGCTACAAGATGATGGCTCCCGAGCACGTCAACTACGTTTGGGATAAGGACTCCACCGTGGATAACTTCTCCTACGTCAAGGATTCCATCAACGTCTGGTGCTTCAAGCCTTACTTCTTCACCACCTTTGAGCAGTACAACTACGACAAGAGCCTGACCTACTGGATGACCCCCAAGCTGGAAGCCAACCTGGGTACCTTCGCTGAGCGTATGTACAAGGAGCAGGCTGAGGGCGACGAGCTGTGGTGGTACGTTACCCGCCGTCCCGAGTCTCCCGAGATCACTCTGCTCATGGAGACCGAGGCCGTCCGTCACCGCATCCTGTTCTGGCAGCAGAAGCTCTACAACGTGGATAGCTTCCTCTACTACCTGGTCAACGACTGGTACGAGATCGGCGAGAACAACGGTCTGAACAAGAAGTACGAGAATACCCCCGGCGCTGACGGCTACGACTGCTACGGCAACGGCGTTCTCCTGTACTGCGGTCAGGACTTCGACGTTTACGGCGCCGTAGAGTCCATCCGTATGGAGACCGTCCGCGACGGTATCGAGGACTTCGAGTACCTCACCATGATCACCGAGCTGTACGGTAAGGATGTCACCGACGCCATCATCCACCGTCTGACCACCTCTCTGTCCAACTACAACACCGATACCGATAACTTCACCGATCTGCGCATCGCCCTCGGTAACATCATCGAGGCAACCCTTGCAGAGCAGGGTCAGTAATCCCATAACCAATCCCCGCCGTGCATTCGTACGGCGGGGTTGATCTTTGAAATAGGAAGTTTTGAATGCAAAGGGTGACCCACAACCGTGAGTCACCCTTTCTTGGCTTTTTCAAATTTGGGTTTACAGGGGCTTTGCCCCTGCACCCCACCAAAGAACTTTTTAAAAAAAGTTCTTTGGAATCTCAAAAACTTTCAAAAAGAATTATCTGACAATATTTTTTTAAAGTTCTTGAAGGGGGGGCTGGGGGGAACTTCTTTCAAGAAGTCCCCCCCATTCGCTCCCCAAACAAACTGCAATTTGAATGAGAAAGGAGAGGTCACCATGTACGGTTACATACGCATCCACGCGCCCGAGCTGAAGGTGCGCGAGCAGGAATACTACCGTGCGGTTTACTGCGGGCTTTGCCGTACCATGGGCAAGTGTACGGGGCAATGCTCCCGCATGACCCTCTCCTACGACTTTACCTATTTTGCCCTGGTTCGCATGGCTTTAACGGGGAAGTATCCCTCGCTGAAAGCCCACCGCTGTCCCGTGCATCCCCTGCGGAAGCGTCCCATGGCCGAGCCCACCGAGGATCTGGCACTCTGCGCGTACATGTCCGCCATACTGGCCTACCACAAGATCCGCGACGATCTGCGGGACGAGCGAGGCATGAAGCGCACCGCCGCCACCGCCGTGTCTCCCTTCGTGGATTCTCTGCGCCGCCGCGCCCTCAAGCGGGGCTATACCGAAGCGGACAGGACGGTTGCTGGCGCCATGAAAGCCCTTTGCGACCTGGAGGCCACTCGTCCCCCGTCGGTGGACGAGCCTGCTGAGCTGTTCGGAGAGTTGATGGCGGTGCTTCTTTCCTACGGGCTGGAAGGGAATCAGGCCAAGCTCGCGCATACAATCGGCCGTCACGTGGGGCGGTGGGTCTACATATTGGACGCCGCTGACGACTACGCCGAGGATGTGAAGCGGGGACGGTACAATCCCTTGGCTTGTCTGTATGGACAAAAAACGGGCGGCGAGCCTTTGCCTGCCGAGCTTTCGCCGTCGAAACGGGAGGAGATCCGAATCGCTTTGCTCTGCGAGCTGTCCGAGCTGGAGTGCGCCTTTGATCTGTTGGATCTCTCGGAGAATCCCGATCTGGACGGGGTACTGCGGAATGTTCTCTACTTGGGTATGCCCAAGGAGGCCGAGCGGGTGCTGTCCCTTGGCGGCGATTGCGCCTGCCACACGGCCGAAGCTACTGAAAATATAACCGAAAGGTGACCGATACATATGAACGACCCTTACAAGATCCTCGGCGTCTCTCCCGACGCCACCGACGAGGATATCAAAGCAGCCTACCGCACTCTTGCGCGGAAATACCACCCCGACAAGTACCGCGACAGCGACCTGGCGGAGATGGCCGGGGAGAAGATGAAGGAGATCAACGCTGCCTACGACGAGATCCAGAAGATCCGTTCGGGCAAAGCCCCCGGAGGGCAGAGTGCCTACGGACAGAATCCCTACGGCCAAAACCCCTACGGCCAGTACCAGGGGGGATCCTCCAATCCCTACATTACCGCACGTCAGCTCATCAATCTGCGGCGGGTGGCCGAGGCGGCGCAGGTCCTTTCGACCATTCCCGAAAGCGAACGGGGCGCCGAGTGGCACTTCCTCATGGGATGCGTGGCGGTGAGCCGTGGACACTACGTGGACGCCCAGCAGTTCTTTGACACGGCCTGCGGGATGGATCCCGAAAACCCCGAGTACCGCAATGCCCAGGAGCGTCTCCGCAATCGCGGAAACGGCTTCGGGTCGGGGCAGGGGAGCATGGGCGGCGGGTGCAGCTGCTGTGATATCTGTACTGCCTTTATGTGCGCCGATTGCTGCTGCGACATGGGGCGCTGCTTCTGCTGACGACGGGTGATCCTATGGAAAATCCGAATCGCAATCAAAACCGCCGTGAGCGCCGCCGTACCACGCGGCGGATGGTGACCTGCGCTCTGCTCTGCGCCCTGGCGGTGGTATTTCTGGGTGTTGGCGCCCTGATCGAGGTCTTTGACCTGACGGCGGCGGCCGCCGCGGCTCTGATCCTGCTCCCCGTTCTTCTGTGTTACGGGGGGAGATACGCCCTGCTCTCCTACGCCGTTACGTCGGTGTTGGGGGTGATCCTCATGCCCCACAGTCTGGCGGCTTGGACCTTTGCGGGACTCTTGGGTTACTATCCGGCCATTAAGCAGAGGTTGGATCGACTGCCCCGCGTGTTGGGGTGGCTTGTCAAGGTGGTGCTTCTGGTCGCCGTGATGCTTCTGTACCTGGCGGTGTTCCATTTCATCGTCATGGGCGGGGAAGGATCCTTCATTGACTCCTTCCTGGCGGGCTTTGGCGAAGCGGGAGGAAGCGTCTACATGGCCTGGGCGGTCATTGGGCTTTCGCTGTTTACCTTTATTCTGTTCGATATCCTCATCGACCGCATCCTCATCCTCTACTACCTACGGTGGCAGAAGCGGTTTGAGAAGTGGATGGGGAAGTGAAGATTGAGTTAGAAAGCGCCTCGAAAGGGGCGCTTTTTTGTGTGTAAATTAGGGTTTATCGGGGAGTTCTTTCTCTGTACTTTTCTGCCAATAGCGGCAGAAAAGTACCAAAAGAGCGCCACCCAAGGAAGGTACCCACGGTACCTTCCTTGGAGAACCATCCCCCTCACCTGCGCGCCATTTCGCTTATGGCGAAATGGCCGATGCGCTGTCAAGTCGCAGTTTGCCATGGAGCCGTGATGGCGGCGGAGCGCCGCCATCGCGGTTGGCTGCCCGCTTGGATAAACCCACGGTTTCTTTTATCCGACAAGTTAAAATACGACTTTGAGTAGAAGCAAAGGGGCGAGTCCCGCGCGGGCGGCGCCCCGCTGTCCGTGCGGGGTTTCGGGTCTTGGCGACCAT
>JAZRFR010000083.1:0-17479 GCA_045643785.1 Eubacteriales bacterium | reverse complement strand
GTATTCAGCGAGAGCGGCGAGGATCTTCGCTTCGCGTCTCTCGTAACCTTCAAACTTTGCCATTATACAGTCCCTCCTTTATTATTCCTTACGGGGGTCAATGTACTTGACAGCATCATTGAACCGACCGTAGGTACCCTTAGCCTTTTCGTACGCCTCGTTAGGCTCCATGCCCTTCTTGATGAAGTCGGTCATCTTGCCAAGAGATACGAACTCGTAACCGATAACCTGGTTGTCAGCATCAAGAGCCATTCTTGTGCAGTAGCCCTCGGTCATCTCGAGGTAACGCACGCCCTTGGCGCGGGTGCCGTACATGGTACCGTCCATGGAACGCTCGCCCTTACCGCGGTCTTCCATACCGGCGCCGATAACGGGGCCGCCCTCAGAGAAAGCGGACTGGCTGCGGCCGTATACGATCTGCAGGAACAGCTCGCGCATAGCGGTGTTGATGGCGTCGCACACCAGGTCGGTGTTCAGCGCCTCCAGAAGGGTCTTACCGGGAAGGATCTCGGCGGCCATAGCGGCGGAGTGGGTCATACCCGAGCAGCCGATGGTCTCCACGAGGGCTTCCTCGATGATACCGTTCTTGACGTTCAGGGACAGCTTGCAGGCACCCTGCTGGGGAGCGCACCAGCCCACACCGTGGGTGTAAGCCGAAATGTCGCTGATCTGCTTGGCCTGGATCCACTTGCCCTCCTCAGGCAGAGGAGCGGGACCGTGGTTGGGGCCCTGGGCTACGGTACACATGTTCTGAACCTCATGGCTCATTGCGTACTCGCACTTGTACTCATTGCTCATGATTTTTTATCTCCTTTGATAAATTTGCTTGAAATGTTGCCCCATAGGGGGCGCCCTGAAATCAGGGTAGGGAACGACGGCTGTGATCCTGACCGACCCTGACGGATCAGTCTTCTTCTTTAGATAGAAGCTCGATCAGCGGAGCGATCGCTCTCAGATACGCCTCTCCGATGTAGCAAGCACCGTCGGGCGTGGGGTGAACACCGTCGGCAGAGTAGTAGGCGGAGTCCTCGTCGGTCTCGGTGTGAAGCACCGTATCAAGGGCGAGATACCCATCGGCATACTCAGCTGCCAGCTTTTCGATGATGTTTTGTTTGCGCGCAAGCTCCTCGCAAAGCTCCTGCTTGGCAGGGTCAACGGTTTCCAGCAGGAAAGGCTGGATCATCAGAATACGCGCGTGGGTGCGGGACTTGATGGCGTCCAGAACCGTGCGGTAATTGCACTCGAAGTCCTCGTCGGTGGTTTCGATACCGTGGGAGTAGTGATGCCACACGTCGTTGACGCCGATGAGAACCGAGACGATATCGGGTTGGATCTCGATGAAATCCGACTCGAGTCTTGCCACGAGATGCTCGGTGCGGTTGCCGCTGATACCCAGATTGACGAATTCGAAGTCAATATCGGGGTAAGAATCCTGGATCATAGCCGAGGCGTATCGGGGATAGCCGTCACCCATATCGGTGGGGTTACTTCGATCCCGTCCCGCGTCGGTCACACTGTCGCCTTGAAAAAGAATCTTCATGGTGGTGGGGTGTTACCTTCCGAAATTATGTTTTTGGGATATGCGTGGGTTTCTTGCGAATTACTGCACGACTCAGTCGTGGACGATCTCGCCGTAGATCTCGCCGAAAGCGGCGGCGGCGTTGCACTCGTCGGTGTCGATGTGCATAGCCAGAGCGTAGCTGGGGCTAACGCGAACGACCACGTCGTCGAAAATGGTGGTGCGCTCGGACTTGACCAGAACCTTGACCACCTCACCGTTGGTGACACCCAGACCCTCAGCGTCGGCAGGAGTCATGTGAATGTGGCGCTTGGCGATGATAGCGCCCTCGGAGACCTCAATCTCACCGGCGGGGCCGACCATCTTCAGACCGGGGGTACCGGCTACGTCACCGCTCTCACGAACGGGAACACCCTTCAGACCCAGAGCGCGAGCGTCGGTGAAGGACAGCTCGATCTGGTTGGCGGAGCGGGTGGGACCCAGCACGCTGACCATCATCTCGCCCTTGGGGCCGACCAGCTTGATCTTTTCGTTACCGGTGGCGAACTGACCGGGCTGGCTCAGCATCTTCTTGACGGTGAGCTCTGCGCCTGCACCGTAGAGAGCCTCAACGGCCTCGGAGGTCAGGTGGATGTGCCGTGCGGAGGTTTCAACAAGAATTTTGTTTTCCATACTGCAATTCCTCTTTCTATTGAAATTTATGACATTTTAATGCATAAATCGCATTCTTAATTATTATAGCATAAAAGTGTCGAAAAGTAAAGTGTTATTTTGAAATATTTACGGATGTATATCAAAAAAGTTTTTGGGAATAATGATGTAGAGTCATAGACAAAAGCAAAGGAGGGAAGCTATGAAGAATCAAGATCGTTCCGCGCCGCTTACCGAGACGGACAAACAGAACCAAGAAACCGAGACGGTACTCGATAATATTGAAAAATCCTCGTCGGTAGCCGTAAAAAACGGAGAGGTGTCCATATACTGCCTGTCCATCATCGGCCAGATCGAGGGGCACTATATTCTCCCGGATGGACAAAAAGCGACAAAGTATGAGCAGCTGATCCCGCTCCTGGTATCTGTCGAAGAAAACAAGGATTTTGACGGCCTTTTGGTCATTCTGAACACCATGGGCGGTGACGTGGAGGCAGGCCTTGCCTTGGCAGAGCTCATCGCGTCTATGAGTAAGCCTACCGTAACCTTGGTGCTGGGCGGAGGGCATTCCATCGGTGTTCCGCTTGCCGTGGCGGGGAAGCGCTCTTTGATCGTTCCGTCGGCTACTATGACGGTCCACCCCGTCCGTATCAGCGGCACCGTCATCGGCGCGCCCCAGACCTACCGCTATTTCCACGATATGCAGGACCGCATCCTCTCATTCGTGTCTGCCCATAGTCGCGTGGACAAGGATACTTTGGCGGCCATGATGATGAAGCCCGATGAGATCGCCAACGATATCGGTAGCATTCTGGATGGAGAGGAGGCCGTGCGAGTCGGTCTTATCGACGAGGTCGGCGGTCTGGATAAAGCGCTATCCTGCTTAAAGGATATGATCCGAAAGGTAAAGAACCAATAAAAGAAGGTGCAGGCCATGCGGCCTGCACCTTTTTTGTGGAATTGAAAATTATTCGGTTCTCAGGGCAACGACGGGATCCTTGCGGGATGCGCTCTTGGCGGGGATAAGACCCGAGATAAGAGTCATAACCGTGGATACACCGATGAGAATCAAGGCGCCCTGCCAGGGAAGAACGGCGGCAATGGTGGGAATACCCGTGAGGTACTGTACGATCGCCGAGGCGGGAATACAGATCAGAATCGTCAGAACGATACCGATGATACCGGCGCACAGACCGATGATGAGGGTTTCCGCGTTGAACACGCGACCGATGTCTTTCTTGGAAGCGCCCATAGCGCGGAGAATACCGATCTCCTTGGTGCGCTCCAGTACCGAGATATAGGTGATGATGCCGATCATGATGGAGGAAACCACCAGAGAGATGGAAACGAAAGCGATCAGCACGTAGGAAATAGCGTTGATGATGGTGGTGATACCCGACATGAGTACGCCGACCACGTCGGTGTATTTGAGCTTATCGGCTTCTTCAACGGAGTCGTTGTACTCGGTAATGAACAGCTCAATGGCATCCTTGGACTCGAAATCCTTGGCGTAGAAGTTGATGGAAGCGGGCTTGGCAGACTCGGCATCGTCCAGCGTATCCAGCACGCTCTCGTAGGTGGCGTCGATCTGGGGAGCCATGGAGTACAGAGTTTCCTCCAACTGGATGAAAGCCTCGTCTTCGGCGGTCAAGGTGCCGAGTACAGCCAGGAAAATTTCCTCGTTGACCGTCATGGATTTGATGCTTTCTGTCAACGCGGTGTAAATGCTCTGCATAGCCGTTTCGCCTGCCATTTCAATCAAACCGGCGACAGGGAAGGGCATCTGCTCCGACTGAGGAATGCCTGCCAGAGCGCCCAGTACGATCTGTGCGTCCAGAGCAGGGAGAAGTTTTACGAAATTATCCGCCGTGATCGTAATACCGCCCGTGCCGAAGCTCAGCATGGTGCAGAGAGACGTCAACCCCTGCTCATTGGCAGGATTCGCTTTTGCTGCGGTCAGTACGGTTTGGAAAATCTGTGCCTGCTGGTCGGCGGGCAAAAGCATATACATACCCAGGAAAGATTCCGTGTCATTGACTTGGATACGATCCGAGAAATCGGGGTTATTCAGAATCTGCTCGGTCATATAGCCGTAGAACATATTCATGGTAGCGTCGTCGATTTTGTCGATCAACTCATGAATGGTCTCGGGTGTGTAGTGGGTTCGCTCAAAGGCCAGACCGGTCAGAACATTGGTTTCGGGGGTCTCCTTCTGCTGGGCAATTACGCGGCTCTCGGCGTTCTGCTCCAGAATATAGTTGGTGAAATCCTTGGTGTAGCCGATAGCGCCCGAGATGCTGGTGGCTGTCGCGCCATCCTTAGGACGGATGATACCTGCGATCTTGAGTTCCATACCGTGCTCGGTGATGAACTCTGCCTCCGTGTCCGCCGCGAAGCCGGGGGTTTTACGAACATCCTTCCAGACGGGGTAATCCTTTCCGTTGTAGGAATAGGGCTTTCTGAGGTCGTCCTCCACGAAGAAGTCTTCGGTGGTCAGGAGCATGAAGCTGGTGTTCAGAATGTCCTCAAAGGAGTAGGGGGGGATGTCGGCAGATTCGTATTCTCCCTTCATCAAGGCCTCAATCTCGCCCTTAATATTGTCCGGATCCAAAAGACCCAGCATGTAAAGAGTCATCTTGCTGATCTGATTGTTGGAGCCCACGACCAGCACCACCTCGTTATAGGCAGTCGGCCAGTTACCGGCGATGACGTCGTACTGCTGATCCAGAAGATCCTGATTGTCGATCATTTCGGAAAGGACGTTCATGCCCATGCCGCCGGTCATTTCCACCAGCTCAGACATACCCGCAAAGGCGTCGCCCATATTTTCGAAGATGATCTCCATGCCCAACTTTCGGGCTTCGGTACCGTCATCGGTGGCAACCAGATTGTATACCTGCAGATTGTAATCGTAGGTATATTGAATGTCGCTGATATAGGGCGCGAGCTCGTCACGGTGGGCGTCGAGATGCTTTTTGAATGCCTCAAGGTTATTCTCAACCGTGGCAGACATTGCGCCCATCATGGTTCCCATGGAATCATCGACATAGATGAATTCACTGTCGCGGTTGCCGCCGGCGTTGGTATCGGTTTGGGTCATAGCGCCCAGCAGAGCTGAGGTATCTTGGGTTTGCTGTTGGATGGTGAGGGGGAAGGTAGACAGCGTGTCTTCTTGTACCGCGGCAATGTAAATGTTGATACCGTTGGACAGCGCCAGGATGAGGGCAATACCGATGATACCGATAGAGCCTGCGAAGGAGGTCATGAAGGTACGCCCCTTCTTGGTCATGAGGTTATTGAGGGAGAGAGAAAGAGCGGTGAAGAAGGACATGGAGGTTTTCTTGCCCTTCTTGACGGTGGTTTTGCGTACGACCTCTTCCTTGGCCTCGGGCGCAGTGAAGGGCATGGAGTCGTCGATCACCTTGCCGTCGCGGAGCTTGACGATACGGGTGGAGTACTCCTCGGCCAGCTCGGGGTTGTGGGTGACCATGATGACCAGCTTATCCTTGGCGATCTCCTTGAGAATCTCCATGATCTGTACGCTGGTGGCGGTATCCAACGCACCTGTGGGCTCGTCGGCCAGAAGAATATCGGGATCGTTGACGATGGCGCGGGCGATGGCCACACGCTGCATCTGACCGCCCGACATCTGGTTGGGCTTCTTCTTGAGCTGATCTCCCAGACCCACCTTGATCAGCGCCTCGGTGGCTCGTCTGCGGCGCTCGGCCTTGGAAACGCCCGAAAGGGTCAGGGCAAGCTCTACGTTGGCCAGAACGGTCTGGTGGGGGATGAGGTTGTAGCTCTGAAATACAAAGCCAACGCTGTGGTTGCGGTAGGTGTCCCAGTCTCGATCTTTAAAATTTTTGGTGGAGCGCCCGTTGATGAGCAGATCGCCGTCGGAGTATCGGTCAAGACCGCCCACGATATTGAGCAGGGTGGTCTTACCGCATCCCGAGGGACCCAGGATAGACACGAATTCATTCTCTCTGAAGTCAATGCTGACTCCGTCCAAAGCAGTTACAGGGTTGTCGGCTACATCATAGATCTTTTTAACGTTTTTCAGCTGAAGCAATTTCTTTCGCCTCCGATTCTATGCGGGATATCCGCAAAATTTCTGTGTATGCATATATAGAATTGACAAATCCAATACATTCTAACACGGAAATATGAACTTATCGTGAATCATTGGCATAATAGAAAAATTTTCATAAAATCCAAACAATTTTTCAAAAAACTGTCACATTTGAAAACGAGATCTTATAGGTTCCCCAATATGTCTACCGCATTTCCGTCGCAAATACAACGTCCGTATTCCGAGAGATATAGTGACGCGGTCGCAGGATCAGTTTGACGGGCATATTCGGTCAGAAATGTGTAGCGAATCGGTAGTTCAAACAATCGTGTATCGGGAATGTCCAAAAGGAGATACCATGTTTCCCCGTCTCCTCCTATATATGCGGAGCTTCGCCCGCGATACCCCTCTCGAAGAAGGCGGTGACAGGTGATCAACACATGCTCCGTGGCATCGAATACGTAGGCCTTGGCAAAATAAGCAGTCGTACTTGTCAGCCGCAGGGGATGATCTGCCATATCTTCCTCCTCATCGTCTTGACAGTAGATGTTGTCGAGTAATTTTTGCTCTCCATCGGATTCAGACGGAGTCAAGTGGGCTTTCGATTCATCGAGCGGCTCGGATTTGCTTTCGGAGCAGGCAAACGGGGCACGCAGCTCACCGCTGCCGAGCTTCGTTACGAATATTTCGCACCCACCTTCAAGAGAATCGTAAAGTTGAATGAATAGACGTTCTCCTTGGGTATCAAAGCCGATTTCGGTTCGGGCATCCTCAAAGATCTTACGGAAGGCGGCGCGCGTGTGGACATCGGTCCCGCTCTTTTTCAGACTATGTAATTTGTAGTGTACCATATCGGGGGCGGATAGCATGATCTTAAGCTTGCTTTCACTGATAACGATCAGTTCCATATAACCAGTTCCTTTCAAACTATTGGCAATAAAATTTTGTGCCGTAGCGCGGCACCGATACCCATATTATACTCTCGAATCGGGAATTTGGGTAGTCCTAAAAATATGGTAATTTTCAATGCATCAGCGGAACACTCTTTTTACATGAAAGACTTGACATTCGGGCACCGGTTCGGTATAATGTATATGTGTAAGGTTCAGGCCTTAACTTACTACGCGTAACGGAGGTATCGTATGAAGTATCTGCCCTATGTCAATATAAAAATGGGAACGAAATCTCACCCCAGAAGATCCTACGGCAACACCCTTCCGCTTACCCAAATGCCCTTTGGTATGGCTTCCTTCTGCTTGCAGACCGAAGTAAAGCGCGCCTGGTTCTACCAACCAGACCATGAATTTGCCGAGGGAATTCGCTTGACTCATCAGTTCAGCCCGTGGGTGGGGGATTACGGCGCGTTTTTGATGATGCCGCAGAATGATTGCGTAGCCAATTCCGGAGATGGCGCCTGGTCAGGAATCCGAAAGCAGGAAACCGTTGAAGCCCCGGACTATTTCAAAGTCCATTTCCTGCGCTCGAACTGTATTTTTGAATTGACTCCCACCGAGCGCGGCGGAGCCATTCGGTTGACGTATCTGGATGAAAGACCTTCCTATCTGTCTTTTTTGCCGGTTCTCGGAAATTATTCCTATCGCATTGACCCCGAAACGTCTACCGTGTACGGCGTTACGGACGGCCATGCCCTGAGCCGGGCAGAAAATTTCCATACTTACATTGCCATCCGATTTATGGGGGCTGCCTTGGATGCAGATAGAACCATTATCCAAGGAGAGGGTGGAAGCACGTGCATTCACGTAGCCGTTAAAGAACGTGTGGTGGAGGCGAGAATCGGCATTTCTTACATCAGCGAGGAAATGGCTCTTGCCGCCCTGGAGCGGGAGTGCGGGGAAGCATCCTTTGAGGAATTGCGTGCCCGCGCGGAGGAAAGTTGGGAAGAAAAACTGAGTCGCATTGAAATCGATGCCGCAAACGAAACCCAAATGAAGACCTTTTACTCCTGCCTGTACCGTACGTTCCTGTTCCCGCGTAAGGCGTATGAATTGGATCAGAACGGCGAACCTGTCCATTACGTCCCCTACGACGGTAGCGTAAAGCCGGGTGTTCGCTATACCGATAACTGTTTCTGGGATACCTACCGAACGCTGTATCCGTTGTTTACGCTGATCGCCCGCGAGGAATTCGCAGAAATGCTGGAGGGATTCGTCGCCGACTACAAGGACGGCGGTTGGTTGCCTCGTTGTACCTCCATGGGCGAAGTCGGATGTATGCCCAGCACCCTGGTGGACGCTGTCATAGCCGAAGCCGCAACCAACGGGATCGGGACGAAAGAGGTGTTGGAAAAGGCTCTGGAGGGTATGCTGTACCATGCCAATCACGAAGCCGAGGATTCCAGATACGGCCGAAGCGGCGCGTTGTCTTTCCTGCGTTACGGCTACGTTCCCAGAACCGAGCATCGGGAATCTGTGAATCTGACTCAGGATTTCGCTTACGGTGATTGGTGTATTGCCACCGTAGCCGAGGCGTTGGGACGAAAGGATATAGCTGAGGAATATAAGAAACATGCCCTGTACTACAAGAATCTGTTCGATCCGACCACCGGCTTCATGCGAGGGAAGGATGAAAACGGACAAATGGCCCCTGACTTCGATCCTTGCGTTTGGGGCGGGGAATATACGGAGGGCTCCGCTTGGCAGAATTCCTTCGCTGTCCCTCACGATATAGACGGTCTCGCAGAGCTTCACGGCGGGAAAGAAAAGCTGGTAGAAAAGCTGGACGAGCTTTTTGCAACCCCGCCCCGATACCGAGTGATGGGGTATGGCTTTGAGATCCATGAAATGACCGAGATGGCTCTGGTGGATTTCGGTCAAATGGCCATTTCCAACCAGCCCTCCTTCCATATCCCCTTCATCTATGCGGCGTTGGGCGAGGTGGAAAAGACGGAGTATTGGGTGAAACGGCTGACGGAAGAAGCGTTTTTCCCCACAGATGACGGATTCCCCGGCGATGAGGATACGGGAACAACTTCGGCGTGGTATATTCTCTCCGTGCTGGGTATGTACCGTCTCTGTCCGGGAAAGGATGAGTGGATCAAGTTCCAACCGTCCGTAAAAAAAGCGAAAATCCTCGGAAAAGAAATTTGACGTCTCAAACATAAAACGCAAAACTCCGCGTGTTCGTAATGACACGCGGAGTTTTGCGTTCCTTTATGGAAATATGAATTATGCCAGGGAAGCTTCAAGTCGCTCACGGATGGCGGCAATAAATTCCTTAGAATTGACAGCCTTGACACTGTCGCGTGCTTCGGGAATGACCAAACCGGTGAGATCCTTGGTCATGATGCCGTCGTCCAGGGTCTTGATGCAGGCGGCCTCCAGCTTGTCGGCGAAGGTCACGAGATCGGGGAGGTTATCTAGCTCGCCTCTCTTGCGCAACGCCCCCGTCCAGGCGTAGATGGTGGCCATGGGGTTGGTGGAGGTCTCCTCGCCGCGGAGATAGCGGTAGTAGTGCTGGGTGACGGTGCCGTGGGCGGCCTCGTACTCGTAATTGCCGTCGGGGGAAACCAGAACAGACGTCATCATGGCCAAGGAACCGAAAGCGGTGGAGACCATGTCGGACATGACGTCGCCATCGTAGTTCTTGCAGGCCCAGATGAAGCCGCCCTCGCTGCGGATTACGCGGGCCACGGCGTCGTCAATGAGGGTGTAGAAGTAGCGGATACCCAACTCCTCAAATTTCTCCTTGTAGCACTCGTCGTAGATCTCCTGGAAAATGAGCTTGAAGGTCTGGTCATACTGCTTGGAGATGGTGTCCTTGGTGGAGAACCACAGCTCCTGCTTGGTGTCAATAGCGTACTGGAAGCAGGAGTGAGCGAAGGAGCGGATGGAGGAATCCTTGTTGTAGGAGCCCTGGAGCACGCCGGGGCACTCAAAATCGTAGATGGTCTTGCGGAAGGTCTCCTTGCCTTCAGCGTCGGTGAAGACCAGATCGGCCTTGCCCTCGGTGGGAACACGGTACTCGGTGCACTTGTAGACGTCACCGTATGCGTGACGGGCGATGGTGATGGGCTTCTTCCAGTTGCGCACCACGGGGCGGATGGAGTCGATGAGAATGGGCGCGCGGAACACCGTGCCGTCCAGAATGGCGCGGATGGTGCCGTTGGGGGACTTCCACATCTCGGTAAGGTTGTACTCCTCCACTCTCTGCTTGTTGGGGGTGATGGTGGCGCACTTGACGGCCACACCGTACTTCTTGTTGGCGTTGGCGGCGTCAATGGTGATCTGATCCTTGGTTTCCTCGCGCTTGACAAGGCCGAGGTCGTAGTATTCGGTCTTGAGATCCACGAAGGGAAGCAGGAGCTCGTCCTTGATGATCTGCCAGAGGATTCTGGTCATTTCATCCCCGTCCATCTCGACGAGGGGGGTTGTCATTTTAATCTTTTCCATATTCATTACCTCCGAATCTTTGGAAATGATTTGCTTTTTTTCATATTACAGTGCGGCGATCCTTCGCATCCGCTCAAGAGCGAACGAATAGAACCGCTCGTACCCCATGGCCGCGTAGCCGTCGTGGGTATGTTTGTCGGGTTTATTGGAGAAGGTCAACTCGCACATGAGGGGGCCGTCGTAGTTTGTTTCTCGAATGCGGCGCATGATGCCGGTCCAGTCCGCGATGCCGTCACCCATGACCAGGTGGAGATCGTCGGTCCAGAAAATATCCTCGCCCGTCACACCCACGTTATCGTTGAAATGGGTGTGGCACAGGGCGTGACCGTACTCCGCCAGCATATCCTTGCCGCGGTTGTAGCAGAGCTCGTGTCCCGTGTCGAAGCAGAAGCCGAGGGAGGGACGCCCCGCGTAGCGCTCGAAGATGGCGGCCAGATACTCCTCGCCCTCCACGTTCTCAAAGCCCAGACGGACGCCGAGGGAGTCGGCGGCGGCTATGATTTTACCGAAATTGCGGAGTCCTGCCTCGGTGGGGGTATGCTCCCCGAAGCCGATGAAGGGATGGATGACCATGACGGGGATGCGGTAGGCGGCGCAGTCGCGGACGCATTCGGTCAGCTCTTCGGTCACCTGCTCCCCCAGCTCGCCCTCGTCCCACATGTAGCGGACTTGGGTAAAGGGGGCGTGGATGGACTGGTAGATCATGCCGTATTTCTCGGCGGCGGCGGCAAACTGCGGGAGCTTTTCGCGGTTCCAGCCCGTGAAAAAGCCGTCCCATCCGATACGCTTGAGCATGGCAACGTGGTCGTCAACCGACAGACCCGAGCCGCCCATGAGGTTGATTCCGAGCTTGTATTGGCCGTTATACATGATGATCTCCTTTCTGAAAGGGATGGTCGGTCATACGCCGTATTCCGCGCGGAGGGCGGTTACGGTATCCAGAAGCTCCTTCTTGGCCGTGCGGTCTCCCTTGGGGAAATAATTGTATCGCACGATCAGAAGGTGGATGGAGGTGTATTCTATGTGGGCTCTCTGCTCGTCGGTCAGGGTCTCCAAGGCCAGCGCCTTATCGAACAGGGCCTGACTCTCGGCCAGGATCTCCTGCGAAACGTTGGTGCTGCCCCGCTGCTCGACTGTCTGGAAGAAGGTATACATGGGGGTATACATATCGGTACAGGAAATACGCTCGCCATCACCGATGATCTTCAGATAGTCCATCATCATGGGGGCGGCATCGCCGTACCAGTCGGTCATGAACTCGTCCATCAGGGCGTAGTATTCCTCCTCGGACATATGGGGATTCCAGACCAGCTTGGTGCGGAGGTAGGCGCGGAGGAAATCGAACTCACCGCCCTTAGCGGTAATGCCCTCGGAGAGAATGCCGTTGACACCGCACTCGGTATAGAAGTGGAAGTTATCCCACATCACAAAGAGGTTGGGGTCGGGCAGGTAGTTGTCGCCGCAGTTGTAGGCGTACTCGTAGACGTACAGGTTGTCCGCCTTACAGAGCTTGGCCCACTCCTTCAGCTCGGCCGCCACGGGGGTGTTCTTAGGGCAATCGGGGTCATTGAAGGCATGATTGTAGCAGGCGTCGTCAAAGCAGAAGTTGATGATGACGTTGTCCGATACGGTATAGCCGTTTTGGGGGATGCCGTGGGTGTACTGGTAGGAGTAGGTGATGATCTTTACTCCGCGGTTAGGGTAGAGAGCCGCGCACTCGTCAGCCAGACGGTTGATGAACAAAAACCACGTGGCGTTGTCGGTGCCGTACTCCTTGTGGATGGCGGCGCATCGCTCACAGCGACAGGGCTGACCGCCGTCTCCCTGACCCACCTGAATGACGTTCTGCTCAAGGTTGTTTTCCAGCTTCTTGACCACGCTCTTCAGCACGGTCTGATACACGGCCTCGTCTGTCAGGCAGGGCACCTGTCCCTCGCCGTCCACCTTGGCCAGATTGTCAATGGTGTGGTTGGAGTTGGCGCGGATGGGGTAGGTGTCACCCACCTTGGCCTTCTTGAGGCCGTCGGAGTTGTTGCGGAGAAACAGGACGTTGTCCAGTGGATCGGCGCACAGGCCATCGACCCAGATCCTGCGGGCATGGAAGGCGGGGCTGAAGACCTCCTTGAAGCCTTCTTCGAGGGAGACCGCCTCCTGATTGCGGACGCGGATATAGTCGCGGGCGTAGAGACGGACGCCCATGTAGTTTTCCAGAAGATCCGCCAGACCGTAGACCACGCCTCTGCCCGTGGTGGCGGCGATGTAGAGATGACCTCCGTCCACCACCATGGCGTACCCGTCGTCGGTGATCTCGGACAGAGCCTCGGTCAGGGCGGTGGATTCCCGATTGGTCACGCCGACGATGATCTCCCGCTCGGCGGTCTGATCATCGGTTACCACGGGCAGGGTGATCCCCGTAGCGCGACGGATCTGCTCCACGAAAAACTCCAGCGCGGTGATCTGCCCCTCGGGCATATCCGCCGAGCGGATGACCGTGAACTCCGAAAGATCCGCGCCGCCGATCTTCACTCCCTGCTCGGGGGCGGGGGGAGCGGTCTCGGCTTCGGTCTCGGTTTCGCTTTCCGAGGTGTCACCCGTTTCGGGGGTCTCGGTGTCGCCTCCGTCATCGGGGAGGGTGTCCGCGGGGGTATCGCTCGGGGTGGGCGCCTCGGCGGTTCCTCCCCCGCAGGCGGTCAGGCAGGAAAAGCACAGAAGAAAAGGCAGTACGAGGCATAGCGCTTTGATCAGATGCTTCATAAAATGATCCTTTCCGTGATTCAGAAGATTGGGGGGGCGACGGAATCAGGCCATTCTCTTGGCGTAGTAGTTCATGAGACAGCCATCCAGGATGATCTCTTTCTCGTCGGGCGTCAGACCCGCCAGATGCAGGGTGATATCCTCCACGGAGCCGTTTGCGCGTACCACTTTAGCAGGGATGGTTTCAATACCTTCCTCCACGGCATTGCGGATGCCGGGGACGAAGACGCAGTCGCCCACTTCGTACTCGAAGGGAGTGTCCTTGTCGAGGGTGAAGGGAAGGATGCCCCAGTTGATGCAGTTGGAGCGATAACGCTTGGTAGCGAATTCGTAGCAGATGTTGGCGAAACCGCCCAGCACCTTCTGACAGGAGGCGGCCTGCTCGCGGGCGGAGCCGTCACCGGGCTTATTGGCGAACACGCAGGAGCCAAACTGGGTGTTATTCACCAGTTCATCAGCGTTACCCACGGCGGAAAGAACGGTGCGGAGCTTGTCCGACACCACACCCTCGCGGCGGTCGGCTTCCTGCTTGGCCACGGCCTTGGAGTTGCCTACGTAATCGGGGCAACGGCGGGACAGGGCGAATTCGGACAGGCGCAACGGGTTGGAGCGGTAAGAAGAAGTCTCACCCGAGGGGATCAGCTCGTCGGTGGTGGTGACGGGGTCGTGGATGACGGCGGCCAGCTCCACCAGAATGTTCTCGGTCAGAGCGTACTGCTTGGGCCAGTCGGTGATGTTGGGACCCATGATGAGATCCACGGTCGGATCGGCCTTGCCGAAGCCGTAGTAGAGTCGCTTTTCGTAGACCTTCTTGTCGAAGTGGTACTCGTGAGGGGTGTAGTCGTAGTCGATATCCGTAGCCGCGGTGATGATGCCGCCGTTGCGGGCAGTAGCGGCGATGGAGCGAGCGTCCATGAGAGCCACGCCCGAGAGCTGACCCTCGCCGGGCTTGGAACCCTCGCGGTTGGGGAAGTTACGGGTGGTATGGCGGAGAGACAGGCCGTTGTTGGCAGGGACGTCGCCCGCACCGAAGCAGGGGCCGCAGAAGGAGGGCTTGATGACCGCGCCCGCTTCTAAAAGATCAGCAGTTACACCGATTTTCGTAAGCTCCAGAGACACGGGGACAGAAGTGGGATATACGGACAGATTGAAGTAACCGTTGCCCGTATCGTGGTCGCGGAGGATGGAAGCGGCCTCGTCGATGGAGTCGAACATACCGCCCGCACAGCCCGCAATGATGCCCTGGTCGGCCATAACGGTGCCGTCAGCCTGCACCTTGCTCACCAGATCCAGCTTGGCCTTCTTGAACTTAGCGGCAGCCTCGGCCTCCACAGACGCGAGGATCTCCTTGGCGTTTGCCACGAAGTCGTGGATGGTGTAGACGTTGGAAGGATGGAAGGGAAGGGCGATCATGGATTCCATCTCGTCGAGGTCAATGTCGATCATGGCGTCGTAGTAGGCCACGTCGGCAGGCTTGAGTTCCTTGTAGTCCTCAGGACGGCCGTGAGTCTCGAAATGCTTCTTGGTGACTTCATCCGTGACCCAGATGGAGGACAGGCAGGTGGTCTCGGTGGTCATAACGTCGATGCCGTTACGGAAGTCGATGGACAGACCGGCAACACCGGGGCCCACGAACTCCAACACCTTGTTCTTGACGAAGCCGTCACCGAAGGTCGCGCCGACGAGAGCCAGTGCTACGTCGTGGGGACCGATACCCCGCTTGGGGGTGCCGTGCAGGTAGACCATGACCACCTCGGGGCGGTTTACGTCGTATGTATTCTTGAGCAGCTGCTTGACCAGCTCGGGGCCGCCCTCACCCACGCCCATGGTACCCAGAGCGCCGTAGCGTGTATGGGAGTCGGATCCCAGGATCATCTTGCCGCAACCTGCCAGCTCCTCGCGAGCGTAGGAGTGGATGACGGATTGGTTGGCGGGGACGTAGATACCGCCGTACTTCTTGGCGGCGGACAGGCCGAAGACGTGGTCGTCCTCGTTAATGGTACCGCCTACGGCGCACAGGCTGTTGTGGCAGTTGGTCATAGCGTAGGGAATGGGGAATTCCTTGAGTCCGCTGGCGCGGGCGGTTTGAATGATGCCGACGTAAGTGATATCGTGGCTCACGAGAGCGTCAAATTTGATCTGAAGCTTGTCCATGTTGCTCGATACGTTGTGGGCAGAGAGAATGGAGTAAGCGATGGTGCCGCGGCGCGCCTCCTCGGCGGATATTGCGGCGGTTTCTGCGGGTGTACCGTTTACGAGGTACATCCCCTTATTGTACAGTTTAACTGCTTTCAAAATCATTACCTCCGATAGAAAAACAGATACTTAATTATACCACTTTTTGCGGATTTCGTCAAGAGGTTTGATGATTTTAGTTGAGTAAAATCACGGGGAATCTCGATCCGACAAAAAAGATTAGTTAACAATTTCTTTACAATTAAAATCCGACCTGTGGTTGACTCGAAAAAGATTTTGTTGTATAATTATGGTATCTTGGGGAAGAAGGTTTTTCGACAGACTTTGCTTTCCGGGATCGATTTGACTGAAAGGAAAAAGAGTTTCAATGTTGAGTTTTGAAAAGCAGGAAACCAAGGGGCGAAAGTCCATGATCGCCCTCTTTGATGCCGGCACCTTCGTAGAATTGGGCGCGTTCATCCGCCGCCGTGGCGAGGATCAGCCCTACGACGCGGTCATCACCGGCTACGGCTCGGTGAACGGCAAGCTGGCTTTCGCTTTCGTACAGGACAGCGACCGCAAGGCAGGCGCCCTGGACGAGATCGGAGCCGATAAGATTGAGAAAATGTACGCGCAGGCATTGCGCGTCGGCGCACCCGTGATTGGCGTGTTTGATAGCGCAGGCGCCGTGGTCTGGGACGGTGCATCCGCCCTCTCGGCTTACGGACGCGTCATGAAGTGCGTCTCCGACGCCTCGGGGATCATTCCCCAGATCGCCCTGGTCAGCGGTAGCTGCACCGGTATGGCCGCCGCCATCGCCGCTATGTTCGATTTCACCGTTGCTGCCGGAGAGCAGGCCATCGACCTCACCGCCCTGGTGACCGAGGATCCCACAGCCGCCGTCCGCAGCTTGGTGGAGCTCCTGCCCCGTAATAATAAGGATGTAAACGCCATCGATCCCACCGACGATATTGGCCGCCCCGTGGCTCTCGCAAACGGTGTGGAGACCCTGGCGGACAACGCCGCCCTCACGACCCTGTACGCAGACATGGGCAAGGAGATCACCGCGGCTCTCTGCCGTATGGGTGGCGAGACCGTGGGCATGGTTGCTCTGAACGGCAAGCTCACCGCCGATGGTGCCCGCAAGGCCGCTCATCTGGTGTCCTTCTGCGATAGCTTCTCCATCCCCGTAGTAACCCTGGTGGACTCCGAGGGCGTGGAGTACGCTGATGCCGCCAACGCATTCGCTAAGCTTGCCAAGGCTTACGTTACCGCCACCACGGCCAAGGTAACGGCTGTTACCGGCAAGGCCTACGGTGCCGCCTTCACTCTCATGGGATCCCATGCTCTGGGCGCTGATCTGGCACTGGCGCTGGACGGATCCGTGATCTCGGTTCTGGCTCCCGAGACCGCCGTGGCTTTCGCCATGAACGACAAAATTACCGAGTCCAAGAACCGCGCCGACGTGGAAGCCGAGTGGAAGGAAACCTACGCCTCCGCCCTGGCCGCCGCCGAGTCGGGTGATATCGACGACGTCGTCCCCGAGGTCGAGCTCCGCGCCCGCATCATTTCTGCCCTGTACATGCTGGCCGAGAAGGCCGACTCCACTCCCGACCGCAAGCACGGCGTTCCCACGCTGTAAGGAGGTCGCTCCATGAAAAGAATTATCAGTCTGACCCTCGCGGCGCTGATGCTCGTCACCCTGCTTCTGACAGCGACATCCTGTGAGGTGTCCATGGAGGCCATGACGGGTTACACACAGCTGAGGGATCACCTGTCTGAGACGGCGGGAGACAATAAGCCCGTCGCCCTGGACCACCAAGCCGTCGGGCTCACCTCTGCTATGGTCAGCTCCGTGACCCTTGAGAGCGGAGATCCCAACAACGTCTGCGTCGTGGG
>JAZRFR010000082.1:0-15084 GCA_045643785.1 Eubacteriales bacterium | reverse complement strand
CTGCTCATGCGATTCTATGACGTAGACGAGGGTAGCATCGCCGTCAGCGGCACCGATATCCGAAGCATGACCCGTCATTCCCTGCGGGAAAGCTACGGCATGGTGCTGCAGGAAACCTGGCTTCCCGCGGGCACGGTGCGGGATTGCATCGCCTACGGCAAGCCCGATGCCACCGACGAGGAAGTCATCGCCGCCGCCAAGGCCGCCCACGCCCACAGCTTCATCCGCAGACTCCCCGACGGCTACAATACTGTTCTGGGCGAGGACGGCGGCAGTCTCTCCCAGGGACAGAAGCAGCTCCTCTGCATCGCCCGCATCTTCCTCTGCCTCCCTCCCATGCTGATTCTGGACGAGGCTACCTCCTCCATCGATACCCGTACCGAGCTCAAGATCCAGAACGCCTTCGCCACCCTCATGAAAGGCCGCACCTCCTTCATCGTCGCTCACCGCCTCTCCACCATCAAGGAGGCTGACGTGATCCTGGTTATGAAGGACGGCCGCATCATCGAGCAGGGCGACCACAAGACCCTACTGGGGAACGGCGGCTTCTACGCCGAGCTGTATAACAGTCAGTTTGAGGCATAATCAAGCATAAAAAAGATCCACAGCCCCCGCAAGGAGACTGTGGATCTTTTCTATGGTGAAGATTTTAGTTCTTGGTGTCCAAGTTGCCAAGGTCGCTGTTCTTGGCCTTCTTCTTGCGCGCCTCACTCACCACCATACCGGACAGCGCCGCCAGGGCGATGACGTTGGGGATGACCATGAGGTTGTTGAACATATCGGTCAGCTCCCAAACCAGGTCGTTGGAGAGCAGAGAACCCAGGAAGATGAACACGATGGCCAACACCGAGTACACGGGAACGGCCTTCTTACCGAACAGGTAGGTAATGTTGATCTTACCGAACAGGTTCCAGCCGATGATGGTGGTGAAAGCAAAGAACATCAGGCAGAGGGCTACGAAAAGGTAACCTACGGTATCGCCCATGACCGCGGAGAAGGCAAGCTGAGCCATATTGGCCTTGTTGATGCCCTCAGCCGCACCCTCGGCGGCGGTGGCAGACAGCGGGCCGTTCCCTGCGTACAGGGTAGAGATGACCACCAGAGCGGTCATAGTCAGCACGATGAAGCTGTCGATGAACACACCGAGCATGGCGCCCACGCCCTGATCGTGGGGGGTCTTGACGTTGGCCTGTGCGTGGGCGTGGGGGGTGGAACCCATACCTGCCTCATTGGAGAACAGACCGCGCTTGGCACCCTGGCTGATGGCGGTCTTGAGGGCGTAGCCGATACCGCCGCCGATGAGAGCCTGAGGCATAAAGGCGTACTTGAAGATCATACCAAAGGTCTCGGGGATGTACTGAATGCGGAAGCCGAGGATGACCAGACCGCCCACGAGGTAGAGAACGGCCATGATCGGCACGATCTTCTCAGCCACGGCAGCGATACGCTGAACGCCACCGAGGAAAATGATAGCGGAAACGGCAGCCAAAACAAGACCGATGATCCAAGGTGCGATGCCCAGCGCCTCACCCATGGTGGAGCCGATGGAGTTGGACTGCACCATAGCGCCCATGAAGCCCAGGGCAAGGGTAATGGCCACGGCGAAGAAGCCCGCCAGGATCTTACCAAAGGTGCCCTTGAAGGCGGTGCGGATGTAGTACACGGGACCTCCCTGAACGGTACCGTCGACCTGCACTACGCGGGTCTTTTGAGCCAGAACTGCCTCGGCGTAGATGGTGGCCATACCGAAGAAGGCGATGATCCACATCCAGAAGATGGCACCGGGGCCGCCGACAAGGATGGCGCCGCAAGCGCCCACGATATTACCCGTACCGACCTGAGCCGCAATGGCGGTGGCCAGTGCCTGGAAGGAGCTGAGTCCGCTCTTCTGCTTGCCGCCCTTGAGGGAGATGTTACCGAACACCTTCTTCATGCCCTCGCCGAAGCAGCGAACCTGCACGAAGCGGGTGCGGACGGTGTAGAAAAGGCCGATTCCGACCAACAGGAAAAGCAGAATGTAGTCGGATAGGTACGCGTTGATGGTTTGTACGGCTTTCAAAGCCGCATCGAGAAATGCCTGCATGGTATTTCCTCCTTAAAAATGAAATAAAAAAACGCTGCCGAACCACGGCAGCTCTGAAATAGGATGCAGACACAATATCACATTGTTTGCCTGCTCTGTCCTTTTGCCTGAGAGATTCAGCGGCTACTTGCACAGCCACCTTGCACCTTCGGCACCCATTTAAGGGATTCTCCAGAGCTCCTCCGCCGGCGGTCTCACGGGGATTCCGACGGCATCACGGGGAACGATGGGGGTATTATAGCATAAAACTCACGGTTTGTCAATAGAAATTTCGACTTTTTTGCAAGATTCGCCACAAAATCTTGCATTTTTCTCGGGTTTGTGCTATACTTTTCTCAGAAAATTTGGCAAACGACGGCACATTTGCCCCCGCCGCGTTGTGTATAAGGATGAAGGGACATGACAATCCCCGAGAAAGGAGGTCAACCATGATCCTAAACGACCACGAGATCGTGGCGCTCTATCACGCCCGTGACGAGCAGGCCATCGAAATCTCCCAGAGACAGTATGGACGATACTGCCACACGGTCTCCATGAATATTCTGAACAGCCCGCCCGACGCCGAGGAGTGCGTCAACGACACCTGGGTGGCCGCGTGGAACTCCATGCCCCCCAAGTGGCCGCAGAACCTGTGCGCCTATCTGGGCAAGCTCACCCGCAACATCTCCCTCAACCGCCTCAAATCCCTCCGCAGAGAGTGTCGAGATGCAACCCTGACCATCGCCTTTGAGGAGCTGGAGGACATCATCCCCGCTCCCGACGAGACCGAAAGCTCGGTTATTTGCGGGTGGCTGGACGAATACCTGGGCACCCTGTCCCAGCTTGACCGTCAGCTTTTTGTGGGGCGGTACTGGTACAACCACAGCGTCAAAGAGCTGGCGCGGCACTACGGCATGACCGCCAACGCCGCCACCAAGCGCATCACCCGTACCCGCGAGGGGTTGCGGGCCTATCTCACCGAAAGGGGGTATACACCGTGAAAGGTGAAATTTTATTTGAGAAAATGACGGGTATTTCCGAGGAATACATAACCGAGGCCGCGCTGGTGCCCGCCCTGGGAGCCTCCCCCGCCGAGAAGCCCGAGAGCCGCTTTGCCGCCCTGTCCCACGTCCTGAACAGCGGGTGGGGTGTGGCCTGCATCTGCTTCATCGTGGCCATTGCCGCCGTGGTGGGCATGGTGGCCTGGGGACGGATGGGCGAGCCTGTGGGGCCGGGCTATACCCCTCCCGCCGAGGGGAACTTCTCCTTCAGCCACTCAGTCTCCTTTTTGAGCGGCCCTGTCCCGGTCGGAACCGACCTCAGACTGGACACGTCGGTAAAGAACGAGGGTGCGCCCTTCACCTATGAGGGCTCCTCCACGGGCTTCGCCCCCACCGCCGCGCTGGTCCATACAGAAACCGGCTATTCCATTGAGGGGTACTTCCCCATGACCAAGGACTACGTCACGTTTACGGTCAACACGGGAGACGTGGGAACGTGTGTCCAGACCTTCTCCATTCCCGAGGATGCCCCCACCGGTGTGTACGACCTGGTGCTGTCCTACGGCGGGGAGCGACAGGTATTCAGCAGGATGGTGAGCGTGGTGCTCCCCATCGATCCCCCTGTTATTTACTCTGACTACTCCTTCGGCTATGAGCCCTTCGAGGGCTTTGCCATTCCCGGCGATCGGCTCACTATAGAGACCTGGGTACGTAACGACGGCTATCTCTTCACCTCCATGGGCTTTGCCCCCGCCGCCGTGCTCGTCCATTCGGACACCGGCTACCGCATCGAGGGCATGTTTGACGTCACTGAGGATTACACCGAGGTCACGGTCAATCCGGGCGACGTAGGCCGCGTGACCCAGGAATTCTTCATCCCCGCCGATGCACCTACGGGTGACTACGCTCTGGAGCTTTCCCACGGCGGCGTGTCGCAAAGCTTTGCGGGGGTTCTGACGGTGGCAGTGCCCACCGACACTGCCCTCGAATATCCGCTCCTTGAGGACGGTCACCCCTTCTCCTTCGGCTATGAGCCATTCGGGGGCTTTGCCATTCCCGGCGATATGCTCACCGTAGAGGCTTGGGTGGTCAACGAGGGCGACCCCTTCTCCTTTGTGGGAGATCCTTATTCCTACCAGCCCACAGCCACACTGTATCACATAGGTTCCGACTATACCATAGGCGGCATCTCCGCCCCCACCGGCGTTCCGCCGAGACCCTGCAACGTACTGACGGGGCAAAAAGGGGGAAACTCCTACGCATTCTCCATCCCCACCGATGCGCCTACGGGAGTGTACGGGCTGAGGCTGTCCTACAACGGCGCGCAAGAGACCTTTGACAACGTGCTGACGGTGGCGGTGCCCATCGTTGAAGAACCCACCGTCCTCTCCAATCTCACCATGGCCGTTGGTGAGGAGTGGCTCTACGAGCCCATCGAGGAAGCCTACGTCCCCGGTGAAAAGGTCACCGTCCGCTTCAAGTTCGCCACTGACATGGAGCCACTGCTCATTCTCAACGGAGCGTTCGTTGAATCCAAGACAGGAGGCGAGCAGCAGGGCTACTGGGAATATTCCTTTACCATGCCCGATCAGGATTCCGCGATCTACTTCCACACCTACGACAAAACGCTCCCCTACGCCAACATGCTGGAATCCTGTATTGCCTGGGATCACTACAACTTCAGCGAGAAAGAATTTTACTACTACGGCGAATTCGGAAACGGCGTCATGGTTGCTCTCTTGTTGGGTAACGGCGAACAGGTCACAGGAACAAGCGTCGGCCTGTATCAATTCATTACGCCCACCACTCACGAATTGCTGGCGTACTATAACGGAGGCCTGTACTGGCTGGAGATCGCCTATGAAGACTATGAATTGCTGACCAAGGAGGATCTGGCCGACCTTTTCTCCATACACAAATCCCTCTTTCCCGACTGCTACGATAATTGGCCTTCACCAAAATAAACCCGCAGGGATTTTAATCCCTGCGGGTTCTCTTTATGCAAGGTCAAAACCGTTCTCGATTTTGCATTTTGCATTTTGCGTTTTGCATTTACATTCCGTACGTCCCATCCGCCATAGCTCTCACCTTGGCGAACAGTTCCCTCTCTTTGGCATCCCACAACTCGGGATCTCCCTCGTGCTTGACCGTTGTTTCCAGGGACACACAGCCCTCGAAACCGATCTCGTGGAGTGCTTTCGTGAAGTCCACCCAATCGATCACGCCCTCCCCGGGGAGCCAGTGGCGATCGCCGTGGCCGTCGTTGTCATGGATGTGAAGGGTGGCCAGCAGATCCTTGCCGATGGCGCGGACGGCCTCGGCGGGGGAGTCGCCGTAGACCGAGGCGTGGCCCGTGTCCAGGCACATCTTCATGGTGGGGGTGTTCATGAGCTTCACGAACTCCAAGGTCTCATTCCAACGGGACAGGGGGAGCGAAGTAAAGGGCAGGTTCTCAAAGCAGATGGTCACGCCCACCTCCTCAGCCACCTTGCAAAGGCGGGAGAAGTACTCCACGTTCATTTCCCACAGCTTTTCCTTGTGGTCGGGATTGTTCTCACCGAAGGGCATGATGCAATGGATCACAAAGTAGGGCGCGCCCAGCAGAGCGGTGCCGCGGATACCCTTTTCCATGGCGGCGTAGCGCTCGGCGCGGTCGTACTCGGAGAAGTCCATGGCAGGCCACCGCCATGCGCCGTGGGTTTGGTTGACGAACAGGCCGCTATCCTCGATGAACTCCCGCTCCCGTTTCAGGGTAGCGGCGAATTCCTCCTCGGAAACGTGAAAGATCTTGTTCTCGGTATGGCAGAAACTACCGTAATCGATGGCATCGTAGCCCAGAGCCTTGATGCGCTTGATCGCAGCCTCAAAGCCGTAGACACGGAGAAAGGGGCCGAATTCAGTACAGGTCTTCATCATAGAATTTGTCTCCTTTCGGGGGAGTATAGAGAGTTGGCGGGAATTACTTGGCTACGTATACGATGCCCGAAACGGTACCGTCGCGGAAGATGACCTGCAGCTTGGTGTTACCCTCGGTGTAGACCAGATTATCGCCCACAGACTCGGCGGTGAAGCCCTTCATTGCCTTCTCGGCATCAGCGCGGCTCATGCCGATGTAGAGACCCTGGGGAGTCTTGACGGAATCGTCGGTCAGCTCGATTTTGCAGATGATCTGGCCGTCCTTGGCGGGAGTGGTGGATACGCGGTAACCGCTGTAGGTATAGATGTAGTCCTTGCCCGAGAAGCCGCCGCAGGAGTCGGAGCTGTTCTGGGCGCTCCAATTGCCAAGCTTGCTGATGGTATCGTCCGCATCAGCGCCGATGACGATCTCAACGTTATTCTTGGTCTTGAAGGACAGGCCGGCATTCGAGCCGCCGCCGCAAGCAGCGAAGCAAAGGGTGAGGGTGAGGATGGCCAGCAGGCAGGCCAGAGTGCGGATAAGCGTGGTTTTAACGGTTTTCATAATGATTGTTTCCTTTCTTTTGTTGGATCAGGGGGTATGATTTGCTTTTTCCATTTGCGCCTTGCGGGCGTAGTAGGCATCCACTCGCTTCTCCCATACGGCAGAGGCGTGGCTGTTGACCCGTCCATCGGGTATTTTGTGGGTGTCGCTAAGGATCTTGCCGAAGTAGCGGGAAAGCTTTTCCGCCCCGTAGACGTTGAGGTGGGCCCCTTCGTCGTAGGTGTCGGTGGTCATGTCCAGCCCCATCTCATCGGCCTTGGGAATGAGGTTGTAGTAGGCCAGGCTATGCTCGGCGGCGTAGGCGTTGATCTGACTTTCCCATTCGTCGTACCAATGGTAGCGCCAGAAGTTGGTGGGGGCTTTGATCAGGATCAGCTCAATTCCCTTTTCGGCGCACAGCTCGCGCATACGGTCGAGATACGCCATGGCCGTTTCAGGAAGATCGGGATCCAGCAGCGGCGTAGGTGTGAATTCGCTGTTCGGATCGACGGGCTTGATTCCCGTTTGCATAAGGTAGCCGCTGTCCGAGACAGTGGGCTTATCTCCCCATGCGTAGGTGAAATCCTCGGCGGTCAGCTCGCTCCAACGGCTGTGGAAGCGGAGGAAGGGGAATACGTAGCTGAGGAAGTCTTCTTCCTCGGTCATGGAGGCTTTGATAGCCTCGGCTTTTACGCTTGACCATTCCATGCCGTCCAGCGCCATGCGGTTGTAGGCCTCCTTCTGAGGCTCGCCGTAGCACAAGGCGTAGACGTTGAAGACCACGGCCTTGGGGGTCTCGTAGCGGAGGGCATCCTCCAACATGTAGTAGGAGTGCCAGACGAGCTGTTGGGCGCCGCCGCGGAGATAGGAGGAAATGCCGTATTCCTCCCACAGAATGGCGGGGATGAAGGATTCAAAAATCTCGCAATCTCCGACGAAGATCACGTCGTGGTTGGTTTCGGCCACCGAGGCATAGTATTCCTCGGTGAGGCTTCCCTCCTTGGACACCGTAAGGTACTTGGGCATGAGGATGGGAGTCAGGACGAGGGGAATGGCGGCAAGGATCAAAACCGCCAGGGTGATGCACAAGGCGCGGAGCCAAAGTGTCTTTTTCGGGGTCTTTACAGTCGTATTTTCCATGTCAGCACCCCCTTAAAACGTTTGGTAAATGAAGGCGCCCGCATCAAAGCCAATGCCGTAGCTGCCGAAGATGAGGACAGCCAGAGCAAGCCCCAGACAGGAAAGCGTCCACAGGACGGGGCGGTTCGCAAGTCTCTCGGCCACGGGAGTATCCTTCCCCGCGGCGCATCCTGCGCGGCTGACAAAGAAGATCAGAACTGTGGCCAGTCCCACCAGGATCCAGACGGGGAGGGTGAGCCCCAGCTTGTCCATGAAGGAGCCGTCTATGAGGTCTCCCCAATGGCTGAAGTCATAGAACATGGAGCCAAAGGCCTTGAAGGTCACCGGCACGTCGCGGTAGCAGTCCAGAATACGGACGGCGCCCATGAGGAAGAAGGTACGGACAGAGCAGAAGCCGCCGTAGAAGGCGGATGCGGTAAGCCGCGGGAATTTCTTGCGGAATTTTCCGTACAGAGGCTCAAGCTCGCGGGAGACCAGAATGATGACGCCGTTGATGAGACCCCAGACGATGAAGTTCCAGGATGCTCCGTGCCAGAGTCCCGTGAGGAACCAGGTAAAGAGGGTGGCCAGATACACGGGGAATCGCATACCGATGGCCTTGCCCAGATGAGCGCGACTCCACTTGGTGAGCTTCTGCATGGAGGAGCAGATGGACAGGGGATAAAAGACGTAATCCGTAAACCAGGAGCCCATGGTGATATGCCAGCGGTTCCAGTACTCAGCGGTGGATTTCGACGAGAAGGGACGGTTGAAGTTCTCGGTGAGCTTGAGTCCCAGCATGCGGGACAGACCGATGGTGATGTCGATGCCGCCCGTAAAGTCGCCGTAAATGACGGCGGAGTAGAGGATGATGAGCAGAAGCACGTACATTCCGCCAAAGGCCTCGGGGTCGCCCACAATGGCCTTGACCGCCACCATGAGGGTATCCGCCACCACCAGCTTCTTGAACATACCCCACAGCATCCGCAGAAGTCCCGCAGAAAGGTTACTCCATTCGGCCTTGTGCGGCGTATCGAACTGTGCGGCCAGATCATTGTAACGACAGATGGGTCCCTGCATGACCGCCGGGAAGAAGGAGATGAACAGGGCGTACTTGCCGAGATTCGTCGCCGCCTGCGCCTTACCGCGGTAGACGTCAATGAGGTAAGCGGTGGAGCGGAAGGTGTAGAAGGAGATGCCCAGGGGCAGAATGAGTGAGGGGACGTCCAGACGCGAGTCGGTGAACAGCCCCAGCACGTCGTTGACGATGCTCACGGTAAACCCGGTGTATTTCAGCACCGCCAGGATGCCGAAGTTGAACACCAGTCCCGCCACCAGCATACGAAACCGCTTCTTCTTCCCTGCCGCCTTGTAGGCCTTACGTTCCTCCTTGGCCATGTCCGCCTTGTGGGCGGCTATGTAGTCCTCGTCCCGTTTGGCGTGATTCGCTATCAGGCGAGCCAAAAGGTATGTGGAGAGGATGGTGACCAGAATGAAGGGCAGATACCATCCCCCTGCCGCCGCGTAAAAGAGGAAGCTGGCGGTGAGCAGTACCACCCACTGACACCGCTTGGGGAGCAGGTAGTACAAAAGCACCGTCACGGCGGCGAAGATGAGGAAAGGAAATGAGGTCAGGGTCACGGATCAGTCCTCATCCAGACGGCTGATGAGCGCCCACAGGGCCTCGGCGGAATCAAAGTTTTCAGGCATGATCTCCTCGGCGGGAATCTGGACGTCAAAACGGTCGTTGATCTCGGTGATGAGGGTCACAATGTCCAGAGAGTTGAGGATGCCGTTCTCGATGAGACCGGTCTCGGTGGCAAAGTCCACGTCGTCGTGAAGCTCGGTGAGGATGGAAATGAGTTCGTTCATATGTGTTTCTCCTTGATGGGAATTTGAATGCAAAATGCAAAATGCAAAATGCAAAATTGATGAAACATTTTGCTACGGCAAAATGTAATTTTCATGGTAAGGAAAAGCAGGGGAATAACCAAAGCAATATTTTCCAATGAGGTCGCAAATGAGCAGTGAAAGCAAAAGGCACAAGGTGTAGCCGTTCCTTGATTTTGCATTTTGCATTTTGCATTCACATGGCCTCCGCTCGCTCCCGCAGTCCCTTCCGATCCACCTTCCCGTTGGGGGTCAGCGGCATGGCAGGGAGCCTCTCGCAGAAAGCAGGGATCATGTAGGGCGGCAGGGCGGCGCGGAGGGCCTTGGTCAGGGCGGCGGGTTCGGTATCGCCCACGTAGTACAGACCGATGCGCTTATTCCCCGCGTCGTAGACACAGCAGGCGGCGCGAACACCCTCGGCGGATGCGGCGGCGGCTTCGATCTCCCCCAGCTCGATGCGGTGACCCATGTGCTTGATCTGGGCATCGCGGCGGGAGACAAAGACGAGCTCGCCACGGTCGTTGAAGCGGCCGATGTCGCCGGTGCGGTAGATGATCTCGGGGTAGTGGGGGTTCAGCGGGTTCTGCACGAAGGCCTCGGAGGTCTTTTGGGGATTGGCATAGTAGCCCAGGGTCACGCAGGTACCGCGGAGGCAGATCTCGCCCTCCTCGCCGGGAGCGGCGCGGCGGCCTTCGTCGGTCAGGAGCATGAGATCGGTGTTACGGAAGGGCTTGCCCACGGGAATGGGCTCGTCGGGGGCAAGATCGCGGGCGGGCCAGTAGCAGGACATACCCGTAGCCTCGGTGGGGCCGTAGAGATTGAAGAAGCGGGCATCCGGCAGGGCGGCACGCCACAGGTCGTACTGCTTGCGGGGGAAGACCTCGCTACCGAAGCAAACCGTGGTCAGGTACTTGGGAGGATTCTTCTCCAAAGCACCCAAAGACGAGATCATGGTCAGCGCCGAAACCACCCAGCAGACCGTGTTGATGCGATGCTCGTTGAGGTAGTCGCAGAGCTTGACGGGAAACATGAACAGCATCTTGGGCACAAGGTAAGCCGTAGCACCGAACTTGATGGTGGGCATGATCTCCTTGAGGGGCGCGTCGAAGTACAGAGGGGTCTGGTTGGCGAAAACCGTGTTCCCGTCAAAGCCGATGGCCTCACAGAGGGACTCGGTATAGTCGATCACCGAGCGATGACAGGCGGCCACACCCTTGGGGACTCCCGTGGAGCCGGATGTAAAGACCACGTATATGGGGTCGGTGTCGATCTGGCGATCGCGGACGGCGGCGAGAGCGGCCTCGTCATCGGGGATCAGCGCCCGCCCCTCAGCGTAACAGATATCGTCCCAGGCCAGCACTTCACCGGTAAAAATCCCCTCGTCCAACAGCTTTTGCGCGGTCTTGGCATTCTTTTTATCGCAAATGAGCAGGCGAGGCTTCAGGGTGTCCAGAATCAATCCCATGCGGGCGGGAGGCATATCCCCGTCCAGTGCGGCGTAGAAGCACCCCGCGTAGATGATGCCGAAGAAGGTAGCAATGGTATGGGGATGCTTGTCCATCAGCACAGCCACAGGCTCGGCGTTGTAGCCTCTCCGAAGCAGTCCTGCGCCCACGGTGCGGGCGTGGGTATGAAGCTCGGAGAAGGTCAAGCCCTCAGTGCCCGTGGAAAAGGCTAATTTATCGGGAACTTGGGGAACGGTAGCTTCCAGATATTGCAGAATGTTGGTAAGCATAATGGGCTCCTCTATATTGGATTCAGCGGATTTGTTCAGTAATCGGCGCATACTTCCCACAGACCTCCAACGCCACGCCATGGGCATTCGTACTGCCGAACACGCAGGAGGACGGCGCAGAAAGGTTCAACGGCTTTCCCGCGAAATTGGTGGCGATGCCTCCCGCCTCAGCCAGAATGACCGAGCCTGCGGCGTAGTCCCAAGGAGAGAGAATGGGCTCACAAAAAGCATCCAAGCGCCCACTCGCCACGTGACAGATATCCAGAGCGGCAGAGCCGGAACGGCGAAAATCCGCGAAGATATGGAACAGATCGGTTGTCATAGAGATCATGGTCTCCGCCAGCGTATCCTTGCGGTAAGGAGCGGAGCCGATAGCGACAATGGCACGGGTCACAGGACGCTCGGACACCCGAATGGGATCACCGTTGCAGGTGGCTCCCTGCCCTGCCACCGCCGAGAAATACTCGTCGCGGTAGGGGTCGTAGATGCCGCCGAAGATGGGTTGACCGTCCAGGAGCAGTCCCACCGACACGGCGGAGGTGTTATAGCCGCACATGAAGTTGGTGGTGCCGTCAATGGGGTCGATGATGAAGGTGTATCCGCTTCCGATGGCGCGACTGGATTCCCCGTCCTCCTCGGCGAAGAATGCCGCCGTCGGAAGCAGGCGGGTCAGCCCCTCCTTGAGGAATTCCTGCACCTTCACGTCGTAGGCGGTGACGAAGTTGGCGCTTCCCTCCTTGCATTCGGGATTGTTTCGCACTTCATCGGGCACGCCGCGCATGATGGCGCCCGCCTCGCGGATAAGCGTTTCCATTTCAGCCAGGGGAAGTGAAGATATACGCATAAATGGCCTCGTATCAGTAGTATTTTTCCAGATCGGGGGTGCGGGTGATGATGGTCTTGTCCGTGGCGGGATACTTCGACGAATCGTAGGCGTAGAACCCTGCGCGGAAGCGGTTGAAGGCCTTGATCTGCTGATCGGTCAGGAGGCAGCCGCTGTGGGAGTAGGAAGCGCGCAGGTGGGTGCAATCGAAGTGATACCAGCGAGGCTTTTCGTCGTCGCCGATGTTGACCATGATCCAGAAGTGGGTGCCCTCGGCGGCGCCGGGGGTACGCTCGATCTCGCGGTAATCGATACCGAGACGGCGGCAGAAAGCGATGGCGGCGGCGAAATAGTTGAAGCAGTCGCCCGAGCCCGTCATGAACAGACCATCGTAGGCGGCGCGTACCCAGTCGGATTTATCTGAATCCGAGGTGTAGGCGATGTGGTCGTAGACGTAGCGGTACACGGCGCGAAGCTGGGCTTCCTTATCCATATCGGGGGTGATGATCTGGGCGATGACCGCGTCGATCTGCTCGTTGAGCTGTTCCTCGGTCACCTGATTCTCGTAAATGTGGATGTTGGTGGTCGCCCAGGAGGTATTGCCCGAAGCGTCGGTGGCGGTAAAGCTCACGGTGTAGTCCCCGGGGGTATTGGTGTCAACGGCGGAGGAATCCACCTGCACATCCACCTCACCGCCGCAGTTATCCTCAACCACCAGCCCCTTGCGGTAGGCGATGGCCTCTCCCACAAAGGCAGACAGCTCAGGCACCACGGTAAAGGTGGGGGCTTCGTAGTCCTCAATGACGGTCAGGATGGAATGCAGTTCTTTGGTTCGGTTTCCGCTGGCGTCTTCCACGCGGAAGGTAATATCGTAGTCCCCGATCTGATCCATATCGGGAAGATCACACTCGAAATAGGCCTCATACTCATCGGCCTCCTCAATGGTATTGATGAAATCCAAGGCATTCGGCACGCCCACGCCCTTGGCGTAGTAAACGTGCTTGGTGGTGACCACGGGGGCTCTGCGGTCGCGGACGGTGAGCTTGAGGTTATATTTTCTTCCCTCCGCGTCCGTCATGGGAATGGTATACTTGCCGGGACGGTTGACACAGCTCTCGTCAAAGCCTGCTACGTAGGCCGCACCGTCAGCACCCACCAGGCGGTAGGGGCTGGGCAGGTCTTCTCCCGCCTCCAGGGTATAGGTAATGGTCTTGGCACAGCCCGTCATGGGGGCGATCATGCAGGCGCACAGAGAAAGCACCGCTAATGCCCCGGACAGGGCGCGGCGAACGTGTCCGCAACAAGTCTTTTTTGCCATGATCTCACCTCCTGAACACAACATAGAGTATTATCTGTTATATTATATCAAATATGTAGTGGGAAGTCAAGGGAATTTCAGGGATTTTTAAAAAGAATCCAAGGAAAAATATGGAGAAAATACACCGTAGTAAAAAACCTCGAAAACCCGATTGACAAAACACCTGCTTTATGCTATTCTATAGGTAGCTATTCTATATAATTGGAAGGGAGTCACGCCATGAAACCCATCTCTGCCCCGCAAAAGATCCGTATCAATCTGCTCGATACCCCCTTCGCCATCCGTCGGAGCCGTCTGGCTCTTTCCTGGGTCTCTACCGTCCTCTGCCAGGCCGCCTACCGCATCGTCGTGGCCAAGGGCAAAGAAAATTGCGAGGCGGACGTCTATGCCTACGACTCCGGTTGGGTAACCGACTCCGCCTCCTCCTCGGTGCGCCCCGCAGGTTTGGCCGAGGCTTTGGAGAGCGAGACTCTGTACTACACCCGCGTGGCGATTCGGGACAGCCAAGGCGGTGAGAGCGAGTTTTCATCGCCCATAGGCTTCACGGTCGCCTCCGAGCCCGCTCCCGCAAACGGCATTTGGGCTGACGGGGGAGATTTCGCCCTTCTGCGGCGGGAGTTTGTACTCACCGAAGAGTATGACCGCGTGCTGATCACCGCCGCCGCCGTAGATCCCGAGCCCGCCCGCCAGTACGCCTACAATCTCTACGTAAACGGCACAGAGGTGGGCGTAGGAGCATTCCGCTTGGGCAAGACCCCCGACGGCGCAAACGTGATCTACTCCCAAACCTACGACGTCACTTCCCTGCTCCGTGCGGGAGACAACTGCATCGCCGCCAACTGTTACGCCTTGGCCGACAGGGGATTCTTCTGTAAGGCGGTCGCTTACGGAAAAGACGGCGAGCCCCGGGTGTTGTTCTCTACGGAGAGGGCAGACGGCTGGCAAGCTCTCTGCGGTGACGGCGTGTACCGCAAGGACAATTCCGTGGGCACCCACTACTTCACCGCCCACGCCTGCAATATCCACGCTCCCACCTTCCCCTTCGGCTTTGCCGAGGCGGGCTTTGATACCACCCAATACCACAGCGGCTGCCGCTGGCATCCCGCCGTCTCTGTAGGCGCTCTGATGGGCGGAATGAACCTGCTCTCCGAGGAAACAGAGCCCGTGCGTCGCTATCCGACGCCTGCCGCGTCTATGACACCCCTTCCCGACGGATCCCTGTTGGTAGACGTAGGACATGAGATCATCGGCGGGCTGCGCATGGCGGTGAATTCTCCCCATGAATGTACAATCACGCTGACTTACGGTGAACAGCGTACCTCCGCCGGAGTCGTCAAATGCCCCATGAACACGGGCAACCGCTACGTGGAAACCTGGACACTGAAGGAGGGCAAGCAGACCCTTGAGACCCTCGGCATGATGGCCTTCCGCTACGTGCAGATCACCCCTGCCTCGCAGGAGTTTCCCACAGAACTGCGCCCCGATGGCGTATGGGGTCTGGAGCTTCGCAAGCCATTCGATGAATCCGCATCCTCCTTCACATCGGACAACACTCTGCTGAATGACCTCCACCGTTTGGTCAAGCACACCGTCAAGGTCACCTCCCAGGACATCTACGTGGATTCCCAATCCCGTGAACGCGGCGCTTACGAGGGGGATCTTCTCATCAACATGCTGGCCGCCTACGCCGTGGAGGA
>JAZRFR010000081.1:0-14314 GCA_045643785.1 Eubacteriales bacterium | reverse complement strand
TACGATCTGGACGCTCTGAACGCCGAGCTGTACGCCATTCCCAAGCGTGTCTTCGGCGAGGACAAGCCCGACAAGGAGCTGAAGGGTCTGCAGGGCAACTTCTTCAAGACGGTCTACAAGCTCCTCATCGACAAGGAGCGCGGCCCCCGTCTGTACCTGTTCCTCTACGCCATCGATCCCGCCCGCTACGTCCGTCTCCTGGACTTCTCCTACGAGCAGACCGCCGAGGAGATCGCTGCAGATCAGGCCGTAGCGGATGCAGAAGCCGCCGCAAACGCCCCTGTGGAGAAGGTCTATGGCGAGCCCGATCCCGTGGAGCCCATTTCCACCGACATGGTTTCCATCGACGACTTCGGCAAGATGGATATCCGCGTCTGCAAGATCGTGAAGGTCTCCGAGATCCGCAAGTCCCACTCCTGCTACAAGCTGACCCTGAACGACGGTATCGGCGAGCGCGTCATCGTGTCTTCCATCAAGCACGACTACACCGCCGACGAGCTTCTGGGCAAGAAGATCATCGTCCTGGCTAACCTCGCTCCCACCCGTATCACCGGCGTCACCTCCAACGGTATGCTGCTGGCCGCCACCAACAACGCCTGCGGCTGTCAGGTCATCTTCGTGGACGAGCGCGTGCCCGAGGGTACCAGACTTCATTAATATGTATAAAAACAGAAAAAGCCTTCTGCAGAAGGCTTTTTCTGTTTTTATAGGGATGCAATCATTCCTTGTCGCCAATGTGTTTCTGAAGATTATCTAATCTGGCGATATTTTTCAGCTCGACTGCGACATCCTGCAAATCGTGAATATTGATGTCTATGATGTCCAAGAGGTAGTTCGTGCTTACTCCGTAGAATTTAACCAGCTGTATGATTGCATAACTGTCGGGATTTTTCGTAGTTGGAAAGGGTTTGTTGATCGATCTTGGCTTTCTGCGCTACATCAATCTGCCGAAGATCTTTATCTTCTTGCAATTCTCTGATTCGCTTCTACATGATGGCTCCTTTCTTGTGACATATAGTGGGATTTTTCAAAATAATATGTGTTTATTTTACTATATTTTTTCTGCGTGCTCTTGACATAACAAAAAAATTATGCTATAATCTCATCATACCAATATTTTGGTACAACATTACTATATACCAAGGAGGAACGTATGAAGTTCTGTACGCATTGTGGAAAAGAATTGATGGATGAGGCAGTTATCTGCCCCGGTTGTGGTTGTTCCGTGGCTAATCAGTCTCAGGCTCAGCCTGCTACGCAGTACCAGGCAGATGACACGGTGAGTGTCGGTCTGTGCGTGGTGTCTGCCCTGATTCCCCTGTTCGGCATCATTTATTGGCCTGTAAAGCACAAGGAAACGCCTAAGAAAGCCCAGGCTTGCGGCATTACGGCTCTTATTGCATGGGCTGTTTCCTTTGCCTTCTCTATGGTGGCTTTCATGGGCTGGTTCTGATTGCCGAAAGTTATTGTATGAAATACTGCTCGAAATGCGGGAAAGAAATTTCCGAGGATGCGGCCATCTGTATGCATTGCGGCTGTGCCGTTGAGGACAGACCGTATATACGTCGTACAAGCCCGCAAATCCCCACGAAAAATATACCGAAAGCCACGGGCGTGATCGTAAAGCAGGACGTAGGAAAGCTTTGGCTGGTCAGTATGCTGGGCGGTCTTGTATTCGGTGTTGTCATGATGCTCGTATTAGGACCCATTGGAATTCTGTCGGGCCTTCTGTTCGGTGGTTCATTTGGTCTTGCCATGCAAATTATGACGGGCTCGCTGGAGAAAAAATGGGCATCCAAGCGTGCGGAAGTATCTGCCACCAAAACCATTCTTGTGGAGGGCGGTGCTAACCTGGACGGGAACGGCGGCTGGCTGTTCGTGACCGAGGAGGGCGTGGAATACTACACGCACAAAATGAATTTCGATCAACGGACGTTGATTTTTTCCCACACCGAGGTGCAGTCCATCCATAAAGAGGGGACGAAACTGGCGGTTGTTGCCAACAATATTAAGTATGTCTTTGTTGTGAACTACGTGGATCGGTGGTTGCAGATCATTCAAGCATACAAGACGTGAGTAGCCCTTTGCCCAAAAAGGATCTCAGATGCATGGCGCATTTGAGATCCTTTTTTGCTGAGGAAAACAAACTCCGATCTATATTTCACTACCCCCCTTGCAAATCCCCGCAAAATATGCTACAATATAGGAGTACCATACATTCTGTTAAAAGTTCTTGGAAGTTCTCAGAAACCTTCTTTCAAGAAGGTTTCTGAGCCGCCGGAGGCACGCTCCCCCATTTTCATATCATTCTGAAAGGACACGCCCCTATGCCTAACCAATCCGATTTTCTCCCCCTGACCCGCGCCGACATGGACGCCCGCGGGTGGGATCGCCCCGATTTCGTGTACGTCACGGGTGACGCCTATGTGGATCACCCCTCTTTTGGCGTGTCCATCATCTCCCGCGTGCTGGAGGCCGAGGGATTTCGCGTAGCCATCCTGTCCCAGCCCGACTATAAAACGGCCGAGTCCTTCAAGGAGTATGGCCGCCCCCGCTTGGGATTCTTAGTGACGGCGGGCAATATCGACTCCATGGTGGCCCACTACACCGCCGCCAAGCGCAAGCGCACCTACGATTACTACTCCGCAGGCGGCAAGATGGGCGCTCGCCCCGACCGCGCCACCATCGTTTACTGCAACCGCATCCGCGAGGCCTTTGGCGACGTGCCCATCGTCATCGGCGGTCTGGAGGCATCCCTCCGCCGCTTCGCTCACTACGACTACTGGGACGACAAGGTGCGCCGATCCGTGCTGGTGGACAGCCGCGCAGACATCCTGACCTACGGCATGGGTGAGAACATCCTCCGCCGCATTGCCAAGCTGCTGGATAAAGGCGTTCCCATCCGCAAGATCCGCGACGTGCGGGGTACTTGCTATCTCTGCAAGGCCGAGGAGAAGGACACCATCCACTTCCCCGTGGCTGCTACCTTTGATTACAACGACCTCAAGACCGATAAACGCAAGTACGCCGAGGCCTTCGGCGTGCAGTACAAGAATCAGGACGCCATAAACGGCAAGGCCATCTGCGAGATCTACGACAACAAGATCCTCGTCCAGAATCCTCCCATGCCTCCCTTGGAGCGTGAGGAGTTGGACGCCGTCTACGCCCTGCCCTACACCCGCACCTACCACCCTGCCTACGAGAAGGACGGCGGCGTGCCCGGCATCGAAGAAGTCCGTTTTTCCGTGACCCACAACCGCGGGTGCTTCGGCGCCTGTAACTTCTGCGCCCTGGCCTTCCATCAGGGTCGTACCGTCCGCTCCCGCAGCATCGAATCCGTGGTGGCCGAGGCCAAGCAGATCACCGAAATGCCCGTCTTCAAGGGCTACATCCACGACGTGGGCGGCCCCACCGCCAATTTCCGCTATCCCGCCTGCAAAAAGCAGCTTGAGCACGGCGTCTGCGCTAACCGCAAGTGCCTCGCTCCCAAGCCCTGCCCCAATCTGATTGCGGATCACTCCGAGTATATCGAGCTACTGAAAGCTATCGAGGCTCTTCCCAAGGTGAAAAAGGTCTTCATCCGCTCGGGCATCCGCTTCGACTACCTGCTGGCCGATCCCGACGATGCCTTCTTCCGCAAGCTGGTGAAGGATCACGTCTCGGGTCAGCTTAAGGTCGCACCCGAGCATTGCGCCTCTCCCGTTCTGCGGTGCATGGGCAAGCCCGACTTCCACGTCTACCAGACCTTCCGCAAGAAGTATTTCGAGTTGTCCGAGGCCTGCGGCAAGGAGCAGTACCTTGTGCCCTACCTCATGTCCAGCCACCCAGGCTCTACTCTCAACGAGGCCATCGACCTCGCCCTTTGCCTCAAGCGGGATCACTACGCCCCCGAACAGGTGCAGGATTACTACCCCACCCCCGGCACCGCCTCCACCGTCATGTTCTACACGGGCATCAACCCCATGGATATGAAGCCTGTCCACGTGGTCACCGACTACCACGAAAAGCAGCTCCAGCGCGCCCTGCTCCAGTTCAACCGCCCCGAGAACGCCGATCTCGTCCGCGAAGCCCTCACCAAGGCAGGCCGAACCGATCTCATTGGCTTTGGCGGGGAGTGTTTGGTCAAGCCCGCGGGCGGTCGCCCCGCCCCCCACGGAAAGGCCGCGCACGCGCAAGGAAACGGGAAAGCCCCCGTTCAAGGAAACGGTAAGTCTCCCGACCCCAAGAGCGGGAAAGCCCCCGCCTCCAAGAACGCCAAGGGATCCGCCCCCAAGGACGGCAGACCCGCACCCAAGGACGGCAGACCCGCACCCAAGGGCGGTAAGCCCCCCGCAAAGAGCGGCGGTGTTGCCCCCAAGGGCGGTAGACCCGCCGCCAAGACCGCGTCCAAACCGTCCCCCAAGGGCGGAAAGGGAAGGAGGTAACCCATGGCTCTGACCATTCTCAAGGAGGCCGACTTCCGCAAGGAGCTGAAAACCTCCCCCACAGGCGGCTACCTCTTCTTCGGCGAGGAGGACTACATGAAATCCGCCTCCCTCCGCATGGCAAGACAGGGGATCACCGATGCCGACCCCGCCATGGCTACCTTTAACGATATCCGCTTGGACGGTTTGGATTTTACCCCCTCCGCCCTCCTGGACGCCATGGCCGTTCCTCCCATGGGCGCAGACCGCAAGATCATCACCGTCACGGGTCTGAACTTCAACACCCTCCGCGCCGCCGATCTGGACAAGCTCTGCGAAGCCCTGTCCGAGATTCCCGATTACCCCTACAATCTGGTGATCTTTTCCTCTGCCGCCGATACCCTGGATGCAGGCAACCTCCCCAAAAAGCCCTCGGAGCTATTGACCACTCTTGGCGAATACCTCCGCCCCGTGTACTTCGAGCGCAATACCCCCGCCAAGCTGGCCGGTTGGGTGCAGAAGCACTACCTCCACGGCGGCGTGCAGGCCGATCCCCGGGTCTGCCAGTTCACCATCGAGTACTGCGGCCGCAATATGTTCACCCTTGCCGGCGAGGTGGAGAAGGTGGCCTTCTATATCCGCGCCAAGGGACGGGACACCGCCACCGAGGCCGACGTCCGTACCGCCGCCATCCCCGCCATGGAGTACGACGCCTTTGCCTTCACCAACGCCATCATGGAGCGCCGCCGCGCCGACGCGCTGGATATTCTCTCCGACCTCAAGCTCCGCCGCGTGGAGCCCCTCTACATCCTCTCTGAGGTCTCCCGCGTGGTCTGCGACCTCCTGGCCATCCGCACCATGTCCGACGGTGGTCAGACAGCCACCGAAATCGGCTCTGCCCTCAAAATGCATGAGTACCGCGTAGGCCTCTACCTCAAGCAGGCCCGTAAAACCGACGTAACCCTTCTGCAGAACGCTGTCACCGCCTGCCAGACCGCCGACCGCGCCTTGAAGCGCTCCGCTACCGATGGATATGGGGTGATTGAAAGGTTGATTTGTTCCCTGTAAAAACGCATACATTCCCTCTGAAAGAGCGGTTTTGTCCGCTCTTTCTTTTTGTTTTATGAGACGATAAAGTTGAGTATCACGGAGACAAGTCTCAGCCAAGGAGTGTGGGGGATAGGGCAACAGAAACCGAAAACACGTATCGACTCTCCCGGGGAAAGGGGGCGAGAAACCTCGGCGCTTGAGATGGTTCTCGCCCCCTTCCCCGAACAACTTTGGGTGGTTATTTTGAAACGATCAGTCTTAACACGTCCCCCTTCCCGGGATGACCGAGTTTTCGCCTCACTTGTCACTTTTCCACAAGATTTTCGCCTTTCTGTGTGGAAAATTGTTTTCCACACAAAATAGCACCAAACGGCACTTATCCACAACGTCAAAAACCGACTTTACCCAAATAAAACCCTAAAAATCCTTTGATTTACGCGGTTTTTTCCACTTTTTTGCAGAACTGTCCACAGAGTTCTCCACAGACTGTGGAGAACTTCATGGGAAAACCCGTGGAAAACTTCGCGAAAAACGACAAAAATCCACAAAGTTTTCCACAGGGTAAAAACGACGTTTTTTTCGCTGAAAACACGGGCTTTTGCGGTGTTTTTTCACAGCGTTTTATAAAACGCGGTTTTCAAAACGCGGCTGACAAAAGCCACAATTACCCACGCAAAAAGAATCGCATAAACGCCGCCTGTCCGCGCCACACTATGATTGGACGAAAAGGCTCGCAAGCGGACGCTGCTGCCGCCTGTAGCAGTTTCCGCCGCGGATGCTTCCATCCGCTATGAACGTTGGAGGCGGTGTTTGCGCCGTCCTCGGAAAGGATAGGTTCTCTCATGATGATATTGGATCGCATCGCGCTGATCGTTTCCATCATCGGCGCGCTGAACTGGGGTAGCGTAGGTCTGTTCCAGTTCGATCTGGTTGCCTGGATCTGCGGCGGCGCTTCCACCGTAGCGGCGCGGATCATCTATACCGTGGTCGCTCTGGCCGGTATCTGGTGCATCTCCCTTCTGTTCCGCTCCCGCGAATACGACGCGCTGGAGGATTCGTAACCGAAGATTGAGGAGAACGCCAAAGGGGCTTTTTGAAAACATCTTCGCTTCGTTCAGAGCGAATTTGTCTGCGACAAATATCGCGAAGCCCTTCTCGACTCCCCAAAAACTTTATAAAAATATATGAAATTGTATATGCAAAGTTTTGGGTAATAGAGGTATGTTCTCTCTTTTCAAAAAGGGTGGCTCACGATTCTGTGAGTCACCCTCGAATTTTATTTCTTCTTAATCTCCCGCCAGTAGGCCGCGGCGGCCTGCTCGGTCTTGTTGGGGGCGGGCTCGTAGTATCGCCGTCCCACCAGATCGTCGGGGAGGTACTGTTGCTCCACGTAGTGATTGGGATACTCGTGGGGGTACTTATAGCCCTTGAACAGGGGACTTTGCAGGTGAACGGGGATGTTTGTCCCCTTGCCCGCATCCACGTCAGCCATGGCGGCGTGGAGGGCGTTGTAGGCAGAATTGGACTTGGGGGAGGTCGCCAGCAACATGGCGGCGTGGATCAGAGGGATCTGCGCCTCGGGCATACCCAGCTCTCTGGCCGATTCACAGCAAGCGCGTACAATCGCGGCGGCCTGAGGGTACGCCAACCCGATATCCTCGCTGGCGATGACCTGCAAACGACGGATGAGAGGGAACATCTCTCCCATGGAGAGCATTTTCGCCACGTAAAACGCCGTCGCGTCGGGATCCGAGCCCCGTATGGATTTCTGCAGACACCCCAGCAGATCGTAGTGGGTGTCCTCGTTGAAGTTGCCCACGCCCGTGTTAAAGGCGGCCACACACTCGGATGTGATCTCGGCGCCCGCCTCAAAACCTGCGGTGAAGTAGGCGTTCTCCAGAAGCCCTACGGCACGGCGGACGTCGCCCCCCGCTCCTTCGGCCAAAGCCAACCCCACCTTGTCGGAGATGGTGGTGGAGGTGCCGCCCTGGGCGTTCAGATGATCCAGCGCCCGACGGAGCATTTTCAGACACTCGGCGGCGGGGACGGGCTTGAACTCAAAGAGGGAAGAACGGGAAATGATGGCGTTGTAGACGTAAAAATGGGGATTTTCGGTGGTGGAGGCGATGAGGGTAATGCGGCCGTCCTCCATGTATTCCAGCAAGGACTGCTGCTGCTTGCGATTGAAGTACTGGATCTCGTCGAGGTAGAGCAGAATGCCGTTTGCCCCGAACATACCCTCGGTCTGGGCCAGAATGTCCTTGACGTCCTGGAGGGAAGCGGTGGTGGCATTGAGCTTGTGGAACTCCATGCCGGATTGGGCGGCGATGACCGACGCGGCGGTGGTCTTGCCCGTGCCGGGGGGGCCGTAGAAGATCATATTGGTCATGCGGCCGGCCTCGACCATGCGGCGGAGGACGCCGTTCTTGCCGAACAGGTGGGTCTGACCCACGATGTCGTCCATGGTCTTGGGGCGCAGAGCGTCAGCGAGGGGGGCGTTGTGTGTCATGGCGGTTCCTTTCACGCCCATGAGGGCGGCCGCCGAAGCGGCGGAAGATTCTCCCTTTATTATACAGGATACGGGAGGAGTTGTCAAGTGAAAAGTAACGATTTCCATTTCAGAGAACAAATATAGCTACTCTTCAGATTGGGATTTGTCGGTATATTACATAGTATCGACATTTGGGCAGGCGGTGGCGGAGAATCCGTGCCTTGTGATTTTTGCTTTTTGTCGGGTCTGAAGCAACCTGACAAACCCTAATTTCGGGGCCTAATACAAAAGCCGACGAATTTTCACTCGTCGGCTTTCTGCATTATTCATCCTTCTTGTTATAATCAAAAGGATTCTCCCCGCCATTGTTCTCGGGGCTGTAATCAAAGGGGTTCTTCCTGGCATCATCGCCGTCGGTAGGCGCGTTCTTGGTCTCGTCGGCAGACTTTTGGTCGCTTGCGGCGGCCTCCTCGCGAGCCTTCTTCTGTGCCTCAGCGGCCTTCTTCTGCTCGTTGGCCTCGCGGCTGGCCTTTTCCTTTTCGGCGGCGATAGCCTCGATCATCTCCACGGTCACGAATTCATTTTCCATAACCGCCTTGAACTGGTCGCCGTCCATGTCCTCGTGAGCGAGGAGATAGTCTGCGATGAAGTGGAGCTTTCCGATGCTCCCCAGCAGCAGGGACTTGGCGCGGGTGTAGGCCTCGTCGATGATGGCGTGGATCTCCTCGTCGATGACCGCGGCCATGGCCTCGGAGTAGTCGGCGTTGGAGGAGAAGTCACGGCCCAGGAATACCTCGTTCTGATCCGAACCGAAGCGGCGGGGACCCAGCTTTTCGGACATACCGAACAGGGTGACCATGCGCTTGGCGGTAGAGGTGGCAGACTGGATATCCGAGTAAGCGCCGCTGGTGACGTCCCCGAAGATGATTTCCTCGGCGGCGCGTCCGCCCAGAGCCATGGAGATCTCGTTCTTGTAGTCCTGCTTGTACATCTGGTAGCGATCTGCCTCGGGACGGAAGCTGGTGTAGCCCAGCGCGCCGCGGCCCGTGGGAACGATGGTGATCATGTGGACGGGATCGCAGCCCACCAGGTAACCCACCACGGCGTGACCCGCCTCGTGGTACGCGGTGTTCTTCTTTTCCTTGTCGTTCATGACGTTGGTCTTCTTCTTGGGACCCATGATGATCTTGTTCAGCGCGGCCTCGATCTCATCCATACCGATGAGGCTCTTGCCGTGACGGGCGGAGAGCAGGGCGGCCTCGTTGAGGAGGTTAGCCAGATCGGCACCCGTAAAGCCGACGGTGATTCTGGCCACACGGGCGAGGTCAACACCGGGCTCCAGGGGCTTGTTGCGGGCGTGAACTTTCAGAATGTCCTCGCGTCCCTTGATGTTGGGACGGTTGACCTGGATCTGACGGTCGAAACGGCCGGGACGGAGCAGTGCAGGGTCGAGAACGTCGGCGCGGTTGGTGGCGGCGATGACCACGATACCCTCGTGGGATCCGAAGCCGTCCATCTCAACCAGCAGCTGGTTCAGGGTTTGCTCGCGCTCGTCGTGACCGCCCCCCAGACCTGTGCCTCTCTGACGGCCTACGGCATCGATCTCGTCGATGAAGATGATGGCAGACCCGGCTTTACGCGCCGTGTCAAACAGGTCGCGGACACGGGATGCGCCCACACCAACGTACATCTCCACGAAATCGGAACCCGAAATGGAGAAGAAGGGAACCCCGGCCTCGCCTGCCACAGCCTTGGCCAGCAGGGTCTTACCCGTACCGGGAGGGCCCATAAGCAGAACGCCATGGGGAATGCGCGCGCCCAGACGGGCGAACTTGGTGGGAGACTTGAGGTAGTCCACGATCTCCACCAGCTCTTCCTTTTCCTCGTCAGCGCCGGCTACGTCGCGGAAGGTGATCTTGTTCTTGTCATCCGTAGGCATCTTGACGTGGGACTTACCGAAGCCGCCCATCTTGGCACCGGGGGTGTTGTTCATCATCTTCTTCATGGCGAAGTAGTAGAGCGCGATCAGCGCCACCACGATGATGACGGCGGGAAGCAGGGAGACCCACCAGGGGAAGCTGTTGGCGGGCTTGATGTCGTAGTCGGCCAGAATGCCCACGCCGACACCGGCCTCTGCCTGCTCCACCGACAGCTTGTCGATGTAGGTCAGACGGGAGGCGGAAATGTCTGCCAGCTTGATCTGCTTGGCCTCCTCCAGCTTCAGCTCAACGCCCTCGGGGACGGTGTAATCGGTGACGGTTACTTCCTCCCCGTTCTCATCCACCTCGGTGCGGGTGGGGAATTTGACCACGTTCCCCTTGGTGTCCAGAAATTCTCCCTTGTCATTCTTGGAAAATTCCTGGTAGACCAGGTAGCCCTTGTTGTAGTCCAGTACGTACACGGCGACGTTTTCGGAGACCAGCGCCTGGATAAAGTCTGCCTCCGTGATCTTCTCCCGACTACCCGTTGTACCGCGGTAGACCAGAGCGATCACGCCGATGAGCACGGCTATAGCCAGAATATAGCCGAGCAGGGTCTTGAAATTCTTTTTCATCAACTATAAACTCCAATCGTTTGTCTATACACGCCGCATGTGAGGCGTGGAATTCACACAGGGATAAGTATACCACACGACTATGAATTTTCTATGAAAATCCATGCAGTTTCCCGTGAATGTTTGCATTTACAAGGCCGCAATTACTTTTCGTAGACCTCGCGCTTGAGAATACCCACGAAGGGCAGATTGCGGTACTTCTCGTCGTAGTCCAGACCGTAGCCCACCACGAACTCGTCGGGGATGGTGGTGCCGCAGAAATCGGGAACGAAGTCCACCTCGCGGCGGGAAGGCTTGTCGAGCAGGGTGCAGGTGCGTACGCTGTGGGCGTTGCGGTTTTTGAGAAGCTGAGTCAAGCGGGACAGGGTACGGCCCGAGTCCACGATGTCCTCCACCACCAAAAGGTCAATATCCTGCAGGTCGTCGCGGTTGAGATCCAGGGAGACCTTGATCTCGCCCGAGGACTTGGTGCCCGCGCCGTAGGAGGAGACCTTCATGAACTCCAGCTCGATGGGGAGAGTCAGCCGCTTCATGAGATCTGCGGCGAAGGGCATGGAGCCCTTGAGGATGACCACCATCACCAGACGGCGGCCGCTGTTTTCATAGGTGGCTTGTACCTCGGCGCCGATGCGATCCACCATAGCGGAGATCTCCTCGGGGGTGATGAGGATGGAGCCACAGTCGTTGTACAAGGCAGGGATCTGATTATCCATAGTATATTCCTTTCTTGAAATCTTTTTTCAAGTTTTCTTCAAATTCATGTCAATCGTTTGGAACATTTGGATCGCTCAAGTGAGCCATACCGTGATCCGCAGGCAAGCGCCCTCCTTGGGGGCGGGGAATCCGTCGCGGAACGCGGCGCCGGGATACCAGAACGGCGTCCCGTCGGGACTTCCGTCGGGACTTCCGTCGGGACTCCCGTTCGGGAGACAAATCAAGGGAATGCGGTCGCGGAGGTGCGGGGGAATGTCCTTGTCGCACAGGAGCTTTTTGAGCTTCTTGTGCATGCCGTGGGAGAGGATGGTGTCACCCGCCTCCCGACACCGCGCCATCAGGGGCAGAGGGAGCGTGGCGGGGAACACAGCAGAGGCCCATACGCCGTCTCCTTCCTGGGGAGAGAGCGGTTCGGGGGAGGATTCGATCAGAATAGTCACGTTCTGTCCCCACTTCGTATAGCCTTCGGACAGAAGAAGGGGTTCGGCAGGATGAAGGGAATCCAATGCCTCGGCGGGGCGGATATACAGCCACTCTCCCCGCACGCGGGCTTCCATCCCGCGGGGAAGTGTCACCGAGGATTCGGGAACCCCTTTTTGGATCAAGTCGCAGAGCGCCTCCAGATGGGCGGCGGATAAGGTTCCGGCGGTCGATAGACCGCGCCCGTCGTGGGGATTGGCCTCTGCGGTCACGCGCTCGTACAGAATGGCCATCATGCGCTTGGAAATGGCGGGGTGATGGCTTTGCAGGCGATCCAGCCGTAAGCCGTCTCCCTCGTGGGAGAGGGCGTCGGACACCTGTGCCTCGGCCAAACCCGTCAGACACTCCTCGTCCTCGCGGGCGGCGCGGGTCATGCGGGTGGCGGCACGCTGGGGGATGCCTTCGCCGGCCAATTCTTCCAAAACGGGAGTGACGGTATGGCGCAGGCGGTTGCGGGTGTAGACGGTTTCTTCATTCGTGGAGTCTGTAACAAACTCCAATCCCATCTCATCGCAAGCCGCGAGGATATCCCGCTTCGTCCATTCCAGCAGAGGTCGGACGACAGTCAGCTCGGAGCCGTCCTCCGTAAGTCCGATCAAACGGGCAGGAGGAATGCCCCCCATGCCTTTCGTACCACTGCCCCGCAACAGTCGATCCAGAACCGTTTCCAGATTGTCGTCGGCGTGGTGGGCGGTGAGCAGAACGGGAATGTTATGGGTCTGCATAACACGGAGAAAGAAATCGTACCGCGCCCGTCGGGCGACGGTCTCTACACTCTCCCCCGATGCGGTGGCCATGGCGGGAATGTCGGCATGCTCCACGATCAAAGGAACACCCAGCCTTTCGCAGAGCCGGCGGCAAAACAATTCGTCTCTGTCCGCTTCCTCCCCGCGTATGCCGTGGTGCAGGTGGGCGGCCATGATCCTCCCGCCAACCGCTACCCCCGGCTCGCGCTCCAAAAGCGCGCGGACGGAAAGCTCCAACAGGAGCCTCGAATCCGCGCCGCCCGATAGGGCGACCAGATACGCAGACGCATGGGGCAGACGAAAGGTGGGCATAGCAGCCTCCTTGAAATGGGTAAATAATGACTTGCTGAAGTTCTTGGGAGTTCTTAGAACCCTTCTTTCAAGAAGGGTTCTAAGCGGGTCGAGGGCAGAGCCCTCGCGGGTCAAGGGCAGAGCCCTTGCGTTCCCCTCGCGGGCCCCTTAGCTCGGCAGCTCGCTCTCGTCGGCCAGAGTACGGAACTTGGTGTAGCGGCCGATCCAGCCCATCTTGACGGTGCCGGTGGAGCCGTGACGGTTCTTGGCGATGATGACCTCGGCGATGGAGGCGGCGGCATCCGAATTGGGATCGGAGGATTCGTTGACCTTATAGTATTCGTCGCGGTAGAGGAAGAGAACCACGTCGGCATCCTGCTCGATGGAACCCGACTCACGAAGGTCGGACAGCATGGGCTTCTTGTCGGTACGGGATTCGGGGCCTCGGGAAAGCTGGGAGCAGCAGATCACGGGAACGTTGAGATCCTTGGCCATGAGCTTCATGGCACGGGAGATTTCCGCAACCTCCTGTACGCGGTTGTCGTGGCGGCCGTCGCCCTGCATGAGCTGAAGGTAGTCGATGACCACCAGACCCAGATTCTTCACGCGGCGGAGCTTGGCCTTCATACCCGTGGCGGTGATGCCGGCGGTGTCGTCAATGAGAATGTCGCACTTGGCCAATCGGGAGGTGGCGTGGGCGATATTCTCCCAGTCCTCGTGCTTGAGTTCGCCGGTACGCATGGCGTAGCTGTCCACCATGGCTTCCGAGGAAATGATACGGTTGACCAGCTGCTCGGCGGACATTTCCAACGAGAACATACAGACGGTTTTGCCCGTTTGAGCCGCTACGTTGGTGCCAACGTTCAAACAAAAGGAGGTCTTACCCATACCGGGACGGGCGCCGACCAAAACCAGGTCGGATTTACCCAGACCCGCCAGTACGCGATCCAGACCCGAAAAGCCCGTGGGCGTACCTTGGGAGGCGTCCTTGTCGGTGACAAGCTCGTGGAGATGGTTGTACACGTCCCCGATGACCTCGCGGATGTGGCGGAAGTTCTTGGTGTCCTTGCCCTGGGCAATGGCGAAAATCTTGTTCTCGGCGGAGTCCAGAATGTGGGACACGTCGTCCTGCTCGGAGTAGGCGACCTCGCTGACCTCGTCGCAAGCGCCGATGAGCTGGCGCAGGATGCTCTTGTCCTTGACGATGCGGGCGTAGTCCTTGACGTTGAGGGCGTTGGGCACCACCTCGGCGATGGTGCGTATGTACTGCTCACCGCCGGATTTGGTGTAGATGCCCTTTTGCACCAGCATGTCGATGAGGGTGACTACGTCGATATCCCGGCTGGTGAGGAAGAGCTCGTGCATGGCCGAGAAGATCTGCTGGTGCTCCTCCAGGTAGAAGTCGGTGACCGAGACGGCATCAGCGATCTCGGTGAAGGATTCGGGATCGACCAGGACGGCTCCCAGCAGGGACTGCTCGGCGATGAGGGAGAAGGGGAGCTTGCGAACCAGGGAGTCCGCGTTGCCCGCGGCGCTTACGCTGTCGTTCATGGCGGCGGTCTTGCGGGGGGATCAGTTGCAGACC
>JAZRFR010000080.1:0-17188 GCA_045643785.1 Eubacteriales bacterium | reverse complement strand
TGGCACGGAAAATCCGTGACAGGCGGTTTTCTGTATGGGGAAGGGAATCAGCTCTGTGCGAGCAGCTCGGTAATGTAGACGTTGAGCTCCTCAAACGACCCGTGGGGATAGTCGTTTACATCGGCGCCCGGTGTGTTGATGAGGCAGTCGGTGAGCAAAAATCCTCGCAGACCTGCCTTGGCTCCCGCCATCATGTCCTCGGCTACGTCGTTGCCCACCATGAGGCAATCCGATGCGTCCAGCCCCGCGCGGGTCAGTACCTCGCGGTAGTAGTCGGGGTTGGGCTTGCAGTAGCCGATGTCCTCGTAGGTGGTGTAGAACTCGAAATCCTCCGGTGTGAGTCCTGCCCAGCGGATGCGCTTTTGGGTGGCGATGCGGGGGAACAGTGGGTTGGTGGCGAGGATGACCCGCACACCCTTCTCCTTCAATCCGCGCACAAGCTCGGCGGCCTTGGGGTTGCATCCGCAGACGGCGGCCACCTCGTCAAACTCTTGCTCGTAGAAATCCTCGAATACCGGCATATGATTCAGAATCTCCTTGCCGCTGACGGCGGTGTAGGCGTCCCAGTAGGCCTCCTCGTTGGTGCGGCTTCCGTCGTTTTTCACCATGGCGGCGATCCCCGCCTTCATGGCGGCGAGAAAGCCCTCGGGGGTGTAGCCCAGGGGGGCGAGACGGCGGATGAGTCGGCCGAAGTAGTCCTTCATGAAGGTGTTCTGATCCATGGGGAGCAGGGTTCCGTCGAGGTCGAAGAGTATGGCTTTGAGCATGGTTTGGGGTTCCTTTCAAGGGGGATGGAGGTATTATACACCATTATGGGCAGGCTGTCAAGGAAAATTACGTCCTCTCCAACATATTCACGAAAGAATTCTTGCCATACACGGTGTAGTCAAAGACTTTCGAGGCGTTGTCCAAGGGGAAAAGCTCCTCCTTGCGGGTACCGCGCAGGCAGAGGACGTGAGGCGTGGGATCCACGAGGAGGATACGTTCACCCTCCCCTTCGGGGAAGGCAAAGCTGTGGCTGACGAACCACGAGGCGGTGGGTAAGGTAAATGTGCGGACTCCGTGGACGCCGGCCATGCCCATCATGCCGAGACCGCCCCGCATGGTGCGCATGAAGCGGATGTTGACGGAGTACATGAACTGGTAGATCTGATTCTCACAGAGGATCACGGTAAGCCTGCGGCGGTGGCAGTTGGCGAAGGCCACTCGGTAGGTGGTTTCGGTCTTCTTTTTGCCGTCGGGATGGGGGCGGTCGATGATGGTCAGACCGAAATCGGTGCGGTAGCCGAACAGGGAGCGGTAGGGATGGCCGTGGATCTCAAAGGAGAGTTCCCCTTGGTCGCGGAGCTTTGTGAGACGGCGCAGGAATTTTTTCCGTTCAAAGATGCGGCGGATGTAGCGGATGATATCCAGCGCGACCAGTACGCCGAGGAACACCAAAAAGGGGATCCAGACCAAATGGGTCAGAGCCCACACCAAAGGCCAGATGATGGGGAGGAATATGGAGATCCCGCAGTAGACCAGCGCGGCCAGAGACCCGAAATAGATGGCGGCGTAGAGGATGCGGCTGATCCAATATTTCACGGGGGAGGGCTTTTTTTCCTTTGCGTCCCGTAGGTTCTTCTGCACTGCCCAGATGCCGTTCAGGCGGTGAATGCGGATGAAGGAAGCGGCCGCGACGAACACCGCCGCCGAGGCCAGAGAAATGGCGGTGATCTCGGTGGGGCGCAGGGAAGTGAAGGTCAGGACGGTGTACAGCGCCCGTGCCAGAGTGGGGGTTGCGCCAAGAACGGTGAGGATATACCCCGTGACAAAGCCGGGATCGCGCAGAAGCTTGGGGGTAACGGGGGCTTCGCAAAAGCGGTTGAAGCTGTAGTCGTCGATGTGGTCGTAGTACCACCACAGGGCAAAGAACAGCGCGAGGTCCGTAATCAGGTGCAGGAGGGCGTATTTCAGGGTTTTGACTTCCGTCAGCTCGAACAGAAGGGCGTCCACGCCGAGCGAAGCCACGCGGTGAAGCACGTACATCTGCGCCGCGCACAGCAGGGCTTTCCCGCCGTGCCAAAGCATATCCTTGGTGTGTGTCTGGGTGAAGTTCATAGAGGTGTCTCCTTTCGTGGGGAGGAACTCGGTATCCTATTCCATGGGCGGTCAATTACGGGGAATTCTGCTTTGCCCCCTCAAACAGCGCCACCGTCCTCTCCACGGCGGCGGCGGAGTAGTTCTCGCTGAGATAGGCTATATCCGCTTCGGTGAGAGTGGACTCGTAATGTACGGTACACCCTGCGGCCAGCAGGCGTTCGTGGATGGTGAGCGTACTCTTACTGCAGGTGTCCGGCGAATTGATGTCCCAGAAGGTGCCGTCGGACAGGCGCACCTCATAGCTTACCTGTGTGGGTTGGTCGTTCTTATCTCGATGAAGCTCGACCTTGGCCTCGGTCACGTCGGCAAAGGCGGTGTAGGTCTCTCCCACCTGGAAGTAGCCCGAGGTGGTGATACCGCTGTCGTTGTAGCCGGCGTAGTGGGTGCAGGACAGGCCGATAAAGGGAACCGTCAGAATAAACATGACGAGGATCATGATGTACGCCTTCTTCCACCGCTTGGCGCGGTCGCCGTTGAAAAGATCCAGGGTCATGACGGCGAACAGAGGCTTGCGGATATGGAAGGGGATCACGCCCATGAAGCCAATACCCAAAAACTCCGCGGCCAGTACACCGACCATGCTCAGATCCGCCGTAAGGCCTGCGTTGTTGCCCAAAAGCAGAGCATGACAGCCCTTGATCACCAACCACCCTACCGCAGGGAAGGCGACGAAGAAGGGAATGCCGATGAGGCAAAGATACCTGTGGGAGAGGGATTTGAAGAAAACCGTCTTTGCTTTGGCGTTGCGACGGCAGGCCTCGTCCTCCAGTTCCTCCTCCTCGTATGTGGCGGGGTTTTTCACGATGTCCCGCAGTTTGAGGGAGATGGCGACAATACCGCCGAGGTAGATCAGTACCCAAAGACCGAAAATCAAGTAGTGCATAGATAAACCTCCTGAAGAAAGTGTGCAGGGAAGTCAGCGATCAGCAAGGGGAATCACTTCTTGAACATAACCTTCTCGCTGTTGAACATCTTCGCCAGGGTGAACACCAGAAGCCCCGCCACGGCCAGGTTGCTCACCACGGTCAGGATGATCTGGATGGGCTCGTAGCTCATGGAGAATACCCCGCTGATGCACTGGACGCTGTTGTAGACGGGAATGAGGAAGAAGGCGGAACTGCTCGCGCCGCCGCTGAACATACCGCTGACACCGATGACCGTGACCACCAACATGAGGGGAGAGATCAGGGTAGACGCCTCCTTGACCGAGCTGGCCAGAGCCGACAGCACGGCAATGAGGGAGACGAAGACCAGAATGGTGGAGAGAATGACGCAGAGGATCATGGCGTAGTCGCTCACCGTGTAGATGGAGGCGTCCACGGCGCCCATGGCCTCCCCGCCCATGAGCTTGGGCAGAGCCAGGAGAACGCCTGTAAAGCTGCACAGACCGCCCAAAAGGGACATAATGGACAGCGCCGCGATCTTGCCCAGAGCCAGCTCATGTCGTTTGATGGGGGTGATGAGGAGGGTGGCGATGGTGCCTCTCTCCTTCTCGCCCGCGATGGATTCGGTGGTCATGGCCATGCAGGAGGAGAACATGAGCATAATGAGGAGCAGGGGCATGAGCATGGAGAAGATCATACCCGTCAGATCCTCCTCGGTGGCGACGTCAAAGGCCACGTCGGGGGAGATGTTGACGTCAAAGCGGTTGGCCATGGAGGACTCCAGCACGTTCAGAACCCCCAGCAGGGTGGAGTAAGCCGCTGAAGAATCCGCGGACGAGGAGTTGTAGTAGATCATGACCTCGGGGGCAGGCTGACCCGAGGCGGGATCGTAGGCCGCGATCTTGGCGTCGAAATCCGCGGGGAAGACGAGATACGCGTGGTAGCCGCCCTCGTTGATGGCCTTGGAGATGGTTTCTCCGTCGTGTACCTCGGTGCAATCGGGGCAGCGGTAGAAGTCGATGTTCAGCTCGGCTTGCCCTGTGATGGTTTGGACTGTTTCGGACATATTGTGGGTCAGCACGCGGTATCGGATGGACTCGTCCCCACCGCCCATGGTATCCGACAGGGCGCCGCCCATGAGGGAATAGATGATATAGATGAGCAGACCGGGCAGGACGAGGGTCATGAGCATCCGCTTGTCCCCGAAGAAACGGCGAAGCTCCTTTTTCATGACGGTGAGTATATTATTCTTGCGTTTCATATCACAGCACCTCCCCTACGTGGGCTTTGTAGAGCTCGAAGAAGCGATCCTCCAGGCTGAGTCCGCCGCAGACGGCGGGCAGGGAATCACAGGCCACCATGCGGCCGTCGATGATGACGCCCACACGGTCGCAGAGCTTCTCCACCAGGCTGAAAATGTGGGTGGAGAGGATGACCGTCTTGCCTCGCTCCCGAAGCTCCAACAGGAAATCCGTCACCACCTTGGCGGTGAGGACGTCCAGGCCGTTGGTGGGCTCGTCGAAGATGATGACGTCGGGATCGTGAACCACCGAGATCACCAAGGACACCTTCTGCTTCATACCCGTGGAGAGATTGGCTACCTTGACCTCGGCGAAGCGGTCGATGCCGAACTTGCCGAACAGCTCGGCCTTGCGCCCCGCGGCTACGGTGGGGTCGACTCCGTGGAGATCCGAGAAGAAGTCAAAGAGGTAGTTCGGGGTGAAGAAATCCTCCAGCTTCAGCTCTCCCGTGAGGAAGCCGACGCGGGCGCGCACGGCGTCGGGATCCTTCACCACGCTGACTCCGTCCAGGGTCGCGTCGCCCTCGTCGGGGCGGATGAGGGTGGCCAGCATACGGAGGGTGGTGGTCTTGCCCGCTCCGTTAGGGCCTAACAATCCGAATATCTCCCCGCGGTTGGCGGTAAAGGACAGGCCGTCCACGGCCACCTTGACTTTTTGATTGGTTTTTTCCAGCTGTTGCTGTTTCTTGGACAGGGTGAAGGTTTTACGCAGACCTTGGGTGACTAAAATGGGTTCCATCGTTAATCAACTCCTTATATTTTTCATTTTATTATATGACGAATGCGGGCGGGGGTCATACGGGGGTGGGGGTATGGCCATCCTGTGGGGGGCGTATGAACCGCTCGCCCAGACCCTCGGTGTGGCGGGTATAGGCAAGGATCAGAATGGCGGCGAGGAGGGGAGCGACGACGCTGATCGCGGTCAGCAGGGCGGGGACGGGAACCGACAGCGCCTTGAACAGGCGGTACAGGACGGGACAGAGGACGGTCAGAAGCAGAACGCCCAGAACAAAGCTTGCGATACCCGCGACGATGTGGATCACGCTTCCTGCGGTGGAAAGGCGCCTCAGGGCGGGGGATACCTCCAGGGAGGACTCTACCGTGTCTCCGAGGGAGACGCTACCTTCCGAAAAGGAATCCAGGAGTGAGCGAAGGAAGGAGAAAAGCGACGCGGTCTTGGCGGCCAGCTTCATGCCTTTGCCCACCGTAGCCACCGCGCTGACGGCGGCGTACCCGATCCCCAGTCCCAGCAGCCTGCGGCGAAGATCCGACGGCCGAAAGGACGAGTGGAAGCGAATGGCCGCAGGGGTGATGCGGTTGTCGGTGTAGATATCCGCTACCTGACCCAGAAGGTACAAACGGCCAAAGGGAATCCAGGCCAGCAGCGGGTAAGGACAGCCCGCGGCACGGGCCAGACGGGTGAGGCCGATCCCGAGAATTATGTACTCCGCCAGGAACAGCAGAACCGAGGCGGGGAAGGGGATGATCGTATCCAGCATGGAAGGCTCCTTTCGGGAAGATATGTGTTTTCATTTTTGGGTTTACCGGGGGGCTTTGTCCCCCGGACCCCCACGACCTCCCAAAACTTTCAAAAAAAGCATTGATAAATAATCATTATTGAAAGTTTTGAGGATTCTTAAGGAACTTTTTCAAAAGTTCCTTAAGCGGGGTGCAGGGGCAGAGCCCCTGGCCGATAAACCTATGTTTTCAATTATTATCCTGCTCTATAGCGCAGTCGATGGCCAGCACCAGAGCCAATGCCTGAATTTCGTCGGCGGGGTCGCGGATGTCCAGGGCGTAACAGTCTCCCCAGGTGAGCCATTCCTTCTGAATGCTGACGATGGGCTCGCCGTGGCGGTAGACCGTGTAGTCGTGAGACCAGAATTCTCCCTCCACGTCCCAGCCCGCGCCTTCTACGGTGTAGCGGGGGCGGAAGAAGGTGAACTCCCGCACCACCTCGCCAATCAGCTCGCCGTTTGTAAAGACCTGATAACGGGGCTTGAAGGTGAAGATCTTCTGCTCAATGTAGGCAACCTCCCGCCCGTCGGGTGTGCAGACGTGGAGCTTTTTGCCCCAGGAGAACAGCTCGCCCTCCACGAAGTAGCGGTCGTTGCCTCCCTCGTCGCGGACGGTGAAGCGGTCGTTCCAGGTAAAGACCTTTTCTTGTATCAGCAGTTTCATGTGAATTGCATCCTTTACGGGTTATTTTATTATATTATAACACGCGGTCACGAGATTGTCAATAGTTTTCGGATAAATTTGTTAAAAAATCCGCAATTTATTATCCCTGTGAAACCAAAGGGCATTTCACGCAAAAAAGTCTTGCTTTTTGCTTGAATCTGTGCTACAATGAGGACAACCATATTGAGGAAGGAGATCGAACCGTGACCGCTTCTTACACCGCGGCTGACCGCGATTTTATCAATTCCCATACCATAGATCTCTACTGCAACACCAACGCCCACCTCTTGACCGCCCCTCCCGTTGCCTTCGTGCTGGAATTCCCGGGTTTGGGCGGCGGCTCCTGCCTGGGCGGCTGCATGGATATGGGCCCCTACAACGGTCCCCTGTCGGGTTTTTTAGCCGAGCACGGTATCCTGCAGGTGTACACCTTCCCGGGTCCTTGGAGCTGGATGAACCGCGGCGCGGTTCGCATGATCAACGCCCTGGTAGACGCCATCCGAGAGAAGTATAGCCTGACCGAAAAGACACCTTGGGCGGTCATGGGGGGAAGCATGGGCGGTATGGGTTCCCTCATTTACACCGCCTCCCACGGCGGTGATCCTGCCCGCACGCCTACGGCCTGCCTGGCCCATTGCCCCTGCGTGGATGTGATCGCCAGCATCTACTGCACGGAGAATGTCCCTCGCACCTTCTTCCGCGCGGTGGCCGACTACGAAATGCCCATCGCGGAAGCACTCAAGACCCTGTCGCCCCTTCACCGTCTGGATGATATGCCGCATATTCCATACCATATTATTAACGATCTGGCCGATGCCCTGTTCCCGCCCGAGCAGATGGACGGCTACGTAGAGGCACTGCGCATGGCGGGGCACGACGTGACCTACCACCGCCTGGAGAACTGCGGCCACGGAGAATTGACAGAGGAAGAATGGGAGAATATTCGAGGATTCCTGCTGACCCATCTGATCCGTGGATGAGGATTTACGGAGCCCCTTGGCTTGCGCCGAGGGGTTTTTCTGTGATAAAATCCCATATCGGAGAAGGAAAAAACAGGATGAAAAATTTTTTCAAAAATTTTTGAAAAACCTATTGACAAATTCGTCGACATAGTGTATAATTAAATCACACCAAAACGGTGTCATTTGAAAATACCAAGCGAAAGGAAGGCACTGTTATGAAGATCACACAGGAAGCGGATTACGCCCTGCGTATGATGTGCCTTCTGACCAAGGAGACCGCGGCAGGGAACATCCCCGTGGGCGCGGCGACGCTGGCCGAGGGTGTGGCCGTTCCCACACGGTTCGGGCTGAAGATTCTGCACAAGTTGTCGGAATCCGAGCTGGTGAAGACCAGCCGCGGCGCGACGGGGGGCTACAGCCTGAACGTCGATCCCGCGACCGTCACGGTCAGACGGGTGATCGAGGCCATAGACGGCCCCATCGAGATCAATCGGTGCCTGTCCGAGACCCACGCCTGCCTCAACAATCCCAACAAGGACTGTTGCCGCCTGCACCACGTCTTCGAGGAGCTGAATCACCACTTGACCGAACGGCTGGATCGGCTGACGGTGGCCATGGTGGTGGACGACAGGATCGGGCTTTGCGACTTGATCAGCGCTATACGGTAAGAAATTCTTAAGTACCCCTTCGAGTCACAGACTCAAAAAAATAAAAATTTAAATTATAATTCAGGAGGAATTACAACATGAAAAAGTGGAGATGCAAGGTTTGCGGTGAGATCATCGAGAGCGAGAACTACCCCGAGCAGTGCCCCAGATGCAAGGTCAAGGGCGAGGACAAGTTTGAGGAAGTCAAGGAAGGCAAGCTGACCTGGGCTGCCGAGCACATCGTCGGCGTGGCTAAGGACGCCCCCGAGCACATTAAGGAAGGCCTGCGCGCTAACTTCGAGGGCGAGTGCTCCGAGGTCGGTATGTACCTGGCTATGTCCCGCGTAGCTGCCCGCGAGGGTTACCCCGAGATCGCCCTGTACTGGGAGAAGGCCGCCTTTGAGGAGGCTGAGCACGCCGCTAAGTTCGCAGAGCTGCTGGGTGAGTGCCTGACCGACTCCACCAAGAAGAACCTGGAGATGCGTGTTGAGGGCGAGAACGGCGCTACCGCCGGTAAGTTCGAGCTGGCCAAGGCCGCTAAGGAGCTGAACCTGGATGCCATCCACGACACCGTCCATGAGATGGCTCGCGACGAGGCTCGCCACGGCAAGGCTTTCGCAGGTCTGCTGCAGAGATACTTCGGCTAAGAGAAGGGAACGCCAGGGGCTTTGCCCCTGGACCCCACTTGAAACCTTCTTGAAAGAAGGTTTCAAGACTTCCAAGAACCTTCAAAAAGTGAATAGACACCGATCATCGGGGGAAAACTCATTCTGTGAGTGCTCCCGCTCTGAAAAAACAAATTAAATATGAAATCTTGAGCGCCAACGCCAAGCTTTCAGCACCATGAAAGGAGGATCCTATGAAGATCATTCGACTCTCGTTTCTTCTGATGCTGATTCTGACACTGACGCTGGTGATCGCCTCCTGCGACATCTCGTTGCCCCGTGAGGTGGAGAACCAAATTGACAACAGCTTTGATAAGCTGGAGGATCGCATCGAAAACGAACACAATCAAGCCAAATCGAACAACCCCGAGCGCCTGCTTCGCGACGGCTCTGCCGACCGCACGGCACAGACAGAACCGCCCGCGCAGGAAACGCAGAGCGGCAGACCCAACCGCGGATCGGATAAGAAATCCGTCGGTGAGGTCGCGCTGACCTACGAGAACGCCGAGAGCATCGCCTTTGAGCATGCGGGCGTTGCGCCCGCCGACGCGCTGTACCTGCGTACCGAGCTGGAGCTGGACGACGGTATTCCCGTGTACGAGGTGGAGTTCTACGTGGATCTTGCGGACAGCGTAGAGCATCTGGAATACGAGTACACCATCCACGCCGATACCGGCGCGATCCTGGAGTTCGATATGGATCGCGATTGAGTGCGATTCACAAGACCCGTTTTATAAAATCAACACAAGGAGGAGATTCCCATGAAGTACGTTTGCCCTTGCGGTTACGAATACGACCCCGCTGTTGGTGATCCCGACAACGGCATCGAGCCCGGCACTGCCTTTGAGGATCTGCCCGAGGATTTTGCCTGCCCTGTTTGCGGGCTGGATAAGGACGCCTTCGAGAAGGAAGAGTGAGCCTTCTTACACGTACTTGTTAAATTGTTTTCCTTTCCAAGAATACACAAAAAGAAGCCCGCCGTGATGGCGGGCTTCCTTTTCTGTTGGCTGTGATCAGCGGTTATCGGCCGTGGTCAGCAGAAGCCTCTCATTCCAACGAGAGCAGATCCCGGAAGGCCTCGATGTAGCCCTTGGCGGTGGCGGCGTCTGCTGCCTCGGCAAAGATGCGGAGCAGGGGCTCGGTGCCCGAGAAACGGCAAATGACGAAACTGTTATCCGCGAAGTAGACCTTGCAGCCGTCCTCGTAGCTCACCCGCTCCACGGGCTTGCCGAAGAAGGGAAGCTTCTTCTCCTCAAATATGATGCGGTTGACGGTGGATTTCTGCTCAAAGGTAAAGGTGATGTTGTCCTCCACCATCTCGAAGTGGCCGTACTTCTGCTCCAGCGCGTCCATGATCTCGGAGGGCGACTTCTCCACCGCCGAGATCATCTCCACGAACAGGGAGGCGGCGTAGATGGAATCCTTGCCGTGGATGTGACCGCGAACCGTCAGACCGCCCGAGGATTCGCCGCCCAGAACGGCGTCGTGGGCGTCAATGCCTGCGGATATGTACTTGAAGCCCACGGGGACCTCATGGCAGGTCTCCCCGAAATCGGCGGCCATGACGTCCAGCATGTGGGTGGTGGCCAGGTTGCGCACCACAGGGCCGCGCCAGCCCTTGATCTCATGGAGATACCAGTAGAGCATGACCAGGATCTCGTTGGCGGAGAGGTAACGGCCGTTTCCGTCGATGATACCCAGGCGGTCGCCGTCGCCATCAAAGGCGATGCCAAGCTCGTATTTTCCCGCTACTACGCGGGTGCGGAGTTCCTCCAAACCGCTGACCGAGGGAGCGGGATGGTGGCCGCCGAAGTGGGCGTCGCGGGTGTTGTGGATCATGTCCACCGTACACCGCGCGGTGCAGAGAATGACCATCAGCGGGTAGGTTCCCGAGCCGTACATGGGGTCGAACAGCACGCGGGCGCCGTGGTTGCGGATGGTTTTTACGTCCAGCACCGAGAGAATATCGTCGATGAAATCGTTGAAGGGATTTTTACGGTAGATGATCAGCCCCTGCTTACAGGCCTGCTCGAAGGGAATGCGGGGAGAGGGGACGTTCTTCGCCTCGAGTTCCGCGATCAGGGCCTCCAGGCGAGCCGTGGTCTCCAGAGGCGCGTCGCGGCCTTCCTCCACGATGAGCTTGATGCCGTTGTAGTCCGAGGGGTTGTGGCTGGCGGTGATCTCCACGCCGTAGTAGAGATTCTGCCGCTTGACGGTGTGCATGACCAGCGGGGTGGGGGCGGAGCGGTTCATGAACCACACGGTTACGCCGTAGGCCGCAAAGACCTCGGCCATCCACTTGGCCGCCACGTCGGACAGGAAGCGGTGGTCATACCCCACGATCAGGGGCTTGTCCGTCTTGCCCTCCTCTTTCATGAGGGCGCAGATGCCCTCGGTGACGAGGCGGATATTGCGTTCGATGAAGTCAGAACCGATGACGGCGCGCCAGCCGCCTGTGCCGAATTGGATCATAGTGGTCTCTCCTTATGCGTTCTCTGCAATCGCAGATATTTCTTCTTCTATTGTACCGCAAATTCCTGAAAATGTCAAGGGGTGTGAGGCATATTCTGCACCGCCTGTGGGACGGAATTTGCGACAAATGCATATGCTGTGGACAGTACATTCACACAAGGAGGACACTTATGAACCAATCCTTCCCATTCTCGACGCCTACTATCCGTCCCGATCCCCGCCTGGCCGCCCGCATGATGCGCGCCTACAACGAGGAATTGAACCAGGTCATCACCTACACCTACCAGCACCTGCTCACCGAGGGGCTGGACAACGAGGCCTCGACGTTGTTCCTTGATCTGGCCACCGAGGATATGGCCCATTTCCATGCCTTAGGCCGACTCATCCGCGCCTTGGGCGGTGATCCCGGGGTGACCATGCGGATGCGTACTCCGCGGGTTGACCTGACGGGGGACGCCTCTTGCCGCGCCCTTCCCGTGGTGCGGCGGATGCTCCGCCAGGATCTTTCCGCCGAGGCCGCCGGCATTACCGAGCTGGAATCCCTGGCTGCCGCCGCAAGGGACGAGGCGGTGGTTGCAGAACTGCGAGGCCTGATACGGGAGGAGCAATCGCACTACGAACGCTTGGAGGGGCTGCTGCGAAAGCTGTAACGGGCAGAGAGGGGGAATCCGACGGGTCGAAATAGATAAAATCCTCCGCCCGGATTTGGTCATAATGCGCGTTTGTTTCCTCGGCTCTTGACAGCCTCCCTTGTGGGATGGTATAATGAAACCATCTCACAAGGAGGCTTTTTATCATGATCAAAAAACTGACTGCCTGCCTGATGGCGGCGCTGCTGTTGGGCTCCGTTGCGACAGGCATGGCCGCCTGTACCACGCCCTCCGAAGGCCCCGATACCGAAGCATCCTCGACGGCGGAATCCCCCACCGAGACGACCGCCGCAGAGACGCCAACCGAAACCCCCACCGAGACTTCTACCGAAGCAGAAACGCAGGCTCCCGAGCCCGAAAGGACGGTTACAAATATGTACGATAACGGCTATAACGTGAATATGCTGGTCGGCTTTGACGAGTACGGCCGCTCCCTGACTCCCGTTTCCTCCCGCAAGGAGGATCGTGAGGTGGGCATTTTCTACTTCCTGTGGCTGGGCCAGCACGGCATGCCCGAGATCTACGATATTTCCAAGATTCTCACCGAGCACGGCAAGGACGTCCTGTTCCACACCGACGACCGCAAGGTCAGCCCTGCAGGGCAGTTCCACTGGTGGAGCGAGCCTCTGTACGGCTACTACAACAGCTCCGACGAGTGGGTCATCCGCCGTCACATGGAGTTGCTCACCCAAGCGGGCGTGGATTTCCTGGTCTTTGACGTGACCAACTGCTTTACCTACCAATCCGTGGCCGAAAAGGTTATGAAGGTCATTTCCGAGCTTCGCGCCGAGGGCTGGGATGCGCCCCAGATCACCTACCTCACCCACAGCCGCTCCATCCAGACCATTCAGACCCTGTATAACGACGTGTACAAGAAGGAACTCTACCCCGAGTCCTGGTACCGTGTGGACGGCAAGCCCATGATGATCGGCTATACCGACGAGGCCGATGACCTGAACGAGGCCGCCTCCCGCGGGGACACCTCCTACAAGCCCGGAGATCTGCCTCAGGAGTTGCAGGACTTCTTCTACATGCGAGAGGTTTTGTGGCCTTACGAGAGCGGAAAGGGCGTGGAGAACGCCTGGCCCTACACCGAGTGGAAGTACCCCCAGCCTATGCGTACCGATATGATCTCGGTCTCCATCGCCACCCACCCCGCCCTGCCCTTCAGCTTCTCCCTCACCCATGAGGGGCGCATGAACTGGGGGCGTGGCTACGATCCCCGCCGCAAGGAGAACAGCGCCGAGGGCGCCATGAGCGGCACCTTCTTTGACTACCAATGGCGCACCGCCCTGCTTCGCGAACCCCGTTTCGTCATGGTTACGGGCTGGAACGAGTGGGTTGCCCAGAAGAACTTCTACGAGGGCGAGTATGCCTTTGTAGACGGTGTGGATCTGGAATACTCCCGCGATGCCGAGCCCATGAAGGGTGGGTACGAGGATGCCTACTACATCCAGATGATGTACTACATCCGTCAGTATAAGTACAACTCCGCCGAGGGCATGATCGCGGATACCACCCACAAGACCATCGATGTGACCGCTTCTCCCGACCAATGGAGCGACGTAAACGCGGTCTACCGCCGCGTGGGTAAGGACGATGGCTCCCGCAACAGCGTCGGCGGCGCGCCCACCGTGAAGTTTGAGCAGGCGGCCGTTCGCAACAACATCACCGAGGTGCGGGTCACCAACGATGCCGAGAACCTCTACTTCTACGTCAAGTGCGAGGGCGATATTGTCACCGCGGACGAGGCAAATTGGATGAATCTGTTTATCGGTACGGGCTCGTCTCCCACCGTGAAGGGCTGGGAAAGCTATGAGTTCGTAATCAATCGCGGCCGCGACAGCAGTACCGCTACTATTGAAAAGCTGAACGCCGACTACACCGGCGAGGCTCTGGAAGCCACCGCCACCTACTCTGTGCAGGGCAACGTGATGCAGATCCAAGTCCCCCGCGCCGCGCTGGGGCTGGAGAGCGGCGGCGACTTCTACTTCAAGGTTGCCGACGGCGTAGCCGACCCCGCCGAGATCATGGACTACTACGCCACGGGACGCTCTCTGCCCATGGGACGGTTGAGTTATTTGTATCAAATGGATCAGTGAGAGTGGAGAAGCGGGGAGAACTATGGGGGAAACTTCTTTCGAGAAGTTTCCCCCATGCCCCCTTCAAGAACTTTCAAAAAATTATTCGCTCCTATGACAGATTTGCCTCGCATTTCCTGTCATATGGGGTGAACCGCTTTTTTGCGGATATGTCGTTACAAAAGGAGGCTTTATATGTCGCTTGTCAAATTGAAAAAAGCCTTGGCCATCGTCGTGGCCGCCCTGCAGATTCCTCTGCTCATGCTCTGGAAGATCACCGTAGACATCATCAGAAGCTGCTCCTGTGAGCTGATAGCTACGCATGATCCCTCGGGAAAAACCACCTTTGAGCTGGTGTTCCAATGGGAGACCTTTTGGGAGGTGTTACCGTCCTTTTTGCCCATTATCCTCTCCTTGACCGTCTGCTTTGTCCTGTCGGTGCTGGGACTGGTCTTGGTGCTCCGTCAAAAGCGCGTGACCGTGACGGCGGCGTGCTTCTATGGGGTGACGTTCTTGGCCTGCGGGTTCCTCTGCTTTGCCTTTGCTCGTCCTGGTGCCGTTTGGGGAACTGAGATCGCCTACAAGATGACCCTGCATGAGTATATGTTCTACCGCTACTTCTGCGGGCTGGAATGGAGGTTCAATGTGGATCGTTTCCCCTTGCTGGAGGCCATCAAGTTCATCCTCCTCGGTTTACATATAGCAGGGAGCGGCGCGCTGTGCGGTTTGGGGATTGCGGATGTGGTGCAAAGAAAAAGGATGCCTTCCCGCGGGGATTAAGCCCTTTGAATCAAAAGAACCGCTGACAGGTTCTGTTCCTGTCGGCGGTTTTTTGTTGGAAAAATTACAGCAAATATGTCGGCATCTTCTGGCCGATCTTGACCTTATCCGAGGGCTTCTTCTCGTCGTGACCGATGACGGCGGCGACGGTCTCGGGGGAGACGTTGGCCAGCACAGCGGTATCTACAGCAGGCGTAACTGCGGGAGCTTCAACCACGGGGGTCTCAACCGCGGGCGTAACCGCGGGAGCCTCTGCCTTGGCAGCGGGCTTCTTGGCGGGAGCTTTTTTGGGCGCCTTAGGCGCGGCGGTCTTCTTGGCGGTCTCACCCTCTGCCTTGGGGGCGGCGGCCTTCTTGGTAGCGGGCTTCTTCGCGGGGGCTGCTGCCTTGGCAGTCTCCTCGGCGGGAGCCTCCACCTTGGCGGCTTCTCCCTCGACGGGAGCTACCTTCGCAACGCGGGTCTTGATGCTGTCTTTACCGATGGGCATATTCCATAACCTCCTTGGATAGTGTCAGATATTCCTGTGCGGCACGGCTGGTCTTCTTGTAAGCCATGACGGGCAGACTGTTTTCCTGGGACCACTCGATGGCGGAGTCGATGCGGATGTAGGTGTCAAAGAGTCTCACGTTGTCCAGAGATCCCAGCACCTCCACAGCCTGCTTGAACTGGTTCTTGCGCTCGTTGGCCTTGGTGACCACCACGCCCATGATCTTCAGATCGGGCGCGATGCGACCCAGCTTCTCGTAGAACTCAAAGAGGTTGGCCAGACCGAACAGTCCCCAGGGAGAGGCCTCCACGGGAATGATCAGGTAATCGGATGCGCACATGATGTTCATGACCCAGCAGCCCAGAGTAGGCGGCGCGTCGATGAGGATATAGTCGTATTCGCCCGACTCGCGGATCTTGGCAAGACCCTGCTTGAGGATGAACTCTCTCTGCCACATGGTGAAGAGATCCACCTCGATGCCGCTCATGAGAATGGAGGAGGGAATGAGATCCAGCCCCTCGTAGGCGGTGTGGCGGATGAAGGGAGAAAGCTCCTTCTGCCCCTTGATGGCGGTGTACAGGTTCTCTCCGCTCTCGTTGAAGCCGAGCGCGGCCTCCTCGTCGAAGTAGGACAGGGTGAGGTTCATCTGCATGTCACCGTCGATGAGCAATACCTTCTTGCCCTCGGTGACCATGCTGTACCCCACGTTGGCGCAGGTGGTGGACTTGCCGCTTCCGCCCTTGTTGTTGGCGAAGCAGATTACCTTTGTCTTTGTTTCGCTCATATTGGAACTCCTTTTTAAAAGTTCTTGGAAGGGGGTCTGGGGGACACCTTCTTTCAAGAAGGTGTCCCCCAGCGCTCTCCTTATACAGGCAACGCGTCGGGGGCGTCCCCGGGCTCCCGCAGATGGTCGATGATGGCCGAGAGGCCCTCGCCCGTGAAGGAACTGCAGGGGAAGATTCTCTCGCACCCGCAGAGCTTCAGCCAACGCTCTGCCTGCTCGATATTGGCGCCCTCGCGGTCAATACCCGAGATGATGCCGATGACGGGGCGGTTGACCAGGCAGGTACAGCAGGGTGGAAATACGCAAAAAGGCTCGTCTGCACCGATGACCAGACCCACAATGTCGGCCTCGTAGGCGTACAGCGCCAGCGCCGCGCCCAGCTTGGCCACCTCGGTGTACTCTCCGGGGGTGTCGATGATGGTGTTGTGGTAGTTGATGTACTGGGTCTTGCAGTAGTGGAGCTGTTCACCCCGCAGTGCCTGCGTCAGGGTGGTCTTGCCCGCCGCTACGCGACCCATAAGTATGAGTTTTTTCATGATGAATTATATATGGGGCGTTGCCCCATACCCCACTCAAGGAACTTTTTGCAAAAAGTTCCTTGAGAATCCTCGAAAACTCTTTGCAAAATTACGTTGTATGCAAGTTCTTTGAAGAGTCCAGAGAAACTTTCTTTCAAGAAAGTTTCTTTGGCGTTCTCCCCGCTCCCCTTACGTTCTTGTCTTCTCGCAGACGGTGAATTTCAGGGTGTCGCGGAAGTAGTCGCCGATGGCGGTGAAGGCGGAATCCACCTCGGATACGCGGCCGGTGACGATGAGGGTGCCCGAGAAGCGATCCACAAAGCCCAGGTCGATGTTGGCCGACTTCATGGCGATGTCGGCGGTGATGACGGCGGTCTCAGCGGGGCTGACGGTCAACACACCAATGGCGGCGTGGGAGTAGTCCAGCTTGGGGTCAAGACCCAGCTTCTGATAGAGAATGGGATCGGGATTGGCGATGACGTGGAGCAGAGTGATCTGCCGACCGGGAACCAATTCCTGTACGATCCGCATTTTATCGTGCATTTCCAGTTCTTTCATGGTGAAACCTTCCTTTCGGATGGATAGCGATTTTTAGCCGCCAATTTGTACCCGCAGATGGCAGGTCAGCCGCTGGG
>JAZRFR010000079.1:0-4649 GCA_045643785.1 Eubacteriales bacterium | reverse complement strand
ACCCCCGACGTGGTCATCAAGGTCAACCCCGCCCGCACCGATCTGGTGGATACCCGTATCATCGACGGTGTCAAGTACGTTCTCGTCCGTGCAGACAGCGGCGTGGAGGTCAATGGGATTGATGTGAAGATCGAAGAAGAGGAAGAAGAATAATCATTTCCGCATAAGACAAAACCGAGCCGAGGATCATTCCTCGGCTCGATTGCATTTCAAGTTAGTTCCGCCATCACCGTATTGTGAAACAGCCGCCGCACCCGGAAAAATTCGGTTTTATCCCGTCCCAGATGTACCGCGTTGGTCAGCAGAACCGCCCACACCCCCGTCTCGGCATCCACGTAGAGGGAAGTCCCCGTGAAGCCCGTGTGGCCGTAGGATCCGTAGGCGAACAGATCTCCCGCCGCAGACAGGGCGGGTAAGGGAGGACGAAGCTGCAGCCCCAGGCCGCGGGACTCGTTTTTGCCCTTGGTGTAGTCGGCAACGGCAAGATCAAAGATCCGCTGTGACAGGAACCGACCGCCACCCATAGAGGCAGGCTTTTCGCCCCGCAGAGACAGCATTTGAGCAAAGGCGATCATATCCGACAGGCTGGAAAACACCCCCGCGTTTCCTGATACGCCGCCCAGAAAATGGGCGTTCTCATCGTGGACGTGACCGCGGACGTAGTACTTGTGGATGGACGAAAATTCGGTGGCCGCGGCATTGCAGTCGGGCTTGTTCAGGTTGTTCCCGAAGGGCAAATAGCCCGTATTCTTCATACCCAACGGCGCAAAAACGCAGTCCTCTGCCAGCTTGTCCAGCGGCTTTCCGCTGATGCGCTCCAGGATCTTCTGGAGCAGGATATAGCCCATGCAGGAGTAATGTACCTGCTCACCCACCTTACAGAAGGGGGCAGAGCCAAGGATGGTTCTGATCACAGCGGTGTCAAATTCCTTTGTACCCACGGTCTCCTGCGAAATGAAGTTCCACAGCGCGATGTGGGGTGTGATGCCCGAGGTATGGGTCATCAAATGAAAGACCGTGGCCTCTGCCCGTCCCTCGGGAGCGCCTGAAAGCTCATCCTTGGAGAAAAAGCGGGCGAGGGGATCGGATAGGAGCAGCTTTCCCTCTTCCATGAAACGGAGCGCAACCATGGTGGTGGACAGCACCTTGGAGAGGGAGGCCATATCAAAGAGTGTGTCCTCCCGTACTGCCTCCCGCGCAGGAAACAGGGAAGCGAAACCAACGGATTCCCGCGTATATACGTTGTTACCCCGTCCGACCGCATAGGCCGCGCAGGGAATGATCTGCCGTTCAACGGCATCCCGGATCAATACTTTCGTATTCTGAAAATTCATGATAGTACCTCTCAAAAAAGCAAAAGCGGACTCGTTGAGCCCGCTTTTGCTTGGTATGGGTTCGGGCTTAAGCCTCTTCCTTGCCGAGAGCCTGCTCCAGCCAGATGAGACCGTAGCCGAAGGCATCGTACAGACCCTTCTTTTCGCCCTGGCGGACGATCTTGTTCTGATCCTCGCTCTCCACCACCTGAACCAGGATGGCATCGGGCACCTTTACGCCGTTCTCTTCCTTGTAGCTGAAAATCTCCATGATGAGAATATATTTCTCGGCCAAATCTCCGTAGCAGATGGTATCACCCTCACGAACCAGGGGACGATCCTTGTACATCAGGTACTTTCCCTCAACCAGAGGGGCACCCGTCAGATTCAATGCATCGGCACTCATGTCTGAATCCTCCTTATCGCATGAAATAATCGTTCAACCTATAGTATACCACACATTTTATGAAATGTCAAGGGCTGGGGAGATTTATTTTTCGCAAAAGGAAACGTCAATACCCCTCGGTTTTCCCGGACAGCCTCCGCCACACCTTCCGCAGGAATTCGGCGGGGAATACCGTCAGAGCCAAAAGGAATGTCACACCCATCTCCTCCTTTGTCAGCGGTACCGTCCGCAGAACCGCCCCGCCGATGTACACGAACAGGATCTGCACCGTCAGCACCGCGATCATGATGAAGCAGAAGCCCTTGTTGCGGGAAAGCCCCGCAAAGATATTGAGTCTGTCCGTGCGGGTGTTGAAGCAGTTGAACACCGAGGCGAAAATAAACAGAGCGAAAAAGGCCGTCAGCAAATAGATGTTATCTGTAGCCGGACGGAACCGCCCGGTGATTGTAGGAAGCTTGAGGAATAACAGACACAGCGCCACCGTAAAGCATCCCAACCAGGCAATTTCTCCGATTATGTAACGATTCAGAATGGGTTCGTCCCGCCGTTTGGGCTTTTCCGCCATGTAGGAGGCGAGCGGCGCTTCTCCCGCGAAGGCGAGTCCGCCCAGGGTGTCCATAATGAGGTTGATCCACAGCATCTGCACGACGGTCACGGGGGAATCAATGCCGATAAACGGGCAGATCATGGTCACCCCCACGGCGCAGAAATTCATGGTGAGCTGGAGGGTAATGAACTTGCGGATGGACTTGAAAATGGTACGTCCGTACAGCACCGCGCGGACGATGGAGGACAGGTTATTGTCGAGAATAATGATATCTCCCGCATCCTTGGCTACTTGCGTACCTGCCCCCATGGCAAAGCCAATGTCGGCGCGCTTCAACGCGGGCGCGTCGTTGATACCGTCTCCCGTCATGCCTACCACCAAATCGATTTGCTGGGCAATTCGCACCAAACGGCTCTTGTCACTCGGCAGCGCCCGTGCCACCACCCCCAATCGCGGTAGGATCTCCCGTACCTCCACGTCACTCATGCGGGACAGCTCTTCGCTGTCGATCACGAAATTTACCCCCTGCCCCAATATGCCGCAGGATTCTGCGATGGAGCGGGCGGTGTCCCGATTGTCCCCCGTCATCATGACCACGTGGATGCCCGCCCTCCGCAGTTTTCGGACGGATTCGGGCGCCTCCTTGCGTATCCTGTCGGTGAGGAGAATCATACATACCAAGGTCAGCGCCCCGTAGTCACCGTCCTCCAATTTCCTCCGAGAGGGAAGATGGGTTCGACCTGCTACCGCTTCGGCGCAGAGAATGACCCGTCCTCCCGCCGCGGTCATGGTCTGTATTTTCTGCGTGAGCGCCTCGCGGTTCAGCTCTCCCCGCGTGCCGTCGGGACGGTATGCATCGGTAAGCTTCGCCATGAGCCTCTCGGGGGCGCCCTTGACCAAAAGTACCTCTCGGCCATCCCGTCGGATCATAGCGCAGGAGGTTTTGCGGGTGCTGTCAAAGGGAATCTGAAATTGCGGATCGCCGGAGCCTTTGACGTAGGGAAGCACCGCATCCAGAAGCGCTCTGTCGGTGGCGTTCCCACCCAAGGCCTGCCGACCTCCGCCATGCCCCTGACCGATCACGGACGACGTGTTCGCAAGGCATCCCTCCGCAAAATAGCCGAACAGCTTTGTCGCGGACTTGCGGAAGTCCTGCGTATCACGAAAGACTTTTCCGTCCCCCGTGATGATGCGTCCCACGCTGAGCTTTCCCTCGGTCAGCGTCCCCGTCTTGTCGGTAAAGAGCAGATTCATGCTCCCCGCCGCCTCGATGCCCACGGGCTTGCGGACCAGCACCTGATCTCTCACCATCTTTTTCATGTTGGAGGACAGCACCACCGCGATCATCATGGGAAGACCTTCGGGGACGGCTACCACCAATACCGTCAGTCCCAAGGTCAGCGCGTGGAAAAGCTGCTCCCACACGTAGCGCCAGTCGGTGACCTTTTGCAGGATGATGCCCGTATCAAATTCGCTGTCCAGAAGGAATACGCTCAGAAGGAATACCACCGCTACCAGCGCCGCCGCTACGTATCCCAGACGGCTGATCTGCCCCGCCAGCTTGGTCAAACGGATCTTGAGAGGGCTTTCACGGGTGTCCTCCTGCACCTCCTCGGAGATGTGCCCCAGGAAGGTGCGATCCCCCACCCGGGTGACCAGCATCTCCCCGCCGCCGCCCAGAATGACGCACCCGCGGAACAGGGCGCAGGTATCGGCCGGCGTGGGCTCATCGGGGAGGTTTTCCCCATTCCGCAAGGGCTTTTTCTCTACCTCGCGGCTCTCTCCCGTCATGGCGGATTGATCTACCTGAAGTGAACCCGTAAGGAGAATACCGTCCGCAGGGATCATCTCCCCCGCCCCCAGAACCACCACGTCTCCCACGACCACGTGAGCCAGCGGGATCTCGCAGACCGTACCCGCAACGTCCCCGTTGCCTGTCCGCCGTCTGACCCGACAGGACACCTTGGCGCACTCCTCGGACAGCCGCGCAAAGGCCGCCTCCGAGCCGTACTCCGACAGGGTGGAGATCAAGGTCGCCAGCAGTACCGCCAGCGCGATGCCCCCGGTCTCGAACCAATCCGCCCCATCCCCCGTCAAGGAGAACAGGATATTGAGCACCAACGCACCCAAAAGGATGCGGATGACGGGGTCGCCCAGGTTGCCTATGAACTGACGAAAGAAGCTCTTGCGCCGCTTGACCGACAGTTGATTGCTCCCATGCTCCCGACGGGAACTTTCTACCTCGGCCATGGTCAGCGGTGTGGGACGTATGTGTTTGGACATGATGGCACCTTCCTTTGCATAGCTTGTTCGGCTTGTCTCGGTCAAGTGTATGCGGAGAAAAGGCAAGGAATAACTTCAAATTGCAGTTTATGGGGGAGCG
>JAZRFR010000078.1:0-7379 GCA_045643785.1 Eubacteriales bacterium | reverse complement strand
GACCGCTTGGCCTCCGACTTTCCATTTCCGAGATGATCTCCCGCTTCTCGTTGACGTAGGCACCGCGGATACGGCTGATGCTGGTCTTATCGGCGCGGAAGCGTCTCCGCAGCTCGGCTATTTCTTTATCGTTCATGGGTATGTACCTCTCTTTTTCGGAATGGGAATATTATAGCACATCTGCAAGCATTTGTCAAGAAACCCGTGATTCTCTTGCAGATGATTCATGGCCTCATGTTATTCATTGCAATACACATATATTTTTTGAAAATCCCTTGACAAAGCAGAGGCCTTTGTGCTATAATATAATGAATATTTTTGCAAGCAAAGGAATTTTCACTATGACCATTTACGACGAGCTCGTTGCCCGCGGTCTGATCGCCCAGGTAACGAATGAAGACGAAATAAAGGAGATGATCAACAACGGCAAGGCCACCTTCTACATCGGCTTTGACCCCACCGCTGATTCTCTCCACGTGGGTCACTTCATGGCTCTGTGCCTCATGAAGCGGCTTCAGATGGCGGGCAACAAGCCTGTGGTGCTGATCGGCGGCGGTACTGCCATGATCGGTGACCCCTCGGGCAGAACCGACATGCGTTCCATGATGGCCCGTGAGACCATCCAGCACAACTGCGACTGCTTCAAGGTGCAGATGGAGCGATTCATTGAGTTCGGCGAGGGTAAGGCCATTATGGTCAACAACGCCGACTGGCTCCTGGATCTGAACTACGTAGAGGTGCTCCGCGAGGTGGGCGCCTGCTTCTCTGTCAATAACATGCTCCGCGCCGAGTGCTACAAGCAGAGAATGGAGAAGGGTCTGTCCTTCCTGGAGTTCAACTACATGATCATGCAGTCCTACGACTTCTACTATCTGTTCCAGAAGTACGGCTGCAACATGCAGTTCGGCGGTAACGACCAGTGGTCTAACATGCTGGGCGGTACCGAGCTGATCCGCCGCAAGCTGGGCGAGGACGCCCACGCCATGACCATCACCCTGCTCCTCAACTCCGAGGGCAAGAAGATGGGTAAGACCGCCTCGGGCGCTGTCTGGCTGGATCCCAAGAAGACCACTCCCTACGACTTCTACCAGTACTGGAGAAACGTGGAGGATGCCGACGTTCTCAAGTGCATCCGCATGCTGACCTTCCTGCCTGTTGAGGAGATCGACAAGATGGATGGCTGGGAGGGCTCCCAGCTCAACGAGGCCAAGGACATTCTGGCATACGAGCTGACCAAGCTGGTTCACGGCGACGAGGAGGCCGACAAGGCTCGCGCCGCGGCCAAGGCTCTGTTCGGCGGCGGTGAGGGTGCGAACGTTCCCACTCTGCCCCTGGCTCCCGAGGACTTCTACATGGACGGCCGCTGCGACGTGCCCACCATGCTGGTGAAGGCCGGCTTTGCCAAGTCCAAGTCCGAGGCCCGTCAGGCCATTCAGCAGGGCGGCGTGACCCTGGACGGTGAGAAGGTCACCGATCCTCGCGCTACTTTTGCTCCCGCTGATTTGGGCGAGGGCAAGATGCTCCGCAAGGGCAAGAAGAATTTTGTCAAGGTGATTGCGGGTTAAGAGAGTGCTTGGGGCTCTGCCCCAAACCCCGCTTAAGAATTTTTTGAAAAAGTTCTTAAGAATCTCAAAAACCTCCATAACAATATCCAATGCTACGATGAGGTTCGCCTCCGTCAAGGGCAAGTTCAACAGAGAGATACCGTCCCCCGAGGGGGTGGCTGGAAGCGGTACGGACTTGTGACGGCGGCATTTCGCCTCGGAGCTGACAGAGTTAAGTACCGCAGTTTATCCGCGGTATGCGTAGCCCTGTCCGGTAGGATGCCGTTATCCATCCGCAACAAGGTGTCGTTCCCTGCTTTGGCGAACGGAAACCGGGTGGTACCGCGGGAGAACTCCCGTCCCAGTTTACACGGATAGGTGTATCGTTTATCCGTCCATGGGGCGGGAGTCTCTTTTTCTCCCCGTGGGCGATCATATTCATTGTTTCTACTACGAAAGGAAATACAAATCATCATGAGCATGAAAGAAAATCTCGAACAAATCAGAAGCGAAGCTCTTGCCGCCATCGCCGCCGACGGTGCGGATCTGGAGGCCCTTCGCGTTAAGTACCTGGGTAAGAAGGGTGAGCTGACCGCCGTTCTGCGCGGCATGGGACAGCTGACCCCCGAGGAGCGTCCCGTTGTCGGTCAGATCGCCAACGAGGTGCGCGCCGACATTGAGGCCGCCATGACCGCCCGCAAGGAGACCTTGGCCGCCGAGGCTCTGGAGCGTCAGCTGAAGGAAGAAAAGCTGGACGTCACCATGCCCGGTAATGCTTCCAAGATGGGTCACGTGCATCCTCTGAATCTGGTGCAGCGCGACCTGGAGGACATTTTCATCGGTCTGGGCTTCTCCATTGAGGAAGGCCCCGAGGTGGAGTTTGACTACTACAACTTCCAGGCGCTCAATATTCCTGAGGATCATCCCGCAAGAGACACCCAGGACACCTTCTACATCACCGAAAAGATGCTTCTCCGCACCCAGACCTCCTCTGTGCAGGCTCGCGTGATGGAGAATCAGAAGCCCCCCATCCGCATCATCTCCCCCGGTCGCGTGTACCGCTCCGACGCCATGGACGCCACCCACTCTCCTCTGTTCCATCAGCTGGAGGGTCTGGTGATCGACAAGGGCATCACCATGGGTGATCTGCGCGGCACGCTGGACGCTTTCGCCAAGAAGGAGTTCGGCTCCGATACCCGCATCCGCTTCCGTCCTCACCACTTCCCCTTCACCGAGCCCTCCGCAGAGGTTGATATTTCCTGCTTCGCCTGCGGCGGCAAGGGTTGCCGTCTGTGCAAGAACGAGGGTTGGATCGAGATCCTGGGCGCCGGTATGGTACATCCCCACGTTTTGGAGATGGGCGGTATTGATCCCACCGTGTACAGCGGCTTTGCCTTCGGTATGGGCGTTGAGCGTATCGCCATGCTCAAGTACCACATCGACGACATCCGTCACCTCTACGAGAACGACGTCCGCTTCCTCTCGCAGTTCTAAGCAGGGCTCTGCCCTGCACCCGCCAAAGAACCTTTTTGAAAAAAGGTTCTTTGGAATCTCCAAAAACTTTCAAAACAAATATGTCTTAAAAGAAGGTAATATACAATGAATCTTTCTATGAACTGGCTGGCGGATTACGTCAGCGTAAAGGACGTCGCCATCCGCGATTACTGCGAGAAGCTGACCTACACGGGCTCCAAGGTTGAGGGCTACGAGGTACTGGGCGACGATATTCAGAACGGAGTGGTGGCTCGCATCGTGAAGATGGAGCGTCACCCCGATTCCGATCACCTCTTCATCTGCCAGGTGGACTGCGGCGCTGCCGCCGAGGGCATTCAGCAGATCGTCACCGGTGCCCAGAACGTCTTCGAGGGCGCCATCGTTCCCGCCGCTCTGCCCGTGGCACATCTGCCCGGTGATATCGTCATCAAGGCAGGCAAGCTCCGCGGCGTTCCCTCCAACGGTATGCTCTGCTCCTTTAACGAATTGAATCTCACCGAGCACGACTGCCCCGGCAAGGAGGCAAACGGTATTCTGATCCTTGGCGAGGAGTTCGCTGACAAGATCGGTATGGACATCCGCGAGGCTCTGGATCTCTGCGACACCGTGGTGGAGTTCGAGATCACCTCCAACCGTCCTGCCTGTCTCCCCGTTATCGGTCTGGCTCGCGAGACCGCCGTTTCCTGCGGCCGTCCTCTGACTCTCCACACCCCCGAGGTGAAGGGCGCAGGTGACGGTGACAAGATTGAGAATTATCTGACCGTGGGCATTGAGGCGCCCGATCTCTGCTACCGCTACGCCGCCCGCGTGGTGAAGAACGTAAAGATCGCTCCCTCCCCCATGTGGATGCGCCGCCGCCTCCGCGCCGCCGGTGTCCGTCCCATCAACAACATCGTGGACATCACCAACTACGTCATGCTGGAGTACGGCCAGCCCATGCACGCCTTTGACTACGCCATGCTGGACGGCGCCGCTATCCGCGTTCGCCGCGCAAACGACGGTGAGTGCTTCAAGTCTCTGGACGATATCGATCACGTACTGGATTCCTCCATGCTGGTCATCGCTGACGAGAAGAAGGCTTGCGCTCTGGCCGGTGTCATGGGCGGCGCCAACAGCGAGATCAAGGACGGTACGGCTACCGTGGTGTTCGAGTCGGCTTGCTTCCTGGGCTCCTCCGTCCGCGTGACCGCCAAGAAGAACAAGATGCGTACCGAGTCCTCTTCCCGCTTCGAGAAGGAGCTGGATCCCAACAACGCCCTGCCCGCTCTGCAGAGAGCCTGCGAGCTGGTAGAGATGCTGGGCGCAGGTGACGTGGTGGACGGCATCATCGACTGCTACCCCACCCACAAGCCCGAGGTGCGTATCCCCTTCGAGGTGGAGCGCATGAACAAGTTCCTGGGCGTTGACCTGACCCGCGAGTACATGGTGGACATTCTCACGAAGCTGGAGTGCCGCGTTGAGGGCGATACGATTATTCCTCCCTCCTTCCGCGGTGACCTGAATCTCATGAGCGACATTGCCGAGGAGATCATCCGTATCTACGGCTACAACGAAATCAAGGCGACCTACATGAACGCCGAGACCACCCAGGGCGGCCGCAATCCCAAGCAGGCCTTTGAGCTGGCTCTGGATCGCGCTCTGTACGGCATGGGTATGGATCAGATCCAGACCTTCTCCTTCATCTCTCCCAAGTTCTACGACCGCATCCGCATGCCCGCCGACAGCGCTCTGCGCCGCTCTGTGGTGATCTCCAACCCTCTGGGCGAGGACACCTCGATCATGCGCACCACCGCTCTGCCCTCCATGCTGGAGGTTCTGGAGAGAAACAACAACTTCTCCAACGAGAACGTCCGTCTCTTTGAGGATGCTACCGTTTACATTCCCGCCGAGAACGAGGGCGACCTGCCCGCCGAGAAGAAGGTAGTCACCCTTGGTATGTACGGCGGCGTGGACTTCTACGCCATGAAGGGTGTCATTGAGAACATTCTGGCTCTGGCACGCATCAAGAATGCCACCTTCACTGCTTACACCGAGGATCCCGCATTCCATCCCGGCCGTTGCGCCAAGGTTTTGACCGAGGACGGTGTAGAGCTGGCTATCTTTGGTCAGATCCATCCCGTTGTGGCTGCTGAGTACGGTTTCGACAATCAGGCTCTGTACTGCGCGACGGTTGACTTCGAGGCTCTGTGGGACAACGCCAACATGGTGATCGACTATAAGCCTCTGCCTAAGTTCCCTGCTACCACCCGTGACTTCTCCTTCATCTGTCCCGAGGACATGGAGGTTGGCTCCATCATGGCCATCATGCGTAAGGCAGGCGGCAAGCTGGTGGAGAACGTGGCTCTGTTCGACATCTACCGCGGCGCTTCCATCGGTGAGGGCAACAAGTCCGTGGCCTTCCGCGTGACTCTCCGCGCCGCTGACAAGACCCTGACCGTGGAGGAGGCCGACAAGGCCACCAAGAAGATCCTCAAGGATCTGGAATTCAAGCTGGGTCTGAAGCTGAGAGCGTAAGGGGTTCTTGGGGCTCTGCCCCGGACCCGCTTAAGGGACTTTTAAAAAAGTCCCTTAAGAATCCCCAAAACTTTCAACAAAAAGATGTAACACAAGGACAAATAATGGAACAAGCAAAACTCGACCGTATCAACGAATTTGCCCGCCGCGTCAAGGCGGGAGAGACTCTGACCGAGGCGGAGCTGGAAGAACGCGCCGCTCTGCGTACCGAGTACATCCGGGAATTCCGCGCCTCCATGACGGGTATTCTGGATAATACCGTCATCGTGCGTCCCGACGGGACCCGCGAGCAGGTCAAGGACAAGAATACCAAGAGATCGTGAGTGCGGCTATGCAAGAATTCACTTTGAACAGCCTGCCCGTCACCCTCACCACGAGCTCCCCCGAGGAGACCGAGGCGGTGGGCGCGGCGCTGGCGAAGCTCATGGAGTCGGATAAGACCTGCCCTGCGTTTATCGCTATGTACGGCGATCTCGGCGTGGGCAAGACTGCCTTCGTGCGGGGGCTGGCATCGGTCATGGCTCCCGGGCGGGGTGTCCGCTCCCCTACCTTCTCTCTCGTCAACGAGTACCGTGTGGCGGGAAAGAAGCCCCTTTTCCACTTTGATATGTACCGCATTGAGTCGGAGGACGATCTCTACTCCATCGGCTTTGAGGACTACCCCGACGCGGGGGTTTGCGTGGCCGAATGGTGCGAGAAGATCCCCTTCGCTCTGCCCGAGGTCTACTTGGAGGTACGCATTGAGAAATGCCCGCCCGAAGTGGATAAACGAATCATCACCATTTCTGTAAAGGAGGCGCCGCTATGCTGATATTGGCTCTGGATTCCACCGCGCAGGTCGGCTCGGTGGCTCTTTGTGAGGATGAAAAGCTCATTGCGGAGTACACGATCAACACGGGGCATACGCACTCCGAGACACTGCTCCCCATGGTGGAATCCGTCTTAAAGATCGCCGGTTACACCGTGGACGACGTGGATCTGTTCGTCTGCACCGCGGGTCCCGGCTCCTTTACGGGCGTGCGCATTGGCGCGGCTACGGTGAAGGGTATCGCTTTCGGGAAGGATAAGCCCTGCATTGGCGTGTCCACCTTGGAGGCGCTGGCCCTCAACGGTGTTGCTCTGAACGGCATTCTTTGCCCCTCCATGAACGCTCGCCGTCAGCAGGTATACAACGCGTTGTTTGCATCCGACGGTACTTCCCTGACCCGCCTTTGTGAGGATCGGGCGCTGGCGATTACCGAGCTTGGAGAAGAATTGGCAACGAAATACCCCGACCGCCCTGTGTATCTCATGGGCGACGGGGCAAAACTGGTGTACGACGCCCTTTCGGAGTCCATGGGAGATCGCTTGATCCTGCTCCCCGAGCGGCTCATTCACCAGAGCGGATACAATACCGCTATGGCAGGGCTTCGACTCTATCGGGAGGGTGTTCGCACCACGGATTTTGAGCTCGCCCCCGTATACCTCCGCCCCTCTCAGGCCGAGCGGGTACGGATGGAAAAATTGAATCAAGAAAACAACTGATCCCACAGGAGGAAATACCGATGGAAATCAAAAAGATCGTTATGGGCTCGGATCACGCGGGCTACAATCTGAAGCAGAAGGTTAAGGCACATCTGGAGGCTCGCGGTATTGAGGTCATCGACGTGGGCACCGATGCTCCCGAGTCCTGCAACTATACCGTTTTCGCCCACGCCCTGTGTGAGGCAGTGACGGGCGGCGTTGCCCCTCTGGGCATCCTCATTTGCGGCACGGGCATCGGCATGTCCATGGCTGCCAACAAGCACGCGGGCATCCGCGCCGCCGCCTGCGAGAACACCTTCTCCG
>JAZRFR010000077.1:0-19455 GCA_045643785.1 Eubacteriales bacterium | reverse complement strand
TTTTTTGAAAGTTCTTGAAGGGGGTCTGGGGGGAACTTCTTTCAAGAAGTTCCTCCCAGTCGCTCCCCCTACAAACTGCAATTTATAGAACTCCCCACTCACACCAAATTCCACAGCGAAAGGAGACTACCGATGGAGCTTCGGGACAGAGAGACCCTACATGAGGTCAATGAACATATCAAGCTGATCCAGCGAAAGGACGGGCTGACCTTCGGCACCGATGCCTACCTGCTGTCGGCCTACATCCGCCCCAAAAAGAGCGCCGTCGCCGTGGATCTGGGCAGCGGCACGGGGATCATTCCCCTTCTGTGCCTGGCGCGGGATAAGGCTTCCCGCTTTACCGCCGTGGAGATCCAGCCCGCCTTCGGAGAACTGATTCGGCGCAACGCCGCCCTCAACGGCTTCTCCGACCGCCTGACTTCCCTGTGCGCCGACGTACGGGAGATCACTTCCGCCACCGTGGGCGGTGAGGTGGATCTGGTCACCGCCAATCCCCCCTACATGGCGCCTGCCAGCGGCGCGCGGAACACGGCTGACGAGAAGTACATCGCCCGCCACGAGGTTTGCGGTAGCGTCAAGGACTTCTGCAGAGCCGCAGGACGGCTCCTCAAGCACGGCGGTCGGTTCTGCTGTGTCTTCCGCCCCGAACGCCTGAGCGACCTGTTTGAAGGCTTGCGGGAGGCTCACCTGGAGCCCAAGCGCATGACCATGGTACAGGCCACCTACGCCGCCCTCCCCTCGATGGTGCTGGTGGAGGCGGTCAAATACGCGTCTCCTTCCCTGCTGGTCACCCCGCCCCTCTGCCTCTGGGAGGCGGATCCTACAAATCCCGAAAAACCTGCCGTGCCCATGGTGCAAAAAACGGATGCGGCCTACATATACGAAAACTGCGGCTTCCCCTCCCGCTTCACGGGCGAAAACCGCAAGTAAAAGGAATACCATATGGATCACATGAAACACATACTCAGCTACACCCGCCGCGCCGTGGACGACTACGGCATGATCCGCGCGGGAGATAAGATCGCCGTGGGCGTATCGGCGGGCAAGGATTCCCTGACCCTGCTTCACGCTCTGGCGGGACTGCGGCGCTTCTACCCCCAGCCCTTCGAGCTCATCGCCATCACGGTGGATATGGGCTTTGGCGGCATCGAGGCCAACCAAGGGAAAGAACTCCCCGCAGACCCCTACGGGGGCATCCGCGCCCTGTGTGAGCGTCTGGAGGTTGAATACCACGTTGTCCCCTCCGAGATCGCCCGCATCATCTTCGACGTGCGCAAGGAATCCAATCCCTGCTCCCTCTGCGCCAAGCTTCGCCGCGGAGCGTTGAACAACGCCGCCAAGGAGCTGGGCTGTAATACCGTCGCCCTGGGGCACCACTTTGACGACGCGGTGGAGACCTTCATGCTCAACCTGTTCTTTGAGGGGCGCATCGGATGCTTCCAGCCCGTGACATACCTCTCTCGGGTGGATCTGCGGGTCATTCGTCCCCTGCTCTACACCCCCGAAAAGGAAGTGCGCGCCTTCGCCGCTTCGGTGGAGCTTCCCGTAGTGGAATCCGCCTGCCCCGCCAACGAAAACACTCAGCGAGAGTCCATGAAGCAGCTTCTGGCCTCTCTGGAGCGCCAGCACAAGGGTCTGCGCCACCGTATTTTCCACGCTATGCAGGCCGCCGAGGTGGACGGACTCCATCTGCCCGACCGCCGTCCCCTGGTCATGCCCGAGCCCGACGTGGAGGATTAAGCCATGAAAGAAAGACGTCTCGTGATCCTCTCCGCGGCCTGCGGCGTGGGTAAATCCACCATCAAAAACGCCCTGAACGAGCTGAACCTGCTCCCCGATTTCGCCTGCATCGACTCCGACGAGGTACGCCTCAACTGGTGGAACTACAAGGGTACGCCGCGGGAAAAGGACTACACCGCCGACTGCCTCGCTCGCGCCTTCGAGCTGGCGGGTGAGAAGCATCTGCTCTTCGGTTCCTGCAACGACCCCATCAGCTTTTTTGAGCGGGTTCCTCTCCCCAAGAACGTAACGGTCACCTATATCAGCATGACCTGCTCGGATGCCGAGGTGCGGCGGCGACTCCTTGCCCGCCCCCCCGAGCGGATGTGCTCCGACGAGGCCTTTATCGCCTCCCAGATCGACTACAACAGCTGGATACGGACTCACGCCGATCTGTATGATCTCGCCCTCGACAACACGAATATGACCGTAACCGAGACCGCCGAGACGGTAGCGGAATTCGTGCGGCATGCAAATGGAAAATCTTTATCCCATTAAGATTTTCCCCTACGTATTGACTTTTCCGAAAAAATGTGATAGTATATGCTCGTACGATTTTCTCCGTCTATCACATTGAATATGATAATATAGGGTACACAATATGAACCAATCCACCTCTCCCGCTCCCCGTGAGCGCAAAACAGCCAAGCAATGGCTGGCGGCGGCGTGGCGTATCCTCTCGGACACCGACCGTCTCCCCCTGTACTTTACCTTGGCCGCTCTGCTGACGTTCCTGATCGAGTCTCTGTCGCGCCACTCTCCCCTGGAAGCCCTCGTGTTTCTGTGGGAGTCCCCTTTGGCGTATCTGACCAACTACGGGATCATTCTTCTCACCCTTCTCCTGGCGATGCTGTTCCCCAAGCGAACCGCCGCCATTACCATGATCTCCTTCGTGTGGATCGCCCTGGGTATTGCCCAGTGCATCATTCTCATCACCCGCGTCACCCCCCTCACCGCCGTGGACATTTCCATCGCCCTCAGCGTCATCACCATCATCACCGCCTACCTGTCTGTTTTCCAGATCATTCTGATCTGCCTGGCCTTGGCCTCGGCTATCGCGCTGGTCATATTCCTGTTCATCCGCGTACGCAAGCACGCCATCCCCTGGAAGCGTTTTGCGGCCGCGTTTTCGGCGTCTCTCGCCGCCTGCGCGCTGATCATTGGTATGGGCTTTGCCACAAGCCAGCTTTCGGATCAATTCCCGAATCTGGCTACCGCCTACAACGACTACGGCTTTCCCTACTGCTTCGGCCTCAGCGTCGTGGATAAGGGTGTAGACCGCCCGCTCAATTACGGCGAGGAGCTCATCACCGACATTCTGGAAGAGCTTCCCACCGACGAGGAGGATTCCCCTCCCATAGACGGGCCCGCCTCCAAGGATCCCAACGTCATTATCGTCCAGCTGGAATCCTTCTTTGACGTCAAGTATATGGAGGGCGTTACCTTCTCCGAGGATCCCGTTCCCACCTTTACCGCGCTGAAGGAGCAATACCCCTCCGGCCTTCTGACCATTCCCGTATTCGGCGCGGGCACCGTAAACACCGAGTTTGAGGTACTGACGGGCATGCGCGTGGCAGACTTTGGTGCGGGCGAATACCCCTACCGCTCCATTATGTCCGATGCGACCTGCGAGACCGTCGCCTACGATCTGCTGGCCTCCGGATACCACACCCACGCCATCCACAACCACGAGGGTTCCTTCTACCTCCGCAACGATGTCTACAAGAATCTGGGCTTTGAAAACTTCACGTCCATCGAGTATTTCGAGAACCCGACCTTCAACGAAACAGGCTGGGCACACGATTCCCTCCTCACCGACGAGATCCTGTACGTTCTGAATTCCACCGAGCGGTCTGACTTTGTGTTCGCTGTTTCGGTGCAGGGACACGGCAAATATCCCGACGACTACGTCCCCGCAGAGGACGATATTCTGATCACGGGCGGAATCGAAGACGAAACCGTCGTCAGTCACTTCCAGTATTTCATCAACCAAATTAACGAAATGGACGCCTTTGTGAGCGCCCTGTACGAGGCGGTTATGGCGCTGGAGGAGGATACGGTTCTGGTCTTCTACGGCGACCATATGCCCACCATCGTGCGGGACGAGGGCATTACCCTGTCCACCTCGGAGTTTGAGACCGAATACATCATCATCGCCAATTACGAAACCCCGAACGCCCTTGAAGACGAGGATCTTTGCTCCTATCAGATTTTCCCCTCCGTTATGGAGCTGATCGACAATCAAGAGGGCGTCATGAACCGCTTCCACCGCGCGTATCGGAACGATCCCGAGTACCTGACCCTCCTGGCCGCTCTGGAGTACGACGTGCTCTACGGCGAGCGTATGGCCTACGGTGACATGGAATACCCCGTCATGGAGGACATGGTCATGGGCAGCCGCCCCATTCGGATCACCGAATGCTACGCCGAAGACGAGTATATCTACGTCAAGGGAGAGGGCTTTACGAGATTCAGCGTCGTCACCTTTGACGGGAAACGCGAGCAGGCAACCGAATTCCTGGACGCAAACACCCTACGGGTACACGCAAGAAAAGCATCCGACACCTTGTCCAAACTGGAATCCGTAACCGTGCGCCAGATCTCGGATAAGAACGATCGCCTTTCCGAAAGCGAACATTTCCACATCGCACGCGATCAGGAGGACACGCGCCCCCGCACAGTCGGCAAACATCTTTCCCTCTCTCCCGCGCGCAAAAAATAACACGAAAACGGGTGTCTCGGAATCGAGACACCCGTTTTCGTATGAGATCAGATGGGCAACACCGCCGAAGCGATGGCCACGTAAATGAGCAGAGTCAAGGTATCCACCACGGTGGTGATGAAGGGGGACGCCATAACCGCAGGGTCAAGGCCCACCCGCTTGGCACCAATGGGTAAAAGCACACCCATCAGCTTGGCGAACACCACGGCGCAGAACATGGTGATGGATACGATGGCCGCCACCTCGATGGTTTCCAGAGTGAAGACCAGCTTCAGATCCACCAGCATGGTCTTGGCAAAGCAGGCGGCCGCGACGGTCAGACCGCACACCACGGCGACCCGCAACTCCTTCCACAGCACGCGGAAGATATCCCGCAATTCGATCTCTCCCAGGGAGAGTCCGCGGATCACGGTAACCGACGTCTGGCTACTGGCGTTACCGCCCGTACCCGTCAGCATGGGCACGAAGACCGCCAGAGACAGGGTGGCGGCATCCAGAATGCCCTCATAGTGGGCGAGGATGGTACTGGTAAAGGTGGCGGAGAGCATGAGAAGCAGCAACCAGGGGACACGCTTCTTCCAGGTCTCGAACACGCTCGTTTTCAGATAGGGCTTATCGGTCGGCGAGATAGCCGCCATTTTTTCGATATCCTCGGTGGCCTCGGTTTCCATGACTTCCATAGCATCATCTACTGTGACGATACCCACGAGGCGGTATTCGCGGTCTACGATGGGAATGGCCAGCATGCCGTACTTAGCCACGGTATTCGCCACGGTCTCCTGGTCGTCCATGGTGGAGGCGCAAATGATGTCCTCGTCCATGATATCCTCAATGAGATCGTCGGCAGAAGCAAACAACAGATCCTTCAAGGGCACAGCGCCCTGAAGCACGCGGTGATCGTCCACCACGTAAGCCACGTACACGGTCTCCTTATCCACACCCGTCTTACGGATACGGGCAATGGCCTCGGCGCAGGTCATGTCGCGGCGGAGATCAATGAACTCGGCGGTCATGACGCTACCGGCGCTGTCCTCGGGATAGGCCAGGAGGCGGTTGATATCGGTACGGGTCTCGGGGGTGGCGTTTTTCATGATGCGATGCACCATGTTCGCAGGAAGCTCCTTCAGCATTTCGGTGGTATCGTCCAGTGCCAATTCCTCCACGATCAAGGAAATTTCCCGATCGGTCATGGCGGTGATGATACGCTCCTGATCCTCGATCTCCAGCTCGGCAAACACGGCGGCGGCCGTGTCCTTATCCAGGAGCTTGAAGATGGAGGGAATGCGCTTGGGCTCCAGTTCATTGAAGAATTCGGCGGCGTCAACGGGGTTCAGCTCGGAAAGCTCGTCACGGAAATCGGCGTAGCGGCGGGAATCCAACAGGTCTTCCAGATATTCAAACTTACGTTCCATTTCCTGGGGACGCTGTTCAGCCAGAATTTCTTCCTCTTCCTCGATATCGGCCTCGACTTCCTCGATGGCTTCCTCGATGGCCTCCTCCACCGTCTCCTCGGTGATCTCCTCCTCGGCGTCCAGGATCTCGTCCTCGTCGGCGTCGTCGTAGAGCTCGGCAGGCTCGGCGTAAATATCCACGTGTTCGTCCTCGTCGGAGGCATCCACCGACTCGGGATCCTGATCGCCGGCGGGCTCGCGGGGAGATATTCGTTCGGGGGGATGATCGGTAGCGCGGTCGGCAGGCACAACGTCCTCCGTATCGCGCGCGGTTACTTCGCTGTTGGGTTCATGGGCGGCAGATTCTTTGGTTGGGGTCATCTCGTTTGATTCATCCATACCGAAAAGATCCTTTTCACGGCTCATGTGATCATCCTCCTTACTCTCTGCTTGATTTGGGTTCGCCGTCGGGGCAGGCACCGAACGGCGGGCGGTATCAGGGAAACACTCCCGATGGTCACAGTATAGCACAGAAACGCGATTTTGTCAACCGTTTTCCTTTATTTTTGGCGAGTTTCTTTGATTTTAACGAAGATTGGGCAAAAGCATGGCTAAAATCTTCGATTTTGGCCGATTTTCGGGTTCGGAAAGCGTTTTTTCGGCGTTTTTCATCCAAGGGTCAATAAACGAAACGGACGACCACCCAAGGCGGCCGTCCGTTTCTTTTTCATTTTCAATCAGTCGTTCTTTTCCTCAAAATCTACGTAGATATGGCCGTTTTCGGGGGCATTCTGTCCCTTTTCGGTTGCGATCTTGATAATCGCCACAGCACCCAGGATCACGGTCAGGGCAATGATCACCCAGCCAATGATGCTCAGGAGCAGATTGAGAATGGTGTAACCCACGCCGAGGAGCGTACCGCCGAAGACCAGCAGAACCACACCCAGGATGATGCGCAACAGCTCACGGCTGAGCTGCTCTGCCCAGGCGGTCTTTGCCAGAATGATGCGAATGACGGGGAACACGATCATGTAAGCAGCCAGAATCACGGTGATGACGTTGTTCTGGGAAACAATGAGTCCCACACCCAGCAAAACACCGACAATGGATGCGATCAGATCAAAGATGGCACCCTTTGCCTTGAGATTGGCAATGGCGTAGATGAGACCGGGAATGTTACCGATGATGACGATAATTCCCCAGACCACGAGAGCCAGCCAGACCAGCGTCTCGGCCTTGACCACAGAGCCAATGACCACCAGCACGACTCCCATAAGCACACCCAGGATCATAGAGATGACGCGGGAGGCAATACGATTGTTCTTGGACATAGTTTTTTCCTCCAAATAATGTGTGTGGACTGTCACCAAGGCGGCAGTCTGTATAATCAAGCCCTCGGATGGGCGTTGATCCATTCGATAACGGCTTCGGGGAGATAGCCGACCAAGGACTCACCCGCGCGGATTTTCTCCCGCACCAGAGTAGACGACAAGCCGTCAAAAGCAGGATCTGCGGGCATATACAGGGTCTCGGCGCGGGGATTCTCAGCGCGGTTGTACAGGGCGTGCTTCTGCTCGTACTCGAAATCCGCGGTGGAGCGCACCCCCTTGATGATCCAATCGGCGTGCACGCTGTCAAAGAGGCGAATGAGCATACCGCCCGCCGCCACTACCTCCACACCCGGCAGATGGGCGCAGGCAGCCTCCACCATCTCCCGCCGCTCGGACAGAACGAACATGTAAGATTTGACCGCCGCCCCCTGCACGTACTTCTGCATATCGTTGTTCATCACCGCCACGATGACCTTGTCAAAGCGTGCGGCGGCGCGGGTGATGATATCCAGATGTCCCAGAGTGATGGGATCAAAGCTGCCGGGAATCAGGGCTGTACTCATTTCTCGCCCTCCTTGGGAGTCAGGATGTTGACGTAGGCCACCCCGTAGCGGGCGGATTTCAGCACCTCGAACTTCTCGGAGATGGGCGTACCCACGCCCAGGGGATCGGGCTCCCCGCTCTCCAGCACCAGAATGCCGTGGGGCTTGAGCAAACGGTTCTCCAGAATGGTCTCCACAGCGGCGCGGCATGCCTTCATGCCGTAGGGAGGATCAATGAACACGATATCGAAGGGATCGCGCCCCCGTCTCTGACGGAGGAACTCGGAGAAATCCGAGCAAATGATGGTGCAATTTTCGGAAAGGCGGGTCTTTTCGGCGTTTTTCGTAATGATCTTGATGGCGTCCTTAGACTGATCCACCAGCACCGCGTGGTCAGCGCCGCGGGATACGGCTTCCAGACCCATCTGTCCCGAGCCCGCGAAGAGATCCAGCACACGGCGTCCCTCCAGCTCGAATTGCAGGCTGGAGAAGATGGCCATTTTGGCGCGCTCCGACGTGGGGCGCGTCATATCTCCTTCCAAGGTTTCCAGCTTAATGCCGCGGGCGCGGCCGGTAATGATGCGCATCATAGTGTAGTTTCTCCTTTTTTGTTTCTGTACAGGGGCTCTGCCCCTGCACCCCGCTTAAGGAACTTTTGAAAAAGTTCCTTAAGAATCCTCAAAACTTTCAAAAGGGGTTATTTATCAGTTTTTTTGAAAGTTCTTGAAGGGAGTCCGGGGTGGAACTTCGCAATGTTTGCTGAAAGCAAACTTGCACCGAGCGAAGCAAGGAGGCTTTCAAGAAGTTCCACCCAGGCGTTCCCCTACAAACTGCAATTTATTGTTTTTTCTGATAATACTCTCGGATATTTGCAGCGTCGGTCTTGGAAATGCCTTTGACCGCCGCCAATTCTTCTTCGGTGGCATTCTTGACACCCGTGATCCCGCCGAAGGCCTGCAGAAGCGCCTTGGCTTTGGCGTCGCCGATGCCCTTGATCTTGGTCAGGGTGGAGTGGGTCAGGGTCTTGCGCTTGGCGGCATCCATGCGGGATACCGTAAAGCGGTGCACCTCCTCCTGAATTCGATAGATCAGCACGAACACGGCGTTCTCCCGAGCAATGCTGATCTCCCCGTCCTCGGTGCAGAGGGCGCGGGTCTTGTGGAAATCGTCCTTGACCATACCGAACACAGGGATATCCAGCCCCCGCTCCTCCATCAGCTCGCGAACGACACCCACGTGTCCCCGTCCGCCGTCCAGCAGGATGAGATCGGGGAGCTTGGCGTAGGAGCCCTCGCCGTCCTCCAGATGAGCCAGACGACGATCCAGGGCCTCCCGCATGCTGGCGTAATCGTCGGGCGCCCCCTCGACCGAGCGGATCTTGAAGTAGCGATAATCCGACTTGTTGAATTTACCGTCCTCGCATACCACCATACCGGCGGTCAGATGTTCTGCGCCCAGGTTGGAGATATCATAGGCCTCAATGCGCGCAGGATAGCTCGGAAGCTCCAGAAGCTCCGCCAGGCGTACCAGTGCCCCCTCGTCCTTTTCGGCGTCCAGACGGTACTGTCGCACCTTCTCGGCGGCGTTGGAGCGCACCAGCTCGCACAGGGTGTGCGCCTGCCCGCGCTCGGGGGTTCGCAGAGTGACCTTGTGCCCCGCCATCTGCGTCAGATACTCGGAAAGTCCTTCCATCTCAGCGAAATCCAGAGCAAAGGACAACAGGATCTGCTTGGGGATATGCTCGCGGACGCGGTAATGCTCGCAAATGAACGCGCCCAGGGTCTCCTCGTCCAGGATCCGCTCGCCCCCCGCCAGAAATTCTTCCTTATCCACCACGGCACCCGCGCGGATATAGAACACCGACACGCAGGAGGCCACCTCGTCTCCAAAGAAGCCGATCACGTCCTGCTCGGTATCGGGGGCGGCCACCACGGTCTGCTTCTGCCGCAGACGGTCCAGGGCGGCGATGGTGTCCCGACAGCGGGCGGCGGCCTCAAACCGCTCTGCCTCTGCGTGGGCGTACATCTGTTCGGTGAGGCGGCGCTTGACCTCCCCCGTATTGCCCCGCAGAATATCCGAAGCCAGCGCCACGGTCGCGGCATACTCCTCCTCGCTCACCTTGCCCGTACAAGGGCCGCAGCAGCGTCCCATCTGGTAGTAGAGGCAGGGGCGCTCCTTACCGATATCACGGGGAAATCGGCGGTTACAGGAGGGGAGCGCCAGCACTTGGCGCAGGGTATCCAGCACCGAGAAAACGGTGGAGACTCCCGAATAGGGGCCGAAGTACTTGCCCTTGTCCTTGTCCCGCTTGCGGGTCATGACAAGGCGCGGGTATGCTTCATCGGTGATCTTGATATAGGGGTAGGACTTGGCGTCCTTCAGTCGGATGTTGTACTTGGGATTGTGCTGCTTGATGAGGGTATTCTCCAGGGTCAGAGCCTCCATCTCGGTGTCGCATAGGAAATACTCGAAATCCCGCACGGAGGCCACCATACGAGCCGTCTTGAGGTTCTTTTCACCATTCTGGAAGTACTGGGAAACGCGGTTCTTCAGCTTGCGGGACTTGCCCACGTAGATGACCCGTCCTTCCCTGTCCTTCATGATGTAAACGCCCGGGGTCAGCGGCAAGGAGTTCGCCTTTTCCAGCAGTTGTTTCTTTTCTTCTTCGCGCGTAGGCATGGCGGACTCCTTTCTTTTTTGTCAAATACAAAACCTTCAAATTGCAGTTTGTAGTCCAGGGGCTTTGCCCCCGGACCCCACCAAAGGGACTTTTGAAAAAGTCCCTTTGGAATCCTCAAAACTTTCAAAAAAATATGATTTAATAATCTTTTTTTTGAAAGTTTTTGGAGATCCAAGAACCTTTTTTCAAAAAGGTTCTTGGCGGGGTGCAGGGGCAGAGCCCCTGCAAACCCCAATCCAATTATAGGCCGGCATACAGATAAACGGCGCGGGCCTCTGTACCCGTATGGGCCGTGCTCGCGCCGTTATATCTTTGCTATGTACGCTTGTGCAAAGCGAACAGTCGGGATGCCGATAGATTACTCAGCGAAGCCCGAGTTGATGAGGGCAGTCAGGCCGTCCAGTGCGGCATCCTCATCCTGGCCGTCAGCGATCAGGGTAATGGTCATGCCCTTGGCAATACCCAGGGACAGAACACCCAGAAGGCTCTTGGCGTTGACCTTACGGTCGTCCTTCTCCACCCAGATAGAGCACTTGTAGCAGTTGGCCTTCTGAATGAAGAACGTAGCGGGTCTTGCGTGCAGACCGCTGGCATTGGTAATAACGACTTGGCGACTTTTCATGAGCTTGATCTCCTGTCTGTAATAGGGACACCACTTGCGAAAGACTCCGTAAAGGCGTCCGAAAGCGGTCATCGAGAGTTCTCTGACCGTTCACGCGATACCGCACCGAAGCACCGTATCATCACGCATTCATCGACTTCTCTACATCATGTAGTATACCAAAAATCACGACAGAAATCAAGGGTCAATATATAGGATTTTTCATATATAGAAACGGCTTTTTTATATCATTTTATACAATAGATCATCCAAAGCTCAAGAATTCTCGCGGATTTCGGTGATACATACGGTAAACCGCGCGCGATCGGTACGAACCTCCACCGTGCTTCCGGGCGTCAGGTAGCGTCCGCTCCCTTCGATATACAGACCGCCCTCGCCCATGGTTCCGTCAAAGCAGATCAGCCAGCCGGTAACCGTAACGAGCTCGGTTCCCTCAACAGGCTTGATCTCCAACGTGCTTACCAGCTCTTCGGTAGCCTCATCCTGGGTAACGGCCAAAAAGCCCAACCGCTGATCCGTTTCGTAAAAATACAGCGTATCACGCGTCTCGATCTCCGCCACGATATCCTTATGGATCTCCGACACGGTAAACCGGATCAAATACTGCTCGGAAGGCTTATTGGCCTCTTGATTCGCCGCGTATACAACGCGAAGAACGCAACCGGCGATCGCCAGTATCACCAGCAGCAGGATCAAGGTATCTACGGCAGACCAGCGAGACTTCCTTCGCCCTTCGGATTGATGGGTCGTCTGATTCTGATTCTTATCCATCCTGTCCTCCTCCCATCAGCCCTGCGCGTCGGGATCGATCACGCCGTCGGGGATCTCCTCGACAGGTCTCGTATCCGTCGCCTCGGTTGTTTCATCCTTCTTTTCGTGCATGGAAATGATGAGTCCTTGGGCAGTCATTCCCTGCAAGCGGTATACGCCTTCAGAGCCCGCAAGCAGCATGGTCTCACCCATGCGGTAGCCCTTTCCCTCGCGGTAGTAGGCCTTTGCCTCCACCGTCAGATACAAGGTCAGGGTATTGATGCCGTCGGCTTCGGATTCAAGCACGGTACGCACGTCCGTCACGATCCCCAGCATATCTGCATCCGTCTGATCCGAGCTCCACAGGGTTTCATTCACCAGCTTGGGGCGGCCGTCGGAGCCGTACTTGACCATGTCGGGGTTGATCCCTTCCATTTTCACCTGGAAGACCACCTCGCGATTCTCCCAAACGGGCGCGTACAGATCCCGCAGGGCGCGGTAACCGTATATACCGCCTATAACAAGCCCTACCAGCACGGTCAGCAGAACCAGATCCACCAGAAGCGACACCCACCACTTTCTGGCGCGTCCACCCTGGGTCACTTTACCGCTTCCCTTGGCATTTCGGTTATTCTCGGACAGAGCTGACTCCTCCGCTTGCGCTGTACGAACCCGCTTGGAAAAGCCGGACATTTTGCGATCATCGGAACCGTTACCGTTATGATAATAAGGAAAAGACATTCCGTTTACTCCTTTTGGCGTTATTTCTTGAAGTCTCCGCTTCGGTAGAACCGATCCTCCGCTTGCTCGGATCCGGCCCATTCCACCGAACGGATATCGCTCTCGGTAAAGATCACGTTCTCGTACGCGCTGCACAGAGCCACCACTAAAAGAAGGGTGAAGAAAACGCGCGGAGAGGTGATAAAGTTTCTCATGGTGCCGAACATGACCATGCCAATGAGGCCGGTGAGTCCACCCAGGATCATGGCGCGTTCAGAGGGAACAACGGTATGGCGCAGGCAAGTCAAGCCCTTTTGCAAGAACAGGAACAAAGCCACCGACATGAGAATCAATCCAATCCAACCGTAGCTCAGAAGGATCTCGAAAAGAAGATTGTTCTGCCCCGTCACCGCGCCGAGATCGGGTGCCGCGTAGGCGGGATATACGGCGGCGAAAGAGTCCTTCCCCACACCGATTCCGCCGGGATAATCCAGTACCATAGCCCATTGACTGTCCCATAGCTGAGCCTTATACAGGCGACTGCGGGACAGCATGGTCCGCAGCGCATCCGACACGGGGTACAGGTAAGTCAGCCAGTACACGCCGCATCCAACGGGAAGCGCGGCGATCAGGCATGCCGACAGGGATTTGTGTCCCTGCATCAGGAAAAACAGAACCGTCATACCCAGCACACAGAACAGCGCCGTGATGGAACCGCTCATCAGTACCAGAGAAAAATCGAGCAGAATAAAGAGCGCGCCCGCAATCTTGCGGATCAGGCGTTTGGTGTGCAGCATATACGCATACAGCCAGGAGAACACCAACACCAGATAGATCTCGGAGTGTTCCGTCCACAAACCGGACAAACGGTCAACTCCGTCTCGGAAGCCTGCTATAATGGCGTCACCCGCTCGGGAACCCTCCAGCCACACAAGACCGTCCGTCGGGACGTTCCGCAAATACGACAGCAACGTCACGACCACAACCGACAGCCCCACACCCACCAGACAGCGGCGGATATGGGCGCGGGTATTCATGAGGTTGACGATGAGGAAATAGCCACTCAAGAAAATGACCAGGCAAAGCCCTTGCCAGATTGTCATAGCCGTGACGTTCACGCCGGTGAAGGTGAATACCAGCATCAACCCGCCCAGAATCAGCATCACGCGATCCAAAAGATCAAAGCGGATGGTGCGGTGCAGCAAAAGAAGCTTGATTCCAAAGCTTCCCCACGTCAGAAGAATACAGACGACGGGCCACATGAGCATGCGTTGATCCAGCCATACCAGCGGAAGCGCGACCGTCGACAGGATCACACCCGCCTCCGGATAAGCGAAGATCAAGCCCACAATCCCGATCGCCATCAAGGACAGCGGAATGATCAGAGGATGTATGAAGAAGGATCCCACCGCAGACAGAACGCCGAACAGGCAGAATAGGAAATATGCCCACGTAGGCGTTTTGGGAAAGCTTGCCTGCAGGCGATCCTGCGACACGCCCAAAAAACGCACCAGGAGCCAATGCCCGATCCGACTGCCTCCCAACATATGCGAGAAGGGCTTCAGAGAGGCAAGCAACGGGATCGACAGGATCGCAAAGGCAATCGCGATCACCAGGTACAGGAAAGACGGCCTCAGACCGTCATACAGAAACGGTGCAACAAAGTACAGAAGAATGCCGATCAGGCCGTAGAGCAACCCGAAAAGGCCGTAGCAGGCAGTCGAGCAACCGATAAACCCGCCAAAGAGGGCTCGGAAAGCGCGAAGCAGCGCGCTCTGCTCCAGCGTGTTCATAAGCCACAGGCGCGTAGGAGAAACGGGCGCACAGCCATGATTCCGCGGATAGCGGTGTCTTTCGGCCAGCTTGGCGTCGATCTTGCGATAGCCCGTCAGGATCTTCCCTGCAAAGGATCCGATCAGCACGGCGTACAGCCAGGCCGTTCCCTTATTGAGTCCGTTCCACAGGATACTGCGGCGTCGGCTACGGGGCTGCAGGGCACTCATGTCCCCTTTGACCGTAGCGGAAACCTTTTTTGCTTTACGGGTTTTCTCCATATTCTGCCTCCTTTCCGTGTTGATGGTACGCCCAAGGCGCATCCAAGGGCGATCGGTTCGCTATAGCGTATGCGCGCAGAGCGCGTGCCGTTAGTCCTCGGCAGGCTCCTCGGGGAGCAGGTCGGGACGCTGACGGCGGGTCAGCTCCAGAGCGGCCTCGTATCGCCACTCGTTGATCTTCTTGTGATCCCCCGAAAGCAGTACCGGGGGCACCTTCATGCCGTGGTAATCCACGGGACGGGTGTACTGGGGGTATTCCAGCATACCCGAGGAAATACTCTCGTTCTCGTAGCACTCGGGAGCGGCCAGCACACCCTCGGTCAACCGCGCTACGCAGTCCACCAGAATGCAGGCGGGGATCTCTCCCCCCGTCAGTACGTAATCTCCGATGGAGATCTCCTCGTCCACGATCTCCTCCACGATGCGGCGATCCACGCCCTCGTAGTGGCCGCAGAGAAGAATGAGGTTATCGTAATTCTTTGCCAGCTCCTCGGCGATCTGCTGGGCCAGCACCCGTCCACCGGGGGACAGGTAGATCACCCTGCGGCGGCCGTCAAAGCCGTCCTTCAGCTGATCCGCCAGAACGCCGCGGTAGCAGTTGTAGATGGGGGGCGCGGCCATGAGCATACCCTTGCCGCCGCCGTAGGGGGTATCGTCCACTCTGCGGTGCTTGTCCTCGGAGTAGTCACGGATGTTGTGAGCCTTGACGGTGGTGTACCCCGCCTCCTGGGCCCGTCCGATGATACTCTCCCCCAGAACGCCCTCTACAAGAGCGGGGAACAGAGTCATGATATCAAAGCGCATCAGTCGTTCTCCCCCTTCGGGGTATCGGCGACCGACGGATCGCGGTTTTCAAACATACCGTCGATGGGCGCCATACGAACGCACTCCCCGGGGATCACCTCGGTGACGAACACGGGGATCGCGGGAACCAGCACCTCGGCTCCGTCGGGAGTCTTGACGGTGTAAATATCCGACGCCGCATTGGGGGAAATGTCGGTCACGGTTCCGAGAAGATTGCCTTCCCTGCCCTCACGGGTGTCGTACACAGGGAGACCCAGGGCATCCGACAGGAAATACTGTCCCTCAGCCAGGTGGAAGTCCTCTCGGGCGGCGTACAGCACCGTGTTTCGCAGAGCATCGGCGGCGTCCATGGTATCCACGCCCTCCAGAGAAAGCATGAGGAAGCGCCCCTGCATAACGGATCCGCGCAGGATCTTGATCTCCTTCTTGTCCTCACCGTTACCGATGAATACACGTCCCAGATCAACGAGATCGCGGGGGGTGTCCGTCCAGGGCTCGGCCTTCACGTCGCCGCGACAGCCGTGGGTGTTGATGATCTTGCCGCATTCAATAAAGCGGGAAAGAGTGGTTGCCATATATGTTCCATCCTTAATGAGTATTGTAATCAGAAATAGTATAGCACAAAACACCGTAAAATGCAATGGGTTGAAGAAATTTCGCGGATAATTTACGCAATTTTTCATAATACAATCCCATATCCTAACTCTCGCCCATCTCGTTTTGTGATTTTTTCTTATCCCACGCCGCAAACGTTGTATAATATATATAAATATTTGTACTGCAAGGAGGCATTCTATGAAAATTTCCCCAAAGAAACTTCTCGTGCTCCTGTTGGCCGCACTCACCCTTCTGAGCGCTGTCAGTTGCGGCACGACCGTCGAGGAACCCGACACCGATGCCGCCGGAACTGCCAACGAAACCGAAGCCACCACCGAGTATAAGCCCGACATCGCCGTCAAAAATTACGACTGCGATTTTAACTTCGTAGCCAGCGGCTCCTCTGTTCCCAAGGAAGTGATCGCCATTGAAAGCCTGGAGGACTCCGAAGCAGGCGACCTGGAGTCCGCCGTATACGAGCGCGGTCTCAAGCTATTGGATCACCTGGGCGTGACCCTGGTCTACCAGGATGCCGGCTCCTGGACCGAATATGCCTCTAACGTCAGCAAAACCGTGCAGGCCGGTGAGGACGCCTATCAGATGGTTCTGACCCACGTGTATCAGGGCGTGACCGATCTGGTCACCAACAATGCGCTGTACGACATTGGCGAGCTGGACTCCGTTAACCTGGATGCTCCCTACTGGGCAACCGAGCTCATGGAGGAGATCAAGGTCAACGACAAGTACCTGATCGGCTACAACGACTTCTGCCTGTCCGACGTGAAGATCATTGTATTCAATAAGGACTTGATGAACGAGTACAACATGACAGAGCCCTACAACGACGTCCGCAACAAGACCTGGACGCTGGATAAGCTCATTGAAATGGCATCCACGGTTTCTGCGGATAACGGTGATGGTAAATGGGACGAAAAAGACACCTACGGTATCAGCGGTTGGGGTTGGGTCCCGCTCATCAGCTTTGTTACCTCCTCGGATATGAAGATCGTGGATCGGAACGACATTGGCGATTTCGTTCTCGCCTACGAGAACAACAGCGAAAAGATCATCAGCCTCATTGACAAGATCATGGCCATGTATAAGGCTGATTACTCCTACTTCTGGAAGTCCACCGGTGGCACCGAGCTGAAGTTCGCCGATGGAAACTCCCTCTTCCAGCTCTACGACAACAAGGCGCTCGTCTCCCTCCGTGAGGAGGATATTCGCTTTGGCGTGCTTCCCTACCCCCTGTGGGATTCGAACCAGACCGAATATAAATCCCTCAACTGGAACGGCGTGTTCGGCGTTCCCGGCTCCATCAAGAATCCCGATATGGTGGGTGACGTGCTGGAGCTCATGGGCTACTACACGGCCGACGTCAAGACTGCTTACTACGAGAAGCTGCTGGGCTCCAAGCTGGCCGAGGCTCCCGACGATGCCGAGATGCTGGACCTGATCTGGAACTCCCAGGTATCCGACGTAGGTCTGATCGCCTGCAATTCCTCCACTCAGATGGATGCGTTGGTTTACATGATCCCCAAAATGTGTGAGGCCAGTCGCGCCGTCGGTTTCTCCTCCTATATGAGACAGAACGGCAAAGGCGCACAGAAGGGTCTGGATAAGGTATTCGGACAGGAGTAATTTCCCGAAACCGTCAAACATATAAAGCGGCGGCTGCTTCATGAGAAGCGGCCGCTTTTTGACGTTTTTGATAGGGAGTCCGGAAGCATCCGGGCTTTTGCACCACGCACGGAAACGGAAAATAAAGCAATCATTTTCCATCGCCGGGCGTGAGCCACCTTGACTTTCAGTCAAAAATGTGCTACAATACGTATGGCGTAATATGACCCACATCATCACGAAAGGAATTGTCTTATGAAAAAGTCCCTTTGGATTCGTGTCCCTGCACTGATTTTGTCCGTATTCACACTTCTCAGTGCCGTTGGCTGCGACATACTCCTGGAGGAAGTTATGGTCGCTCCGCCTACCGATACGGCGGATGCAAATATCACCGACACGGATCTCGCAGACACGAACATCCCCCCGGAGGGCAACGACTCGGTATTCCCCTCCGAAACGCATACGGAAATTGCAACCCAAGCCCCCGCCGATACCGAAGGCCTTGAAGACCTCGCCGGTATCAAGCCCAATAACTATGCCTGCGATTTCACGGTTCTCGTAGGAAACAGTACCGTATTCCCCGCGGAATCCATTGTTCCGGAAGGAACAACCTCTGCGATGGACACAGCCGCTTATGAAAGAGCCCTCCGCATTCAAGAATATCTGGGTGTGGAATTACGGTATGTGATCATGGGGGACCGCAACCAGTACGTACAGTCGATAATTGTCAACGTGCAATCGGGCGTAGACGACTACCAGCTGGCGTTGACTGATCCCGTTCTCGGATTGTCCGAATTGATCACCTCAGAGCTGCTGTACGATATAGCCGCATTGGAGAGTGTGAACCTGAACAAGCCCTACTGGGCAACCGACATGATGGACGAGATCCTCATCCACGGCCAGTACCTGCTGGGCTACCAGGATCTCTGCCTCATGGCCGCGGACGTAGTTGTGTTCGACAAGGCGCTCGCCGCAGAATGGAATCTCGGCTCACCCTACGAATACGTTCTGAACCAAACCTGGACGCTGGAGCGCCTCATGGAGATGTCTGCCCGCGTGTATCATGACGCGGATGGTGACGGGCGGGTAAGCGAGTATGACCTATACGGCACCAGCATCTGGAGCCGAGAAAACCTGAACAGCTTCATTCCCGCCTCCGACACAAAGATCCTATCCCTCGCTGATAACGGTACATACACGGCCAGCCATCTGGAAACCAGCGAAAAGCTGTATATGCTCGTTGATCGCATCGCAAACCTGTATGAAAGCATGCATGTCAACGTCTATGCTCCCCCCGGTACGACCGGACCGAAATTCCCCAACGCCACCTCCCTTTTCTACCTCTGCAATACCCACGACCTGGATAGTATCAAGAAAAAGGAAATCGACTTCGGCATACTTCCCTACCCCAAGTTTGACGAAGATCAGGTTGACTACAGATCCCGCAGTCAAAACGGGTTTATGTGTGTGCCCAAGTCCATCATGAACCCCGACATGGTGGGAGACGTGCTGGAGCTCATGGGCTACTATTCCACCGATGTTAAAGACGCCTACTACGAGCAGCTTCTGGGCACCAGAACCGCCGATGCCCCCGACGACACCCGCATGCTGGATATCATCTGGGAGTCTCAAGTCACCGACATGGGCTTTATCCTCCGCGTTGGTTCGAGTTCAATGAACGAAATCGTTTCCATGCTCCCCATCGTCTGCGAAACCGGAAAGAGCGCAGCTTCGCTCATTAAGAGCAACCTCGCCGGTTCCGAGAAAATGTTAGAGGAGCTTTTCGGGCAGTAATTCCTCCCAAAATCGCAAAATGCCCTCAAAAAACATATGAAAAACGGCC
>JAZRFR010000076.1:0-2700 GCA_045643785.1 Eubacteriales bacterium | reverse complement strand
GGTTTCTGGACTTCCTAAAACTTTCAAAAATGATTATTCATGAATGTTTTTTGTAAGTTTTTGAGATTCCAAAGAACTTTTTTCAAAAAGTTCTTTGGTGGGGGAGGAGGGGGCAACGCCCCCTCGATAAACCCAAATTTGAAAAAACACCACTACATAAAGGAAACCACAACCACTATGCACATCTCTGATAAAATCAAAACCCTCACCGCCGAGGCGGAAATCGCCCTCGCCCCCTACTTTGCCGAGATCGACCGCATCTCTTTTGAGAACACCGAGCGGGTCATGGACGCCTTCCGCGAGCATCGCGTGGCCATGACCAACTTCGACGGCACCAGCGGCTACGGCTACGACGACCGCGGCCGCGACGTCCTGGACGAGATCTGGGCGGAGGTCATGGGGGCTGAGTCCGCCATCGTCCGCCACCAGATCGTCAGCGGCACCCACGCTCTCACCATCGGCCTCTTCGGCATCCTGCGCCCCGGCGACACCATGCTGTCGGTGGCCGGAAAGCCCTACGACACTCTGGAGGAGGTCATCGGTATTTGCGGCACCCCCGGGAACGGCTCTCTCAAAGACTTCGGGGTGGACTACGATCAGGTCGATCTCACCGACGACGGCCATTTCGACTACGCCACCATCGAGCGCAAGCTGGCCGAGCTGGGTGAGCGCGCGAAAATGGTCTTTGTTCAGCGCTCCAAGGGGTATCTGAACCGCAAGACCCTGTCGGTTTCCGAGATCGGTGAGTTGGCCGAGTTCGTCCACCGCGTGTCTCCCCACAGCTTTGTGGTGGTGGACAACTGCTACGGCGAGTTCGTGGAGACCATTGAGCCCACCGCGGTCGGCGCTGACCTCATCATCGGCTCGCTGATCAAGAACCCCGGCGGCGGCATGGCCGAGACCGGCGGCTATCTGGCGGGCACCAAGCGCGCCGTGGAGCTCTGCTCCTACCGCCTCACCTCGGTGGGTGTCGGTGGGGAAGTGGGCGCTACCTTCGGCCACAACAAGACCTTCTACAAGGGTCTGTTCTACGCTCCCCACACCACCGCCCAGGCACTCAAGACCGCCCATCTGGCGGCTTACATCTTCAATGCCCTGGGCTTTGCCGTAGAGCCCGCGTGGAACGAAACTCGCCACGACATCATCCAGTCGGTGATCACAGGCTCGGCCGAGGGGCTCTGCGCCTTCTGCCGCGGCATTCAGGCGGGCTCTCCCGTGGATTCCCACGTGACCCCCGAGCCTTGGGCTATGCCCGGCTACAACGACCCCGTCATCATGGCGGCAGGCGCCTTTACCCAAGGCTCCTCCATCGAGCTTTCCGCCGATGGCCCCGTCCGTCCCCCCTACACCGCCTTCTTCCAGGGCGGCCTCACCTATGAGAGCGGCAAGCTGGCCATCATGGCCGCCGCCGACGCCGTGCTTGGAGGCTAAATTGCAGTTTATCGGCCAGGGGCTCTGCCCCTGCACCCCGCTTAAACCCTTCTTGAAAGAAGGGTTTAAGATTCCCAAGAACTTTTAAAAAAGCATTATCAAATAATTCCTTTTTGAAAGTTTTGGGGGTCAAGCCCCTTTTTCAAAAGGGGCTTGCGGGGGGTGGGGGCAGCGCCCCCACAAACACAAATTTGAATTGACATTCATTGTGTATCATATTATCAACAGAAACCGAAATCAGGAGATCACGACATGAAAAACCTCACCGTTGTCCGTTTGCTTTGTACCCTGCTGGCGCTGTGCATGCTGGCGGGCTCTTTGGTTGCCTGCTCAGGCGACAGCGAAGTGCCCGAGGGCTACCAGTACGCCACCTGCAAGGGGGAATATTTCCGCCTGTTCGTGCCCACCCAATGGACGGTGAACACCGAAAGCGGTGTGTCGGGCGCATACTACTCCCTGGCCGAGGGAACGGCAGTTTCCATGGCCGAGGTGTATTTCGATAAGCCCGCCACAGACGGAGAAGGGGAGGACACCACCGCCACCCTGGCCGACTTCTTTGCGGCCCACGTCGCGGATATCTCCAAAATGAGCGGATACAAGGCCGAGAAGGAGTTCGACGCCACTCTGGGCAGCTACAAGGCCAAGGACATCACCTACACCGCCGTCAAGAGCGGCGAGACCTACCGCTTCCGTCAGGTGCTGACCAAGGTGGAGGGGCGCTTCTACCTGTTCACCTATTCCTCCAAGGCGGATATCTTTGACCGCTGGCTGGACACCGTGGACGGCATTGTGGAGAATATCATGTTCTACGCCTACCCCTTTGAGGGAAGCGACGATGCCAAGAAGATCCCGAGCGTGGACAACGTACCCGAGGGCATGAAGCTGATCACCAACAACGACGTGGCCTACCGCTTCTTCGCGCCCGAGTCCTGGGTGGTTGGCAACGCCGAGGCCGCCGCGCTGGTGTACGCATCCGAGACCGATCGCTCCAACGTGACCGTTGTGGGCTACGTACCCGACACCGAGGGCTACAGCGTGGCCGACTACTGGGAGAACACCGAGAAGTATTACAAGGACGCTCTGACCGATTACACCCGCACCGCCGAGCCCGTGGAGGAGACCATGGGCGGTAAGAAGGCTACCGTCTACGAGTACACCTACTCCCTGGGCGGCGTGACCTACAAGTGCCGCCAGACCGCCTGCGTGTTCGGCTACATGATCGTGGTCATGACCTATACCGCCCTGCCCGAAAACTACGACGCCCACCTG
>JAZRFR010000075.1:0-2214 GCA_045643785.1 Eubacteriales bacterium | reverse complement strand
GAAAGTTTTTGAGATTCCAAAGAACTTTTTTCAAAAAGTTCTTTGGTGGGGTCCAGGGGTGAAACCCCTGGCCGACAAACTGCAATTTACAAGTCCGGGCTCTCGCCCTCGTAGAACTTATCTCCGTCGGGACGGAGGCCTTGGCTATAGCCGTTTTCGGGGAGGGGGATGAGGGAGGCGCGCTGGATGGATGTAATGCCGTCAAAGACGGGGATGCGGATGTAGGATTGGGTATAGTAATTATCCAGGTTCACCTCGGCGTCATAGAGGGCGTAGGGGACGGGAGCGCCGTCGCGGGAGGGCTCCAGAGACAGGCTGCGGGCGGGTGCGGGGAGAGTCAGCACCTCGGTCTTGCCGTCGCCGCCGCTGTACAGAACGGCTACCACCTCGCCGCCGTTGCCGTCGGAGGCGGAGCGGAATTTCCGAAGAATGATCTCGGCGCCCTCCAGAGGAATGGCGCCGCCGGCGGTGGTGATCTGGAAGACCAGCTTGCCCTGCCCGGTCATTTGATCAGTCAAACCTCCATGGGGGCGGTCGGGGACGGAGGGGGCGGTTGGCGGCACTTGCGGCATTTGCGGCATTTGCGGTATCTGTGGGCTCTGTTGGTTGGTTCTTGTATTTCGTTCCATGGGTACCTCCTTGGGGTGGCGTTTCCTTCCATCCTATGCCGAAGGAACGAAATTGGTGTGGAGCACTTGACAAAAGTGGGGAAATGCGGTATACTGTTGGTAATCAAATTAAAAGGGAAGCATGTACATGGAAAAGAAGGATCAGAAAGTAAAAAAGCCCGTGGTCGGGCGATGCGAGGACTGCGAGTTCTACGACTACGACGAGGAGCTGGACGCCTACGTCTGCCACGTGAACCTGGACGAGGACGAGATGATCTCCTTCATCTCGGGACAGACAGGACGGTGCCCCTATTATCGGTATTACGACGAGTATAAGAGTGTGCATAAACAGATTTGACAGCGAATAGAACAGGCACCCTGCCCATATGCTTCTTCGGGAGAAAGCAGGGTCATGATTAGGAGGCTATTATGAAACGGTTATTACTGCTGACAGTTGCAATCGCATTGTGTTTGTCTATCTGTTCATGTTCTTCCCAGTGGACAAAAGAGGATATTTCAAAAGCACACACCGTCGAAATAACAAAGTATAACGATGAAGATCCCAATGTACAGGTTATCTATACCATAACGGATGCGGAAACGGTTCGGAATCTTTGCAATACCTTTTCAGTTCTTGCTTTAAAAGATACCCATATAAAAGAAACAGTCGAGAAATCATTTTATATCCGTTTCATCGGTAACGGTGGGGAGATTGACCATGTTACGGTGATTGCAGGACACAATACACTTCAGGATAAGCACGGTGATCTATACAAGATCACCGATGAAATGGATGTGGAGCGCTACTTGAATGAGGTTGTTGAACGCGCTCCGTCAAAAATTGTGCGTGAGCCCGAGGAAGATTACAGCCTCCATATTATATATGCTCCGGCGGAAAATTCTACTTTCGGGGAAAACGTTGAACCGCCCGTATGGGCTTGGTCGTATCAAAAGGAAGTGCCCAAGGAGCTGGCTATCGAGATTGATTGTATGAACGGTGAGCCGTATATGGAAATCAAGGTTAACGGCAGTATTGCATCATATATGCTATCGGCCGACGAATGGGAGATGATAAAGGATCGTACACCGAGCGTTGACGGTGCCAAGAAGGTGAGATGGCGAATCAGGATCGATCCTGTCTATCATAGCGAATTAGAGCCTTATTGCACGGATTGGAGCTGCTTTTATATTACGGAGAATCCTTGAACTATATAGAGAATCATATAGCCCTCGTTCCGGTTGGAGCGAGGGCTATCCATATATATGGCATATTTGTTTACTTGGACGGCAGTTGCATGTGCTTACACAGATCCCTCAGCGGGCACTCCCCGCAGGCCGGCGACCGCGCCATACAGGTATCCCTTCCGAACTGGACGATGCGGTGGCAGAAGTCGCTCTGCTCGGTGGGTTCGATGAGAGGAGTGAGGATGCGCTCCACCTTGAGAGGCTCCTTGACGGTTTCGGGGTAGAACCCCAACCGCCCGCAGATGCGGATGCAGTGGGTGTCGGTGACCACGCCGCCCTTCTTATAAATGTCCCCCAACAGGAGATTGGCGATCTTGCGCCCCACCCCGGGGAGGGACAGGAGGGCGTTCATATCGTCGGG
>JAZRFR010000074.1:0-8907 GCA_045643785.1 Eubacteriales bacterium | reverse complement strand
TGTCAAGAGGTTTTTATAAAAAACCCAAATTATTTTGGAGTATAATATGCAACCGATGATCGGTCTCAAAGAAATCCGCAGAAAGAAAGGGTATAGCCAACTCAAAGTCGCTATGGACTTGTCCATCAGTCGTGAGGCTCTCTCTTTTTACGAAACAGGAAAGCGAAATCCTGACCTGCAAATGCTTCTTCTTCTGTCCGATTACTTCAATGTTTCCATCGACTATCTGATTACCGGAAAAGAATTTGTCTCAAAACGAAGTCAATAAAAATGTGTCCCCTCAACCATAAGGGGACACATTTTATTTAATTTTCGCTCTCTATTCCCCTCGTCAGCTTCTTCATCCACTTATACCGATTCACTTTGATGCAGGCCGCGCCGCACTTGAAGACCTGGTCGGCGTTGAGGCAGGCGATGACCACCACGGGCGGGAACTCGAACACGAAGGCCGCCAGAAGGGACACGGGGATGACGATACCCCAAATGCTGATGAGGTCGTTGATGAGTACGAATTTCGCATCGCCGCCGCCACGGATGATGCCCGTGGCCACAGGCATCTGATAGGCGGTGCCAAAGCCCGTCACACATAGGACGAGGATGAAATCCAGCGCCATTTGGCAGGTTTCGGGGGAGATGTCGGGAGAGATGGCCGCGTACAGGCTCACAATGGGCACGCGGAGGAGGAACAGAAGGGTGGAGGTACACACACCAATGCCCACGAACATGAGCTGGAGCGTCTTGGCGTAGGACTTGATGACGTCCATTCTGCCGCTTCCGATCGCCTTTCCAATCAGCACCGCCGCTGCCGAGGATGCGCCCACGATGGCCACCTTGAGCATCTGGTACAGGGTGGAAGCGATGGAGTTGGCGGCGATGGTGGAGCCCCCCGCGCCGGTTTCCTCCAGATGCCCCAGGATCACAGTCTGGAGCATGACCGCCCCGCCAAAGAGCAGAGATGTCACCAGGAAAGGCCGCACCAGCTTGAGGTAGTCCTTGACGAGCAGCTTGTCCATACGGAACAAGTCCCGCAAGCGCCAGGTCAGCTTTTTGTCCAGACACAAAAGGTAGAAAAGCACGATCACCAGTTCCATGATCCGCGCCGCCAAGGTGGCAATGGCCGCGCCCGTGACCCCCATCCGCGGGAATCCCAGACGTCCCTCAATGAGCAGGTAGTTGAGCCCACCGTTGACGAGCAGGGTAGATACCGACACCCAGAAACCGATCCGCACCGTCTCCACGCTCCGAAGAACCGCCAAAAGCAGGTTGGTCATGGCGAAGACGAGGAAGGAATACTTCATGACCTTCAGGTATTCCACTCCCGCGGCGTGAATGGCGGGATCGTCGGTGAACAGGGAGACCACCCCTGCAGGGGTAATGGCCGATACGGTAAAGAACAAAAGTCCCAGCCCCGCGCCGAGGAGGAGCGCGCCCACGAAGAAACGCTTGATGGGCTCCGTTCGCTTCTGTCCCCAGTACTGACTGCCCAGCACCACCACGGCATCCCCCGCTCCCAGCATGAGCTGTTGGAACAGAAACTGCACCTGATTGACGGCACTGACCCCCGCCATGGCCGCCTCGCTGTAAGCGCTGACCATGACGTTATCCAGAAGGTTGACTCCCAGAGTAATGACGTTATACAGGACAAGAACCGACCAGACCGAGAAGAAGTCTCGGTAAAAGCTCTTGTCTTTGGTCATATTGATTTTTTCCATATACGATTCTTCCGCTTTCTAAAGGACGGGGTCACCGCGCGTACGGTGACCCCGAGCTTATGTTGTACATCAGTCGATCCACAGAATTTCCTTCTTCATGATCACGCAAATCAGGTCGAACAGCCAAACAACCGTGTAGCTTCCGAGAATCAGAACGACGACACCGAGAATGATACCGGTGGTGTTGTTCTTGTCGGCGCTCTTACAGATACGGTAAATGTTCCAGACGATATCCAGAACGGGCAAACACAGCAGAAGCTTAACGATAAAGGGCATATCGTCTATAGCCTTGATAAACTGCTTCATAAGATCCTCCACAAAAAATTATTATGCAAAGGTAGTTGCACATGGTTCATTATACAGCATTTTCTCCGATTTGTCAATATATTTTCCGAAAACAAACATACACAAATCAAAAAACCACCCCGCAGGGTGGTTCTTTGAATACAATTACTTGTACTTTCTCTTGCGTGCTGCTTCAGACTTCTTCTTGCGCTTAACGCTGGGCTTCTCGTAGTACTCACGCTTGCGAAGATCGGTCAGGATGTTCGACCGTGCGCACTGACGCTTGAAGCGGCGGAGAGCACTGTCCAGAGACTCGCCCTCTTTTACCTTGACTTCTGCCATGACTTTTTTCCCTCCCCTCGCATACGCCGGAGATATAGCTGCCGACGGCTCACTGAAAGATTTTCGTTTGCTTCCAGCAAAGGCCATTCGGCAAACTCTTTGCATATTATACCCGATTTCCTTGGATTTGTCAATAGGTTTCGGGAAAATCTTTCTTGTTTTTTTACACAAAAACCCGAGGCGATTGCCTCGGGCTTTTGGAGCTGATAATCAGATTCGAACTGATGACCTCCTCATTACCAATGAGGTGCTCTACCGACTGAGCTATATCAGCATGTCGCTCATACCAAGTCCGTCCCGATTGGAACGGACTCGGATATGGAGCTGATAATCAGATTCGAACTGATGACCTCCTCATTACCAATGAGGTGCTCTACCGACTGAGCTATATCAGCGCACTTTCTTGCGACTTGCCTATTATAACACAGATCGCAAATTTTGTCAAGAGGATTTGCAGAATTTTTTTCGGGAAATTTGCACAAAGAAAACGTGCCGTTCCACAGGAACGGCACGAAATATTCACATCAACCCCGATTTGAGGCGAAAATGGCGGGGGCGGTCGTCAAAAACCGTTCAGTCCCCACTGAACCATGATGGGCTTATAGTCCTTGAAGGCGTAATTGAAATCGAAATTGTAGCGGAAGCCCTCGACCATCCCGCTGTCGGTGTACTGCCAGAGCCCGTAGCGCTTATCGGTCTCCCCGGGCTTATAGTTCGTTCCGTCCTTCCAAGGGAAATCCGTGTCCTCCATGGTAAAGCCGCCCTGCTCCGCGGGGGGAGAGACCGTATATCGGGCGTACCATACGTCCAGATTGCTCTTGATCCACTCGGTATCCAGCAGATTGTACAGCCACTCGGTGTTGGTGTACAGGGCGGCGTAGTAGCCTTCCTCCTGGAGCCGCTCCACAAAGGTCACGCACAGCTCGGTCAGAAGCTCCCCGCCCAACGCCATCATGGAGGTCTCCTCCATATCAAAGTAGATAGGCAGCTCGAACTGCTTCCCTTCCAGCCAGGAAATGAGCATCTCGGCATCGGCCAGGGTCTCCTCCACCGTGGTGGAGTAGGCGTAGAAGTAGGCCCCCACCTCCAGCCCTGCGGCCTTGGCGTCCCGATAGTCCAGCTCAAAGGCGGGATCGATACCCAGGGTAGAGCCCGCTTTCAGAATGACGAAATCCACTCCCGCGGCCTTCAGCGCCTCCCAATCCAGGGACTTGGGATCCTCCAAAGACGCGCCAAAATCGTGGTTCCATTTGGAGGTATCAACGCCCTGCTTCAAAACCTCGGTGTTCTCCACGTAGGCACCCCAAACGATGTCCTTGTACAGTATGTAATTATCATCAAAAATCTCCCCGCAGTCGGGGCAGGTGTGCCGGGTAAAGCCGTCGCGGTTGACCGTCGCGTAGAAGCGCTCAGCCGTGGCGTTGGCGTGAGCCAGGGCAGGCACGGGATTGCCCTCCTGCTCGTAGTCACAGACCTCGCATACGGCGCGGGTATAGCCCTCCTCGGTACAAGTAGGGGGCACGGTCACAGCCTCGGTGAGGCTATGCCCCGTAGGGGGAATAAAATCAGCATCGTATGTATAACCGCACTCACAGATGTAGCGGGTGTAGCCCTGCTCCTCACAGGTGGGCGGGATCACTTCCTCGGTGAGGGTGTGCCCCGTGGGCGGGACGTGCTCGCTGTCGTATGTATAGCCGCACGCGCAGGTATAGCGTGTATAGCCCTCCTCCTCACAGGTGGGCGGGATCACTTCCGTTGTGAACGTATGCCCCAAAGACGGAACGTGGTCACTGTCGTAGGCATAGCCGCACGCGCAGGAATAGCGGGTGTAACCCTCCTCCTCGCAGGTGGGCGGGATCACTTCCGTTGTGAACGTGTGCCCCAAAGACGGAACGTGGTCACTGTCGTAGGCATAGCCGCACTCACAGGCATAGCGGGTGTAGCCCTCCCCCTCACAGGTGGGTGACACCGTGTTTTTGATGAAGGTATGACCAGTGGGAGACTCAGGATCTCCGTCATAGGCGTAGCCGCAGGCGCAGGTAAAGCGAGTATGCCCCGCTTCCTCACAGGTGGCGGGAGTGACGGTCTCGGTGAAGGTGTGGGGGAGCTTGGCCAGAGGCATCTGCATGTCCTCGCCGCACAGGGCGCATTCCCCCGTGGCCAAGCCCTCGGCAGAGCAGGTCGGTTCCACGGTGGTCTTCCAGGCGGCCGCCGCATGGGTATGCTCCCCGACCTCGGGCGTGGGCTTGTCACAGCCGCACAGGATCCCTCCCATGGCGGCCACAAGCAGAAGTACGTATAACATTCTGAATTTCATAACGGTTCCTTTCGCTCACAAATCCCCGTGCAGCGTCTCAAAGAGAACGTCTGCAAAGACTTGGTGCTGTTCCCTCGACGGGTGATTGATGTAGTTGGCCAAGCCGGCGGTGATATCCATCCCGGCGGCCTCCAGCTCCTTCCAGCGGGCGTAGGCATCGGCCACGGGAATCCCCATCTCCCGCGCCATGCTTCGCGCGGCTTCCACGTAGGCGTCCATGTGGCCGCTTACGTGCCACCCGGCGGTCACCGCGGCAAACTCCTGATACATGGGAATGGTGTCGGGGTGGACGTAGGTATTGAGCATACTGGGCGTCAACAGGATGGGTACGATTCCCGCCTCCCGCAAGCGGGTAAAGATGGCACGCAGAGCAGCTACGTACTCCTCCACCGTCTCGGACAGGTCGTTGAGCCCGAAATTGACCACGCAGATATCGGGCTTATGGGCGATGACGTCCCGCTCCAAGCGAGCCAGCCCCATGGGGGCGTTATCTCCCGCCACTCCCGCGTTGATGATGCTGACAGGAAGCCACGGGTTGACGGTCAGGAGCATTTTCTGCAGGCGGGTGTGGTAGACCGCATCAAAATCAAAGATACACCCCGCCGTGTCCCCCTGAATACATTCGAATGCGCCGTGGGTGACGCTGTCCCCCAAAAAGGCAATGACAGGCGTTCCCGTAGCGGGGTAGACCGCGGTTTGCAGGTGTCGGATCAGGTTCATGGTGAGTCCTTTCTTGGGGATAAAATAAGAGGGTAACATTGGGGCTTTGCGGCGTGTGGATCTGCGCCTTTCCGTCCGGGTCCCCTGTTGACGGAAAGGGACATAGCCCCCGCAAACTGCAAATTTTCCACTCATGCCATAGCCGCGCCACAGCTTCTTTCCGCCTTGATTATACCACATCTGCGATAATTTGTCAATAAAGCCACAACATCTTGATAATTTTACCATCAAAATCCCCTTTAGCCGCCCCAAAGGGGTTGCTTTTTCACGAGAAATGTGTTATAATATAATAGTATACATATATCATTCTCCACCCTTGGAGAATTTGCTTCATACACGAATCCGAACAAAGGAGTATCCTATGGCATCCGAAAAAAACACCCAACAGCCCGCCGCCTACGGCGATCAAAGTATTACCTCCCTCCGCGGCGAGGACCGCGTTCGTAAGCGCCCCGCCGTCATCTTCGGCTCCGACGGCCTGGACGGCTGTGAGCATTCCTTCTTTGAGATTCTCTCCAACTCGGTAGACGAGGCCAAGGAAGGCCACGGCTCGGTCATTAAGGTCACCTACTTCCAGGATCGCTCCATCGAGGTGGACGACCACGGCCGCGGTGTTCCCATGGGCTGGAACGAGCGGGAAAAGCGCTGGAACTGGGAGCTGATCTTCTGCGAGCTCTACGCCGGCGGCAAGTACGACAACAACAGCGGCGGCTCGGCCTACGAGTACTCTCTGGGTCTCAACGGTCTGGGCGCCTGCGCCACCCAGTACTCCTCCGAGTACATGACCGTCGAATCCTACGACGGAACCTATAAGCGCACCATGTCCTTCAAGAAGGGTAAGCCCGCCCAGAAGAAGCTTGCCGAGGAGGAGCTGACCCCCAAGCAGAAGCGCACGGGTACCGTCATCCGCTGGCGCCCCGATCTGGAGGTCTTCACCGACATCAACATCCCCGACGAGTTCTTCGTGGACGTTCTGCACCGTCAGGCCGTGGTGTCTGCGGGCGTGCGCTTCGATCTGTTCATCCAACAGCCCGACGGCAAGTTCACCGAGCAGTCCTTCCTCTACCAGAACGGTATCTCGGACTACATCACCGAGATCGTGGGCACCTCCTCCATGACCCAGCCCGTGCTGTGGCACATGGAGACCCAGGGTCGCGACCGCGCCGACAAGCCCGAGTACAAGGTCAAGGCCGACATCTCCTTCTGCGTGTCCAACACCGTCCATCTGACCGAGTACTACCACAACTCCAGCTACCTGGAGTACGGCGGCTCCCCCGATAAGGCGGTGAAGATCGCCTTCACCTACGCCGTGGACAAGTACCTGAAGAATCAAGGTAAGTACACCAAGAACGAGGCCCGCATCACCTACCCCGATATCGCCGACTGTCTGGTGTTGGTCATCAACTCCAAGTCCACCCAGACCTCCTACGAGAACCAGACCAAGAAGGCCATCAACAATACCTTCATCTACGAGGCTCTCAACGAGTTCATCCGCTCCCAGCTGGAGGTCTACTTCATCGAGCATCCCACCGAGGCCGAGCTGTTCGTCAACCAGGTGCTGGTGAACAAGCGCAGCCGCGAGACCGCCGAGACCACCCGTCTCAACCTCAAAAAGAAGCTGACGGGCACCATCGACATCGCCAACCGCGTGGAGAAGTTCGTGGGTTGCCGCTCCAAGGATCCCGAAAAGCGGGAGCTGTACATCGTGGAGGGTGACTCGGCTCTGACATCCGTCAAGCTGGCGAGAAACGCCGAATTCCAGGCAGTCATTCCCGTCCGCGGTAAGACCCTGAACTGTCTGAAGGCCGACTACGACCGTATTTTCAAGAGCGAGATCATCACCGACCTGCTCCGTGTCATCGGTTGCGGCGTGGAGATCGACGGCAAGGCCAAGACCAAGGCCAAGAAGGGAGATCTGGCCTCCTTCGATCTGGATCAGCTCCGTTGGTCCAAGATCATTCCCTGTACCGATGCCGACGAGGACGGCTCCCAGATCCGCACCCTGCTCCTGACCCTGTTCTACCGACTCCTCCCCACCCTCTTGGCCGAGGGACGGGTGTTCATCGCGGAATCCCCCCTCTTTGAGATCACCACCAAGGACGAGACCTTCTTCGCCTACGACGAGTTCGAGAAGGTGGACATCCTCAAGCAGCTGGGCAAGACCAAGTACACCATCCAGCGCTCCAAGGGTCTGGGTGAGAACACCGCCGAGATGATGAGCCAGACCACCATGAATCCCGCCACCCGCCGACTCATCGCCGTTACTCCCACCGATGCCGAGCAGACCGCCGTCATGTTCGACACCCTTCTGGGCGATGACCTCCCTGCCCGTAAGGCCTTCATTGCCGCCCACGGCGCCGAGTACATGAAGGACGCGGATATTTAAGGAGAACCCCCCACTTAAGGGACTTCTTGCAAGAAGTCCCTTAAGAATCCCCAAGAACCTTAAAAAGGATATAAGCTTATGAAAAACCTGTTTTCGGTCAACAAGACCCACGACCGCGAGGCAAACGACTTCGATGAGAACCGTTACCTTGCCGCCCGCGTATCAGATGAGGTTCAGGAAAAGCTGAAAAACGTCTTTTCGTCGGTCACCGAAGAAATGACTCCCGCTGAGCCCACCGAGGAGGAGCTTGCCCTCAAAAAGAAGGGGAACCTGTACTGGTTCGGCTGCCTGGGTTGCTTTGCCGCCGGCTTTCTTCTGTTCTTCCTGGGCGACGCCATCCCCGTCTACCAGGCCATGCCCTACCTTCATCTCATTGACGCCGCCCTGCTGATCGCCGCCGTGGTCCTGCATTTCATGGCTCGCCGCATCAGCCGCCGTCAGATCGGTATGGGCAACGAGAAAACGGAGTTGAACTTCGCCGAGGCCACCAAGCGCCTGGAGGAGGCCGCCGCCGAGGCCGCCCGCGAGCTGGGCGTTCCCGAGAACGCTCTGTCGGTGGACATTCTTCCCTTCCACTATAAATTGAAGAGCGATTACAAAACAAAGGACGACGTCCCCGTTCCCGCCGGCAAGAAAAACCACTTTGACAATCTGTCCGTTTCCATGTATACGGATGGGGACAGCCTTTGCCTGGCCACCGCCCACGAGCTCTACCGCATCCCCCTCTCCGATATCCGCGGCTACCGCACGTACGACGAGGATTTCGAGCTGGATATGTGGCTCAAGCCCGAAGAATTCAACTCCGCTAAATACGCCGAGTTCGGCATCCGCAAGAGCGGCTTCTTCTCCTGCAAGGCCCACGGGTACTACGGCCTGGACCTCGGCGGGGACTATGAAGTGTGGATCCCCTGCTACGACTTCGCGCAGGTCAAAGAATTTTTGCATCTTTCCGAAATTTCTTGATTTTTCTGTAATATTTGCGCCTCAAACCGTGTCTATATATATGGCAAGAACTTCAAGTTGCAGTTTATAGGGGAGCGAAAGAGCGCCCGGGGAAAAACTTCTTGAAAGAAGTTTTTCCCCAGACCCCTTTTCAAGAACTTTCAAAAAAGATATTGATAAATAACCCTTTTTGAAAGTTTTTG
>JAZRFR010000073.1:0-2305 GCA_045643785.1 Eubacteriales bacterium | reverse complement strand
GAACTTTTTCAAAAGTTCCTTAAGCGGGGTCCAGGGGCAGAGCCCCTGCCCGATAAACCCAAATTCATGATATCCGATTCTCATATAGAGTTCAAACAAAATAATATACCCAAATTTCGCGTTTCCCCTGTACAAGACTGCAAAAATGTGTTATAATATAGGATGAATTCAAATCAAGGAGTCCTCCTATGCTGAAAACAAAGATCGTCTGCACCATCGGCCCCGCCTCCCGTTCGGAGAAGGTCATGACCGAAATGCTCAAGGCGGGCATGAACGTCGCCCGTCTCAATTTCTCCCACGGAGATCATGCGTCCCACAAGGAGGTCATTGAGACCTTCCGCCGCGTCCGCGAGCGTCTGGGCAAGCCCGCCGCCATTATGCTGGACACCAAGGGTCCCGAGGTACGCATTTGCACCTTCAAGGACGGCAAGATCATGCTGAATACGGGGGACACCTTTACCCTGACCACCGAGACCGTGGAGGGGGATTCTACCCGCGTATCCGTCACCTACGCCGATCTTCCCTCCCAGCTTAAGGTAGGCGACCGCGTGCTCATCGACGACGGACGGCTGGAGCTGACCGTGAAGGAGCTGACCGACACCGACGTGGTCTGCGTTGTGGTCACGGGCGGTCACCTCACCAACCGCAAGGGCGTCAACGTGCCCGGTGTACACCTGGATATTCCCTACCTGTCCGAGCAGGATATGGCCGACCTGCGCTTCGGTGTGGAAAACGACGTGGACTACATCGCCGCCTCCTTCGTGCGCTCCGCCGACGACGTCATCGCCATGCGCAACTATCTGGACTACTACGGCGGCCACAACATCCGCATCATCGCCAAGATCGAGAACACCGAGGGCATTGATAACTTCGAGGAGATCCTGAAGCAGGCCAACGGCATCATGGTCGCCCGCGGCGACATGGGCGTAGAGGTCAATTACGAGCGCCTCCCCGGTCTGCAGAAGCGCTTCATCCGCCGCTGCTACCAGTCGGGTAAGATCGTCATTACCGCCACCCAGATGCTGGAGTCCATGATTCACAACACCACCCCCACCCGTGCCGAGATCACCGACGTGGCCAACGCCGTATTCGACGGCACCTCGGCCGTCATGCTGTCGGGCGAGACGGCCATGGGCGATCATCCCGCCCTTGTGGTCAAGGTCATGGGCAGAATCGCCGCCCAGGCCGAGAAGGATGCCTTTGAGATCGGAGCATACCGCGCCTTCGCGGCTCGCGATCTGGACTACGGCGACGCCACCAACGCCATCTGCGACGCGGCCTGCACCACCGCCCGCGATCTCCACGCCGCGGCCATTCTGACGGTGACCCGCTCGGGCTACACCGCCCAGCATTTGTCCAAGTTCCGTCCCGCCGAGCCCATCGTGGCGGCTACTCCCGACGAAAAGACCTACAACCAGCTGGCTCTCTGCTGGGGCGTTTACCCCATTCCCGCCATCTACCAGCCCGACACCAACGTCCTGGTCACCCACGCCGTAGACTGCGCCAAGCGGTTCGGCTACGTCAAGGCCGGCGACCGCGTGGTGGTCACCGCCGGCGGCACCGGCGAGAGCGGTACCACCGACGTCCTGAAGGTTCAGGTGGTTCCCGCGCCCATCAAGTAAAGCTTTCCCAAATAACCGGGGTGTTGCATCAACGGCAGCACCCCGGTTTTTGTATGTGCTCTGCTATCTCCGAATCATCCCGCACGCCAGCTTCTCTCCCGCGTTTCCGGAAGGTTGTGTCGTAAAATCGTCGGGTGAGCCGTGGAGGATCACCGCGCGGCCCAGGATCTCATCCACCGTAAACCGATCGGTCAGGAAAACCGCGTACGCATATCCACCCGCTCCGAACAGGGGCGGCAGATCCCCCGCGTGGTAGGGGTGAGGGCACCCGTCGGGATCGTAGTGCATCCCCACGTCGGCAAAGGGATCGCTTGCGTTCCCCGTGCACGAACCGCCCTCATGAATGTGGAACCCGAAGATAGGGCGCTCACAGGGGTCATCCGTGTCGGGCAGCCCCATGATCTCGGCCGTCACCACGACACCGTAAGTGGTCTGATAGAACCGCACGGTTCCGTAGACGGAGGGGTATCGAGCGCTTCCCTGCACCGTAGCCCACGCCTGCGGACGGCGGCTAAGCAGCCCCGCAAAATTCGGAAATCCGTTCATACCGTTTCTGTGATTCATAATGTCACCTCGTTATATCTATATACAAAAATGATTACAGATTTGGGTTTGTCGGTGGGTTTGTTATGTACTTTTCTCTCCCTGTCGAGATGAAAAGCGAAGTGCAAGCACTTCACAAA
>JAZRFR010000072.1:0-6347 GCA_045643785.1 Eubacteriales bacterium | reverse complement strand
AGAGGGAAAGGGGGCTGCTAACGAACGCGGTTGGGGGGGTCCGGGGGGGGGGGCTCGTCGGTTTCGGGCTCGTCGGGCTCGGGTGCCTGGATGCCCTCCAGATAATCAGCGGGATTGACCGACAGGCCGTTCAGGGTCATTTCAAAGTGCAGGTGAGGCTCGTCGGCGATCTCGATCATAGCGGAGTCTCCCACGTAGCCCACGGCTTGTCCGGCCTGGATCTTGGCGCCGGCCTCCACTCCTGCGGGGTAGGAGCCGGAGAGGTTCTTGTAGATAGAGAGGAGTTCGTTGCCGTGGTTAATGGCCAGGCAATGGCCCATCATGGGGTCGTTCCAGAGTTTTTCCACGGTGCCGTCGTAGAGGGCGTAGACCTCGGCGTTCATGTCGGTGGTGACGTCAATGCCCAGGTGAATGCGGTAGTCGTTCATGGTGTTGCTGAAAACCTGGTTATGGGGATCGTGACGCTTGAAGATACTTCCGTTGGTCACAAGAGAGGAAAGAGGCTGCTTATCGAAGCTGATCTCGGGGTTCTCGGGGGTAGGCTCGGCGGTTTCGGGCTCGTCGGGCTCGGGCGCCTGGATGCCCTCCAGATAATCAGCGGGATTGACCGACAGGCCTTTCAGGGACATTTCAAAGTGCAGGTGAGGCTCGTCGGCCATTTCCACTATGGCGGAATCTCCCACGTAGCCCAGAACTTGTCCGGCCTGGATCTTGGCACCGGCCTCCACGCCTGCGGGGTAGGAGCCGGAGAGGTTCTTGTAGATGGAGTAGAGTTCGTTGCCGTGGTTAATGGCCAGGCAATGGCCCATCAGGGTATCCTCCCAGCTTTTTTCCACGGTTCCGTCGTAGAGGGCGTAGACCTCGGCGTTCATGTCGGTGGCTACGTCAATACCCAGGTGAACGCGGTAGTCACCCATGGTGTTGCTGTAAACCTGAAGCGTAGGATCGTGAAGCTTGAATACGGTTCCTGCGTTGGCCACCAGGGCAGACAGAGGTTGCTTGGGAATGTTCAACTCGGGCTCGGTGGTTTCGGGCTCGGCGGTTTCACCGGGTTCGGTCGTTTCGCTGGGTTCGGCGGTTTCACCGGGCTTGGCGGTTTCTGTAGGCTTTACGGTAGCCTCAGGCTCTGCGGCGGACTCCTCGGCGGTCGTTTCGGAGGGCAGAGGCTCCAGCAGGGATTGGCAGGATGCAAGCACCAGCGCCAAAACGAGGATGCCAAGTGTCAGGGTAAACTTCAAAGTGTTTTTCATGGCTTTCTCCTTATTATAGTGTGCGTAATTTCATTTACTTCGACAAAAATGTTCACGAATCGTCAAGATTCGTCCCGTCGTAGTGTTTAGTATAGCACATTTTTCCGGATTTGTAAAGCCTTTTATAAAAAACTCCCGATTTATCGGCTTAAAACTCGATAAATCGGGAGTTTTCTGTTATGGTTACCGCAGCTTATACTTCAAACGCAGATTATCCGCGATCATGGCGTTAAATTCGCTATTCGTGGGCTTTCCGCGATTATTTTGGATCGTGTATCCAAAGTAGGAATTGAGCGTATCCACGTCGCCGCGATCCCACGCGACCTCAATGGCGTGGCGGATGGCGCGCTCCACGCGGGAAGTGGTGGTGGAATACTTCTTGGCCACAGAAGGGTAGAGGATTTTCGTGACCGAATTGATGATATCCGAGTCCTTGACGGTCAGGAGGATGGCGGTGCGGAGATACTGGTAGCCCTTGATGTGGGCGGGAACGCCGATCTGGTGGATGATCTGGGTTACCTGGGTCTCAATGTCGTCGGGCTCGGTCACGGGAAGCGGGAGACTGTTGCCCGCCGCGCCGTTGCGGATGCTGAGAAGCTCGTCCATATGCTCCAAAAGGCTGTCGGTGCGGATGGGCTTGATGAGGCATAGCGCCGCCCCCGCGCCCGATGCTTGAATGAACATATTCTGATTGGCCACGGGGGAGGTCATGATGAATATGGGAGGCTGATCCGACCGAAAATCCAGATTGCGGCAGGCGCGGATAACACCGATGCCGTCCAGCTGGGAGAGCCAGATGTCAATGATGGCGATATCGGGATGGGTGCGCTCGATCTTACTGATGGCATCGTCGCCGCCCGTGGCTTCTTCAATGTGGCGGTAGCCGGCGCGGTTCAGGGCCTCGCGGAGCTGGGCGCGGCCTGCGGGATTCTCGTCGGCGATGAGTATGCGGGTATCGTGGTATTCCATATGTTCTGTATCCTCCTGATTTGGTAAAAAATGGAAATTATTTGCATGACATAATAATACCATAAATTGGTAATTTTTGCAAGGGGTTCTGTGAAATTAAATATTACCAAAAATTACCAGTAAAAACTGGCAGGATTGACGAAAACACCCAAAAGCTCGCCGAAACCGTGAAGGAGGGGGCATAGGAGTGACTTAATTGCGACAAAAATAGTGTGATTTTGGAAAAATTTTCGCCAAACCTGTTGCAAAATACGAGATTTTGTGTTATACTACTATGTTAGGAAACCATGATACCTAACGTTGAAATACAGTTAATAGATAAAGGAACGAATGAATATGTTGGAACTGAAAAATATTTCTTATTCCGTCTCCGAGACCCTGCCCTCGGGCAAGGTGCGGCAGACCGACATTCTGACGGACGTGAATCTTACCGTCGACGACCGCTTCGTGGCCATCACGGGCCCCAACGGAAGCGGTAAATCCACCCTCGCCAAGATCATTGCGGGTATCATCACCCCCACCTCGGGTCAGATCATCCTGGACGGCGAGGATATTACCAATTTGTCCATCACCGAGCGTGCCAATAAGGGCATCAGCTTTGCCTTCCAGCAGCCCGTCCGCTTTAAGGGCATTACCGTCAAGGATCTGATCTCTCTGGCGGCAGGGAAGAAGCTTTCCACGGGCGAGGCCTGCGAGTACCTGGCCGAGGTGGGACTCTGCGCCAAGGAGTACGTGGGCCGTGAGGTCAACGCATCCCTGTCGGGCGGTGAGCTGAAGCGCATCGAGATCGCCATGATCAACGCAAGAGGCACCAAGTTCTCGGTGTTCGACGAGCCCGAGGCGGGTATCGACCTCTGGAGCTTCCAGAATCTCATCGAGGTCTTCAAGAAAATGCACGAGCGTACCAGCGGTACCATCCTCATCATTTCCCACCAGGAGCGCATCCTGGACATCGCCGACAAGGTAGTGGTCATCGCGGGTGGCCGTGTCAGCGCCGTGGGCACCAAGGAGGAGATCCTCCCCGAGCTGCTCCACGCATCTGCCGGTTGCCGCTACACCGCCGCGCCCAAGAACGAAAAGGAGGTTTGACCATGGCTGAACGTAAAGGCTTAGACCCCATCCAGAAAGAACTGCTTGCCCAGGTCGCCGACCTGCATAAAATGCCTGAGGGCGCTTACTCCCTCCGCATCAACGGAAAGCTTGAAGGGAAGAATTCCTCCGAGCACATCCAGATCGTCAAAAAGACCGATGTCCCCGGCATCGATATCTACATCCAGCCCGGCACCAAGAACGAGAGTATGCACATCCCCGTGCTCCTCTCCCAGACGGGTCTCAAGGAGCTGGTCTACAACGACTTCCACATCGGTGCCGATTGCGACGTGACCATTGTAGCCGGTTGCGGTATCCACAACGCCGGCGACGGCGACAGCGAGCACAGCGGCATCCACCGCTTCTTCGTGGGCAAGAACGCCAAGATCAAGTACGTCGAGAAGCACTACGGCTCCGGCGACGGCAAGGGCGGCCGCATCATGAATCCCACCACCGAGGTGGAGATGGCCGAGGGCTCCTACATGGAGATGGAAACCGCCCAGATCAAGGGCGTGGATTCCACCAACAGAATGACCAAGGCCAAGCTGGGTGATCGCTCCACCCTCATCATCCACGAGAAGATCATGACCCACGGCACCCAGTTTGCCGAGACCCACTTCGAGGTGGATCTGGACGGTGAGGACTGCGGATGCCACGTGGTCTCCCGCTCGGTGGCCAAGGAGGATTCCAGACAGTATTTCTACTCCAAGGTCAACGGCAATGCCCGTTCCTCGGGTCACACCGAGTGCGACGCCATCATCATGGACGCCGCTAAGGTGGTAGCCGTCCCCCAGATCGAGGCCAACCATACTGAGGCCTCCCTCATCCACGAGGCCGCCATCGGCAAGATCGCAGGCGAGCAGCTCATCAAGCTCATGACCCTGGGACTCACCGAGAAGGAGGCCGAGGAGCAGATCATCAACGGGTTCCTCAAATGATTGTATTATCCCAAAAGGGCAGGTTTACCTGCCCTTTTTTGCGTTGCGCGGATGGATTGTGCATCTCTTCATACATTGTTTACTATCGCAAAACGAGATAATTAAATCAAAAGGAACGTGAAATGTAGTATAATACCCGTAACTATAAGAAGGGAGGCTGATATGATGAAATCAGTCACGATTAAAATTCTGGCGCTTCTGTTGGCTGCGGTCATGGTTCTGCCCATGCTGGCTGCTTGCGGCGAGGTTGTAGACGACCCCGCAGGTCAAGAGACCGTCGGAGAAAACGTTACCGAGGGCGAGACCGAGCGCGCTCCTACGGTACAGAAAAACAACTACGATGCCGAATTCACGGTGATCTACTGCGCGGACACCTTCAACGAGGGTTACTTCTTTATTGAGGAAGACAAGCGTCGTCCCGGTAACGACATGGACGACAAGGTCTATGAGCGTGCCCTCAACGTGGAAGAGTATCTGGGTGTGAAAATCATTGCCGAGAACGGCGGTGGCTTCCAGGATTATACCACTCCTCTGAAGAACTCCATTTCCACGAATGACGATACCTATCAGATGGTTATGACTCACGTGTATATGGATGTCGCTAACCTGATCACCAGCAACTACCTCCGCGATTTCCAGGATTTTGACAGCATTCAGCTGGAGGCAGATTACTGGAACTACGGTTTGATGGAGGATCTGTCCATCAACGATAGGATGTACTGCGGTTACAACGACTTCTGTCTGGCCAACTGCTACATGATCGGCTTCAACAAGGACATGGTCAAGGACTATAAGTCTGCCATCGGCGATCTCTACGAGCAGGTCCGCAACAAGCAGTGGACTCTGGACAAGCTCATCGAGTACTCCGCCCTGGTCAGCGCCGATAACGGCGACGGCAAATGGGACGATCAGGATACCTACGGCTTCTCCTGCTTTGCTTGGGTGCCCCTGATTTCCTTCCAGCACGCTGCCAATATCCCGATCGTCAAGAGAAACAGCGACGGTGAGTTCTACGTTTCTCCCATGGTGGATAACGCAGATAAGATCGTCAAGCTGGACGAGATGCTCTTCAACTTCATGAACGCTGAGTCCACCTATTGCTACGCTCCTGCCGGCATCGGCGGTGGCAACCCCAACACCACTGCTCTGCCTCTGAAGTCCAACCGCGTTCTGTTCGAGATCGTCAACAACTACGGTCTGGTTACCACCAAGGAAGAAGAAGTAAAGGTTGGCGTTCTGCCCTATCCTCTGTGGGATTCCAACCAGGAGAAGTACCAGACTCTGAGCTGGAACGGCGTTCTGGGTATCCCCACCACCGTGGAGGACGAGGAAATGGTCGGTGACGTCATTGAAATGCTGGCCTGGTTCTCCGAGCCCGTAACCACCGCCTTCTACGAGACCCTGCTGGGCTCCAAGGTAGCTGACGCTCCCGAGGACGTTGAGATGCTGCGTCTGGTTTGGGACGGTCAGGTATCCGACGTTGGTCTGGTATTCTCCTCCTCCTCCAGCCAGATGGACTGCCTGCTGTACGCTCTGCCTCACCACATTTCCGCCAACAGACCTGCTTACGCAACCTACTATAAGTCGAATCAGAGATCGGCTGAAAAGTTGCTTAATAAGATGTTTGAGATCGAGTGATTTCATTTGGCTTTATGCACATATCCCGCAAGATCCATGGTCTTGCGGGATGCTTTTTTGGTGAAAATGTCATGAAAAAAAGTGAAAAATCTATTGACAACAAAGCGAAATTATGTTATAATAATTTGCCGCTTAAAAGGGGCTTTTTAAGTGTGCCGTGAAATCGCGGTGACGCCCCCATAGCGAGTCTTAAGAAAAGAGGTGCTTTTCATGTTTGCTGTTATTACTACAGGCGGAAAGCAGTACAAGGTCATCGAGCAGGACATCATTTTTGTCGAGAAGCTGGATGTCGAAGAGGGCGCAGAGGTTACCTTCCCCGTAGCCGCTCTGTCCACCGACGCAGGCTTCAAGGTCGGCACTCCCGTCGTTGAGGGTGCTACCGTCACCGGCAAGGTACTGAAGAACGGTAAGGCTAAGAAGATCTACGTTCTGAAGTACAAGGCTAAGAAGAACGAGAAGAAGA
>JAZRFR010000071.1:0-13369 GCA_045643785.1 Eubacteriales bacterium | reverse complement strand
CTGGGCTTTCTATTTGGTGGAAACGAGGGGGCTCGAACCCATGACCTCACGGATGTGAACCGTGCGCTCTAACCAGCTGAGCTACGCTTCCGCAACATTGATATTATAGCATATCAGGCAGGAAAAGTCAATAGCTTTTTGAAAAAAAGTAAAAATTTTTGCGGTGCTTCCCCGCTCCCGATGGATTTCAAGGAGCGGGGAAATTGTGTTTTTACAGATTTATCTCGGGAAGACCTGCAAAGCCTACGGCAAGGTCGTCGTCGGTGGGAACATAGTCCGTCATCTGGCCGTTATTGAATTTTTCATATGCGACCATATCGAAGTAACCCGTACCCGTCAAGCCGAAGAGAATGGTCTTTTCCTCGCCGGTCTCACGACACTTGATGGCTTCGTCCATAGCCACACGGATGGCGTGGCTGGATTCGGGAGCAGGCAGAATACCCTCCACGCGGGCAAAGTACTCGGCGGCCTCAAAGACCTCGGTCTGCTTAACGGTGGTAGCCTCCATGAGTCCATCGGCGTAGAGCTGGGACAGGATGGGATTCATGCCGTGGTAGCGCAGACCGCCCGAGTGGTTGGGTGCGGGGATAAAGTTGCTTCCCAGGGTCTTCATCTTGACCAGAGGGCAGATCATACCGGTATCGCAGTAGTCGTATGCGAACTTACCGCGGGTCAGGCTGGGGCAGGAGGCGGGCTCGACGGCGATGAAGCGGTAGTCGGCCTCGCCGCGGAGTTTTTCACCCATGAAGGGGGCGATCAGACCACCCAAATTGGAACCGCCACCGGCACAACCGATGATGATATCGGGCTTGATTCCATACTGATCCATAGCGATTTTCGCCTCAAGACCAATGACGGACTGGTGGAGCATGACCTGGTTCAGCACGCTACCCAGCACGTAACGGTAGTTACCCAGCGTTCCTGCGGCCTCAACGGCCTCAGAGATAGCGCAGCCCAGAGAACCGCCCGTACCGGGATGCTTCTCCAGAATCTTGCGGCCGACTTCGGTAGTCGTGGAGGGAGAGGGCGTAACCTGCGCGCCGTAGGTACGCATGACCTCGCGGCGGAAGGGCTTCTGCTCGTAGCTGACCTTGACCATGTACACGCGGCAATCCAGCCCCAAGTACGCACAAGCCATGGACAGGGCGGTGCCCCACTGACCGGCGCCTGTCTCGGTGGTGACGCCGTCCAGCCCCTGCTTCTTGGCGTAGTAGGCCTGAGCGATAGCCGAATTGAGCTTATGGGAACCCGAAGTGTTATTACCCTCAAACTTGTAGTAGATCTTTGCAGGCGTCTGCAGCTTCTCCTCAAGGCAATAAGCGCGCACCAGGGGAGCGGGACGGTACATCTTGTAGAAGGAGCGGATCTCCTCGGGGATCTCCACGTAGGGTGTGGTGTCGTCCAGCTCCTGTTTGATGAGTTCATCACAGAAAACAGGACGGAGATCGTCGTAGGTCATAGGCTGCAGGGTCTCGGGATTGAGCAGAGGCGCGGGCTTATTCTTCATATCGGCGCGGAGGTTGTACCACGCCTTGGGCATATCTGCTTCGCTGATGTATATCTTGTAAGGAATTTCTTTCTTCATTTCTTGTGCGCTCATGGTTATTTCTCCTGTATACATGTATTTGAAATTGATGGTAGATGGGCAAACACGGCCACAACGGTCATAACGGTCATAACGGTTATAACGGTCACCATCGACGTCCGTTTTTTCTGAATTTGAACATAAGGCCTCCCTTTCGGGACCAAACAAAAAGCCCCGAACAAAGTCAAAACTTTGTTTCGGGACGAATTCAAACGAATCCGCGGTGCCACCCAAATTGAGTTAGTAAAAACTCCACTTATAGCATACGATATATGCCGCGTTTGATAACGGGTACGCATCCCGTCAGTCACTACTCCCCGTCAGGTTTCGGTCTGCCCTCCGAAGTCCATTCACGCGGAGACCGTACCGCCATCCCACCATCGGCGGCTCTCTTTTCCGGCTTTGTACGCGCTACTCTTCTTCGTCCTCGGTTTTGATGGATGTATTATAGCACAATACGATTCTCTTGTCAAGGGCTTTTTGCATTTTTCTCTACGTAGTCCTTCATTTTTCATTTCACGAACTCTTATATACCCCTGCTTCGTATGCTCGGAGTTCACGGCGGATATTCTCGGGGCGATGAGCATCAATAACGGAATACTTCCCTTTTTCTCCAATCTCCAAAAGAGTGCCCACGTGGCGATAACCAAAAACAGACGGTGGAAGATGGGTAATCATATCCTCACGGTTACGGATGACCGTAAACCCTTTCCAACGGTCATATATTTCGGTGGACAGAGATCCCCATACCACCCGCGGACAGCCGAAGCCATACCCTACGAGGGTATTACGCAGGTCAGGTCGGTGAAACCACGCGTATTCGTGGCAGAAAACAGCCAGCGCGGCGCCGTGTGAATACCCTACGACGGTGAGCTGTTTTACACGAAGATCGGCGATCAGAGGCTCCATGCGCAGTATAAGCGATTTCCAGACCTTCAAAAAACCGCCGTGGGCATACCAAACGGTCTTCCCCGCTCGCTTATAGGCAGCGGCCGGAAAATTCAGGTTGTGCAACCAATCCATAACACCGTCGGAGTCCTGAAAATACACGGTCAGCCGGCTTTCTACAAGGTCAAAAGCATAATCAGCAGAGAGAGGAGTGCGAATGTAATCGCGGTTTACACAACGTGAAAACAGCCTGGATAAAGTCATAGTACGCCTCCGTTTTCCACATCATATGCGTTAAGATGAGAAAATGACAAAAGGATCAGCTATGAAAAGCCGACCCTTTTTTGTATATTGCGAGATTAGAATTCTGCTATGATTTTTAAACCTCATCCGCACGGCGCATACACATGGGCAACGGGAACCAAAGCTTGCAGAGATCATTGGCCATCTCGCGCAGAGGAGAAATGGGAGAGAACAGGAAGGAAAGGGCTTCGGCGTGGGAAAGCTCATAATCTGCAGGAATGCTTTCGTCGACAGATTCAACCACAGGCTCACCGTTTTGAACAGACACACGTATGCGTTCGTCACCGGCATAGCCGTGAATCAAAAGGGTTACTTCCCCGTCGGGTAAAGTCACATACGTGAGCTTCAAGGCCAGGAATGCATCTGTTGCAACACGGTAATTGAGTACGTTAAAGTGCATGGCATGACCCAACTCCATACCCTCGGCAATGGGGGTCAGGTCAGATCGGTAACTGATCTGATGAGGCAGAAGCGTGATACCAAAGCCCTCACCCAAAAAACCGAAGATAGAGCGCACAAAGAGCATGAACTCGCTATCAGCTACAACCTGCACCTCAGAGATCGAGTTACCCCGATCCATGACACAATAGCCCACAAAGCGGTCGCCGTCCTCTACGACCAAGAGTCTTGCTTTCCAAGTGTTGGCAATATCCAGATACATATTACGGGGACGAACGGGGATCACGGGATTCTGCCGATTCAGAGTCAGAATAGCATCGATGACGGGGTCAGCAGGATCGGTGACCTCGCGGACGGCATAAGGCGCAGTCAAATCGCCGTAGACGTGGCGGATATTGTCACGGGAAATATGGTAACGGTATACGGGGCCGGCCTTGTCGTAACCAAAGTACAGATAACGCTGACGGCGGCCGCCCAAGGTAGACAGCACAATACCGTCTTTGATCATATCATTCAAGGCGGCGTGCATGGCATCCTTCATGTAACCCTTGGAGCGATGGTCGGGATGAACGGCGACGTTACCGATACCACGGCAGGGCAACGTGCGGCCACAAACGATCAGCTCGTGATCGTAGGCGCCCACAGCGGTAGTGAGTACGCCGTCCTCGGTCACCACGTAGTTCTGATCCTGGGGGCGGTACTGCTCCCGGTAGCACTTAGGGAGAAGTCCTAAAAACTGTGTTTCGGGGGTGGTAAAGCCAAAGCTGACATTGATGACATCCATATACTCGTCGTAAGGAATGTGGTTGCCGCGACCGCAGTAAATATTTTTGCTCATAATAAGATTCCTTTCCTATTGGTAGCGTTGGTAGCATTTATTAGATACGTACTTATAATGCCTGTAAAAATGCCGCCAGGCGCTCTGCAATGCGGTATGCACCGGCATCGCTGGGGTGGAGTCCGTCGGGCATGAACATGGTAAGCTGCTCGGGAATCCGAGGGCAGATACCCGCCGTGCGATAGAGGTCAAGGACGGGGAGAGAGTAGTGGGCGGCTACCTCAATGATTGCATCCACGTAATCAATGAGAGGCTTTCCGCTGTTAGCCGAAGGATTCTGATCGAAGGACCTCTGCAGGGGAGTCATGATCACGATGCGCGCGTTCGGATATTTCTTGATCAGCTCCGAGAACAGAAAGTGACAGGCACCCATGAAGGTGTCATTCGTACGGTCACCGAAGGTTCCAAAGGGAGCGTTTCCATGTCCGTAATCGTTTGTGCCTCCGAATACCAGCACAAGGTCTGCATCGTCCGGCATATCCAGGTAGCGCTCGGTAAAGGGAGCGCCCCACAAGTCAGGGCCGTTTTGCTTGGCAATTCGGGTGCCACTGAGACCGAAATTACGCACTTCTTTGGCGCCTACCATTTTAGCCATCACGGCATGGTAGATATGTTCGGGGGCGGTGGTGCCCACTCCTTGGGTGATGCTGTCGCCAAGGACATTGATGACTTTACCTTGCAGGTTCATAATGATTTCTCCTTATCATTGTTATTTTTATAATCTAATTTATAATCCGTTTCGTTCAAAAAGCACCATAAGGGTGGAAAAAATCCAAGGGAAGGCCGTACAGATCAGATCAAAGACGGTAGAATAGTGGTTTTTTTCCAAAATCAGTCCCTTCCTGTTCTTACGAACATGCCGACCAAGAAGAAGAAAACGGCTCCCAAAGAGACGGAGATTGACACGAAAGCGGGTATACAGGATGAGCAAAGAACAAAGGGCTGTTAACAGGATTATGACACCAATATCGAGGACGGCAAGAAAATCCCACCATCCAAGGAAAATGTGAAAACCAACTACCCAACAAAAGACAATAGGATACGCGCAAATCATTTTTCCATACTGTCCAAGTCCGTAGGCCGCATCCACTTCGGTATAGAACCAAAAGTTCCTTATACCTTTGAGTTTTTGCCGTATGTCGCGAGTGCGGATGCCACGTGACTGTAGTTCATCAAATATTTCGATACGGAAATATGGATAGAGAAATGCAAAAAAAACACATGCAACCAAGCCAACTGCATAACGAGTCATTTTTGCTTTCCTTCCAGTTCAGCAAGAGATTTTGGAATATCACCATACTTATCGATGAGAGTTGTAGCTGTATCGCGGTCGCAGTCTCCCAGTTCCATAAGAATACGGATGCAACGGTCACGGAGCTTCGCGTTGGTGGGACGGACGTTGATCATCAGATTGCCAACGACCTTCCCTGTCTTGATCATGGCACCCGTCGAGAGCATGTTCAGCACAAGCTTTTGGGCAGTGCCTGCTTTCAAACGGGAGGATCCTGTGATAACCTCCGGCCCAACGTAGGGAGCAATGGTCACGTCACAAACGGCATGCATACGGCTATCAGGGTTACAGGTAATACCCAAGGGAATCGCACCAATCTCACGCGCTTTTTTGAGAGCACCCAGTACGTAGGGCGCACCGCCCGAGGCAGACAGACCAACGACAACGTCGCCTGCCAACACACCATCGGCGAGCAGTTCCTCGGCACCACGGACTTCATCGTCTTCTGCCCCTTCTACAGCGCGGAACATAGCTCCCTCACCGCCTGCCATAATGCCGCGGACAAGACGGGAATCCACACCGAAGGTAGGGGGACACTCCGATGCGTCTACAACGCCAAGACGCCCCGACGTGCCTGCGCCAATATAGATGAGATGCCCTCCTGCGTTCAGGCGCTCGGCAATGATATCCACAGCGGCGGCAATTTCAGAAAGCTGGGTAGCAATGGCGTCCTCAACCACGCGATTTTCGTTATTCATGACCGTCATCATTTCGAGCGTGGTCATTTTGTCAATGTGCAAGGTGTTTTGATTGCGCCCCTCTGTTTTCAGCGTACCCAAATCATTTCGTACGTTCTTGAATTCATCTTTCATGGTACTGTCAATCCCTTTCTCGCTTTTCTTTTTGTTTCATAGCCCAAACCTTAATGACCGCCGCCTGGGTTTTGGCATCCTGGATCTCTCCCCGAATGATCATATCCACCATTTCTTCCAAGGGGATCTTGACGATCTCCAGGAATTCATCGGGATCCGGATCAGTCTCCCCTTCGGTCATATCTTCGGCCAGATACATATAAATGATCTCGGTCAAAAGAGCGGGAGAAGTGGACAAAGCGCCTATATCAGTAAGTTTTCCGGGGGTATAGCCTGTTTCCTCGCGGAGTTCACGAAGAGCGGCTTCGCGGTGATCTTCACCGATATAATCAAACTTGCCGGCGGGAATCTCAAGTGTCACCCGATCCAGAGCGTAGCGGTACTGACGAACGCAGACCACTTCCCCTTCACGAGTAAGGGGAACGACGGCAACTGCGCCGTTATGCTTGCAATATTCCCGCATACTCTGCTTCCCATCGGGGAGATTTATGATATCTTTGTATACGTGAAGCACCTTACCGCCAAATATCAATTCGGACGATGCCGTTGTTTCCTTGAAATAGGACTCTTCTTTCTTCCATCTCATAGGGGGTTCTCCTTTTTGATTACGTACATTTTCTATATTATACTCTATTTCAACGAATTTGTAAAGAAGTATCTTGAAATTTCACCAAAGATATGATAAAATAATATATGGCATTCACAATTACAGCATATAATGGTGTTACATAAAAGGAGTACGACTATGCAAAGACCCATTCCCGAAGAACATACGCGTACCGTTGCCCTTCTTTCCGAAGAAGGTGTAAACCGTCTTGCCGCCGCCCATGTAGCGGTATTCGGTATTGGCGGGGTAGGCGGTCATCTTGCAGAAGCGTTGGCGCGCGCCGGTGTAGGACACATAATTCTGGTGGACAAAGATACTGTCTCTCTTTCCAATATTAACCGCCAGGCCGTCGCCCTTCACTCCACCGTCGGCCGTCCCAAGGTAGAAGTCATGGCCGAGCGCATCCGTGATATTAACCCGGCTTGCTTTGTAGAGGCTCATGAAATGTTCTATCTTCCCGAAACGGCAGACCGCTTTGATTTGTCGAGCTTCGACTTCGTAGCCGACTGTGTGGACACAGTCGCCGCTAAGCTTGAACTGGCCGTACGGTGTGATGCAGCAGGCACTCCGATCATTGCGGCCATGGGCGCCGGGAATAAGCTCCACCCCGAACAATTCCGTATCAGCGATATTTCCAAAACCGAAATCGACCCGCTCGCGCGCGTTATGCGCAGAGAACTGAAAAAAAGAGGCGTAAAGAAACTTCTCTGCGTCTGGTCAGACGAACCTCCGCAGGATTCCAACATTCCCGGAGATAACGGAAAACCCGCTCCCGCCAGCGTATCCTTTGTTCCTTCGGTCATGGGTCTGATCATGGCCGGAGAAATCATCCGTTCCCTTTCTTTTTCGTCATCTACTATGAGCAATTGAGGAGTTCATAATGAAAGAAAACAGCATTCAACTTCCTTTCTACGAATCGGATGTTTCGGAAAAACCGAAACCGAGTCGTAATATCCTTTTGATCGTCAATCCTGTATCCGGCCGTATGAAAACCAAAACGGGGCTTTTTGAGATTCTGGATGAGCTTTACCGCATGTCTCCAAAGGAAATACCCAGCAAAAATCCCTCCCCCTTCCCTGTCCCCTTTGGCAATCTGACGGCCACCACTCTGGGCGGTGACCCCGATCCCGAACGCCGCGTAACAGTCGTCCCCACCATGCACCGCGGACACGCCACGCAAATGGCTTCAACGGCATCACGGGAGGGTTTTGATACCGTCATTTGCTGCGGAGGTGACGGCACGCTAAATGAAACGATCAGCGGACTTTTGACGATTCCCGCTGAGAATCGGCCGGCCCTTGGCTATATTCCTGCCGGCAGTACCAATGACTTTGCGGCGAGCATGGGGTTATCTTCTTCCCTGCGAGGTGCCGCAAGAACCGCGGTGGGCGATGCTGAAATGCCGCTTGATATCGGATTGTTCCGTCCCATTGGCGGTGATGCTCACCCCTCGCGCTATTTTTCCTACATAGCATCCTTCGGCGCGTTTACCGCCGCATCCTATTCCACGTCCCAAGCTGCCAAGAACATTTTTGGTCACGTAGCGTACCTTTTGGAGGGCGTCAAGGATCTGGCGAACCTGACCCCTCGGCGCGCATCCTTCCTCTTGGATAACGGAAGTCGCCGCGAGGGTGAATACGTATTCGGCGCCGTGACCAATACCACCTCGGCAGGCGGCGTGTTCAAGCTTCCCGTGGATCGCGTTTCTATGTCCGACGGTCTGTTTGAACTGTTCTTGGTCCATCATCCCAAAACAGCCGCCGATCTGAATAAGATCGCCACAGCGCTTCTGTCCCAGGATTTTGATAATTGCCCGCTCATTGAGCTTCATCACACGAAGTCAGTGAAAGTTACCTTGGAAGAAAATCTTTCTTGGTCTTTGGACGGTGAGGAGGCGATTGGAGGAACCACGATCGAAGTATCCTGTTTGCCGGGCGCTGTCTCCATACGGGTAAACGAATAATACTGTATCCAATGAAAAACACCGCTCATTACGAGCGGTGTTTTTTTGTATGATGGATCAAACGGTATGCACGCCGTTTGCAGCATCGGCGTTGGCGTCAACGCCGTACTTCTGATTCTTGCGATACTCGAAGAACTTGAGTGCCACCTTGTCAAACAGAGCGTAGGACAGCACATCCTCGTCCTGCTCCAGATAGCCTGCGGGAATCTCGGCGCGAAGCTTATCCAGCTCGGGAGCGAGATCGTCGGCGGGACGGTGGGTGATGGGGGTCTGGTCGCCCACGATGGTCTTGGCGAAGGCAGGATCAATGGCCACGGGGGTCTTGCCGTACTTGCCCAGCACGATGTCCTTGAACTCCTTGGTGCAGGTCTTGTAGCGCTCACCCATGAGCACGTTGAATACGGCCTGTGTACCAACAATCTGAGAGGAAGGAGTAACGAGGGGAGGATAGCCCACGTCGGCACGCACGCGCGGTACTTCCTCCAGAACCTCGGTGAGCTTCTCTTCCTTCCCTGCCTGCTTGAGCTTGGACATGAGGTTGGAGAGCATACCGCCGGGAACCTGGTACAGAAGGGCGTTGACGTCCACCTTCAGCACCTTGGGATCGATAAGGCCTTCCTTGAGGTACTTCTCGCGGAGGGGGGTGAAGTACTTGGTGATCTTGTCCAGCTTCTGGAGATCCAGACCCGTGTCGTAGGGCGTGCCTGCGAGAGTAGCCACGATGGGCTCTGTGGGAGGCTGGGAGGTACCCAGAGCCATGGGGGAGATGGCGGTGTCAATCACGTCTACACCGGCTTCAACAGCCTTCAGAATGGTCATAGAGGCCAAGCCTGCGGTGTAGTGGGTGTGGAGCTGGATGGGAATGTTGACCGAAGACTTCAGAGTCTTGACCAACTCGTAGGCATCGTAGGGCTTGAGGAGTCCCGACATATCCTTGATACAGATGGAGTGAGCGCCCATCTCCTCCAGTTGCTTGGCGTACTTAGCATAATAGTCCAGAGTGTAGACCGCGCCGGTGGTGTAGGAGAAGGCCGCCTGGACGTGACCGCCCTCCTTGATGGTTGCGTTGATAGCGGTCTTCAGGTTTCTGGGGTCGTTGAGGGCGTCGAAGATACGAATGATGTCGATGCCGTTGGCGATGGACTTCTGCACGAAGTACTCCACCACGTCGTCGGCGTAGTGGCGGTAGCCCAGGATGTTCTGGCCGCGGAACAGCATCTGCAGCTTGGTGTTCTTCACTGCGCTGCGGATCTTACGCAGTCTCTCCCAGGGATCCTCGTTGAGGAAACGCATGCAGGAGTCAAAGGTAGCGCCGCCCCAGGCCTCCAGAGAGTGGTAACCCACCTCGTCCATGGCGGACAGGATGGGGAGCATCTCCTCGGTGGTCATGCGGGTAGCGATCAGGGACTGATGGGAGTCACGAAGAACGGTTTCGGTAATTTTTACCTTGCTCATATTTTTTCCCTTTCAAGATTTCAGTAATTACCCAAAAACAATTTCCGAAAAGTTTTTGGGAAGCCACGAAACCCTTTTTTCAAAAAGGGTTTCGTGCGGGTTCCCAGGGCAGGGCCCTCGGCGCCCTCCTTACGCGGACGTAGACAGGAACACACCTGCCGCCACGGCAGAGCCGATGACGCCGGCCACATTGGGCCCCATGGCGTGCATGAGGAGGAAGTTGGTGGGGTCGTACTTCTGACCAACCATTTGGGAAACACGGGCGGCCATAGGCACGGCGGAAACACCGGCAGAACCGATCAGGGGATTGATCGTGCCTCCGCAGGCCTTGTTCATGATCTTGGCGGTCAGCAGTCCGCCGATGGTGGAGATGCAGAAGGCGGCCAGACCGCAGAAGATGATGAGGATGGTCTCGATGCGCAGGAAGTTAGCGGCCGAGGCGGTGGCACCCACCGAGATACCCAGGAAAATGGTAACGATGTTCATGAGCTCGTTCTGGGCGGTCTTGGACAGACGATCGGTGACGCCGCAAACGTTGAGCAGATTACCGAACATGAGACAGCCTACCAGCGCCAGCGCGTCGGGGACGATGAGGCCCACCACGAAGGTCACCACGATGGGGAAAAGCACCTTCTCCAGCTGGGAAACGGGGCGCAGGGAGGTCATCTTGATCTTGCGCTCCTTGTCGGTGGTCAGCAGCTTCATGAAGGGGGGCTGGATCATGGGAATAAGCGCCATGTAACTGTACGCCGCTATGGCGATAGCTCCCAGCAGAGCCGGAGCCAGGGTCTTGGTGACCAGGATGGCCGTAGGACCGTCGGCACCGCCGATGATACCGATGGCGGCGGCCTCGTTGGGATCAAACACACCCGACAGAAGCGCCAGGGCAAAGGCCACGAATACGCCCAGCTGGGCGCCCGCGCCGATGAGCAGAGACTTGGGGTTGGAGATCAGGGGAGTAAAATCGGTCATAGCGCCGATACCCACAAAGATCAGGCAGGGGTAGATACCCAGCTTGACGCCGAGGTAGAGGAGATCCAGGAATCCGCCGTGGTGGAGGATAAAACCGAAGTCGATCTCGTCGGCGATGAAGTAGTCCAGATGGAACAGGTTAGCACCGGGGATGTTGGTCAGCAGCATACCCACGGCGATGGGGAGCAGGAGCAGGGGCTCGAACTTCTTGACGATGGCCAGATAGATCAGTGCGGCCACAATGGCGTACATGACCAGAAGCTGCCAGGCGGTGGGGTTAAACGCCCAGCCCGAATCTGCCAGATCGAAAAGCCCGTGACCTTCGCCCGTGGGGGTGAACAGCACCTTCCAGATACCCGTGCCCGTCAGAAAGTTGAGCAAGCTACGAATGAGTTCGGACATGGATAAACCTTCCTTTCAATGTATTCTGTGTGCGGAGGGTCTATCAGTTCAGAGTCAGGAGCACTTCGTCGGTCTTGACGCTGTCGCCACTCTTGACGTTGACCGAGGCCACCACGCCGTCGGCGGGAGCGGGCACGTCGTTCTCCATCTTCAGCGCCTCGATGACGCAGACGGGGCTACCCTTCTTGACAGAGTCGCCGGGCTTGACCAGCACCTTCATGACGGTACCCTGCAGGGGAGCCTTGACCTCGACAGAGCCTGCAGCACCTGCAGGAGCAGCCTTGGGAGCGGGAGCGGCTGCAGGAGCAGCAGCGGGAGCAGGAGTGGCCACAGGGGCGGGGGCAGCCACGGGAGCAGCTACGGGAGCGGCGCCGCCGATCTCCTCAACAGTTACGTCGTATGCAACACCGTTTACGGTTACGTTAAATCTTTTCATGATGATAATTTCCTTTCTTATATCAAGTGATCAGCGGTTGCGGGGAGACTTCTCGGTCCTCTTGAAGGAGACCACGCGGAAGCCGCCGGCGAACTGCGAGGTAAGAGCGGGATCGGATTCGATGGTAGCGGCGATGGCAGCGGTAATGGCGGCGATCAGGGCACCGTCGTCCGCAACGGGTGCGACCGCAACGGGAGCTTCCACCACAGGAGCAGCCACGGGAGCGGGAGCTTCTGTTTTGGCGGGCTTGGACTTCTTCTCTTCCTTGGCGGGATCCTTATAGAATACCTTCTTGAAGATCAAGAGCACCAGCCACAGGATGGCCAGTACCAGGAACACCATGCCCATACCCTGAACGATCATGAGCACGGCCTTAGAGAGACGGGCGGAGGAGAATGCACCGCCCAGGTCTTCCTCGACCTCTGCCTGTTCCACGTCGGCCATGTACTTGTCCGAGAGAGCGATGAAGCCCAGGTCGTGGAGGTTCATGTCCAGATTCTTAGTGATGTAGGTATCCAGGGCCAACAGGATGGAGTTGAGGAGCACGGAGGCGTTCTGGCGGTTGGTGAGCTCGGTGACGGGGGTGATGCCCTCCAAGGACTCGAAGGCCACCAGCTCGTCGCCGGTATAGTGGGTGAGGAGCACGGTGGAGTAGGCCGTGGAGATGGCCTTGCCGTCAGCGGCGTTCAGCACCTCGTAGTAGGCGCGGGCCTTTTCAGGGGAGCCGTTCAGGATCAGGGTGAGCTGCAGGACGTAGTTCCCTGCCTTGGCGTAGCCCACGACGCAGACGTTGTTGGGATCTCCGCTCTCAAGGGTCACGGAGCTGACCATAGCAGAGGTGAGCCCGACGGCTTGGTGGTCCAGGGCGACGGGCTTATTGTCTCCCGCCGTCTCGGACAGGTGATCCCTCAGCTGTGTGTAGCCCGTCATGGCCTCCATAGACACCTCACAGGATGTCGCTGTCAGAAGCAGGGTGACCAGCATCAACACCGCAAGGGTCAGACTGATAATTCTTTTCATGGAGCGACCTCCTTACAGCGTGGGAACGCCGTGCTTGCGGTCGGGGGTACCGTCGGCCTTCTCGGCCAGCATGTAGAGAGCGGAAGTGATGCGGGCGCGAAGCTCGGCCTCGGGGATAACATCATCAATAGGGCCGGACTCGGCGGCGGCCACGGGAGAGGCCTAGGTCTCTTTCCACTCGGCTTCCACCTCTGCACGGGACTTATCAGCGGTGATCTGGTCATTCATGGCGAAGGCTACGGCAGTCTCGGGAGGCAGAACCGAGATCACGGATCCCTCCAGAGCCAGAGCAAGATCAGCGCCCAGAGCATGGGAGCCCATAAGGGTGAAGGCGGCACCGTAGGCCTTACCGGTAACAGCCGTTACCTTGGCAGTGGTGGCGGTGACGTAAGCCTTGG